>JBMNTU010000106.1:0-6844 GCA_050945895.1 Christensenellaceae bacterium | reverse complement strand
TGTTGTGTATTTTTTCCTTGCCATCTCCATTCTCCTTCTTCGTTAGTTTATCATCACTCCACTAACTTTGGAACTGGTTCAAGGATTGGGGGGCACGCCAATCTGTGCTGGGGCAAATACAGGGAACGGTCGACGAATCCACCCCCGCCACTTTGGTCAGCCTGCGGGATTGTGCAGAAGCATATTACTATTTACATGTAAACGATATTGGAAAGGTTCCCCATTGGCTTACGGGAAACGGCAGGCATTCCATCGATATCCCTCTAGACAGGGGGCGCGACCGTATGATTTGCGCTTCCTTCAAATATGCGGCAAGCGATTATGTTGGGGCATATTCCATGCTGCTGGAATTGGAGGAAATGTTTGTTGAGCACAGGATGTGGGGGCTGGAAATAAACACCTCTATATTGATGGCGGCATGCTTGTTTCTGATGAACAATGAGAAAAAAGCTATGAAAGCGTTTTGGAACGCATACGATATGACATGGCAAAACGGGGTTTTTACCTGCTTTGCAGAGCACGGCCGTACAGCGCTTATGCTGCTAGAAGCGGCCGACAAGCAGAATGAATATGCATTTGACCACAGGTGGCTTAGCAGGGCAAAGAAAGCAACCCAGGAATATATTAAGCGGGAGACCGTTATGCTCCGTATCTACAACAGCGGCAAAAAAACCAACGCGCGCACATCATCCACAAACCTGACGGCCCGCGAAAAAGAAATTCTCGATTATCTGGCACAGGGGCTAACACGCAGCGACATAGCCGGTATGCTTGGAATAACGGTAAACGGCGTAAAGAAGCACATCACGAATATATATAATAAGCTGGGGGCCATCAACCGTGCGGACGCCATTTACATTGCCATGGCCAGCGGAGTAATTTCTCCCTACGAAGAATAAAGCCGGGAACGGTTTCCCGCAAGCCCGGCCAATCGCATGTCTGGTGTGTTTCTTTGTTCTTATTTTATAATATTCAGTTTCAAGTCCTGCGGACGGATCCAGCTTGCTTTTCGCAAAACAGCCGCAACAACAAGCGTAATGACCGCGGGCAATACAAAGTGCACAACTGCAATCTGCAGGATGATCGCTCCCGGCGCAACTGTTTCGCTCATGGCCGCCCATGCGCCAAACTGGCCAACCAGCCCGGCCGTTCCCATTCCGGCCCCGGTAGACGTATTGGTCATCTGGAACACCATTGTCGAAATCGGCCCGGTAATGGCGGATGCAACAATGGGCGGAATCCAAATTTGCGGACGTTTCAAAATATTGGGGAATTGCAGCATAGAGGTGCCCAGCCCCTGGGCCAAAAAACCGCCCCAGCCGTTTTCCTTAAAGCTCATAACGGCAAACCCAATCATCTGCGCGCAGCAGCCTGCCGCAGCCGCACCGGCAGCGAGTCCGCTGATGCCCATCATAATGCAAAGCGCTGCCGAGCTGATGGGAAGCGTCAACGCAATTCCCACCAGCACCGAAACACTGATGCCCATGGGCAGGGGAGCAAGGATCGTCGCGGAATTGATGACTTCGCCCAGCCATGTCATAAACGAATTAAGGGCCGGGCCGGTAAGCTGGCCGATCGCACAGCCCACAAGAATCGTTACAATAGGCGTAACAATGATATCTACCGGTGTTTTTCCTGCCACAAGGTTTCCTACCTCGGCGCCAATCAACGCCGAAACATAAGCGCCGACCGGCCCGCCCATCAGGTATCCGAACGCGCCTGTCGCTGCGGACGCAAACATAACAAGAGGCTTGGTTTTAAGGCCATAGGCAATGGCGACACCGATCGCCGCACCTACGACGGGCGAGCTGGCAGACAGCACCGATGCAAATTCACCCAAAACCTCCAGCCCTGGAATGGTTGCGATTTGCGAAATAATCAGCCCGATAATCAGGCTGGAAAAAAGGCCCAGCGCCATTGCGCCCATTCCATCGATAAACCAGCGCTTCAAAAGCGCCTTAACCGTATATTTCTTTTGCGGCGGGGTTTCCCTTCGGCTTTCTACTTCAGCTTCAAATGGAACATTATCAAAAGAAGCGTTTTGCTCTGTCATTTTTACATACTCCTCTTTCCTCAAAATTGCGGATGCCGCGTTTTATGGCAGCGGCGCGCCAAACTCGGCAATTATCATACTGTTTCTATAGCAAAAACTGTCCGGATGCGTTTTTGAGCAGAAAAACACTACCAGAGACCAGTGTACAATATACTTCCATGACTATGCAATGACAGTTCGTGTGAATGGACTTACGTTCGGTTGTATCTTTCTTTTAGCTTTCCGGGTGCAAGTCCGGTATATTTTTTGAATGTTGCATAAAAGTGGTTGATGTTATCGTAGCCGATTTCAAACGATATTTCGGCGATGGACATATCCGTATAGGTAAGAAGCTTTTCCGCTTCCCCCATTCGGCGGGTTGTAATATACTGGTTTATGGTAAAGCCCGTTTCTTCCTTAAACTTTCTAGCAAGATAATAGGAACTGAAATGAAACTTGCGCGCAAGCTCTTCAAGGGAAATATTTTCATTATAATTGACATTAAGGTATTCCACGACCTCCAAAATGACCGGAAAATTCATCTTCTTTGCTTCATACACATCTTCGCACCGGTCTACAAGCTGTTGCACAATCGTAAGCATGGTCTTTGCCGCATCCCGGCAAATTACGTCGTAGCCGCTCTCTTTTTTTGTGCATTCATGCTCAATCATATGAAACAAGTGATAGATTACCTCGTAAAACTCTCCCGTTTTTACAATAGGCATAATATTGTCTGGCAGGACATGGTTGTAGGGCAGCCCATCGATCTGTACACCGGTCAGGCTGATGCAAATTTCCTCCAGCGGGTTTTGCGGATTGGTATGCTCTCCATGCAGCAAGTCCTGGTTGAACACCAGAAGGTCGCCCTTTTGTGTTTTGAATTTTTGGTTGTTATACAGGAGCGTTCCCTCTCCTTTCGTAATGAGCACCACATCTGCAATATCATTATGAATATGCATGGGAAACGTCCACTCATCCTGGTTGTACACCCGGGTAAAGCCTGTTACACGAAGCTCCGAATCATCTCTCAGATTGTTGGTTATACCAGCATCGACATTTAATCTTAAAAGCAAGTGCTATCCCTCCTCAAGCGTATTGGCCCAAATCCGAATTCACCCAAAATCCATATGTACTGTTTTTTTGTTTCTGTTCACCAACTTGGCGCTGACGATCCTCTGCTTTTTTTAAACGTGCCAAAACTCATATGTTTAAAAGTACGGCTGTTCCAACCAACGACAACGCAGCTATGTCGTGTAGAGTAATGTAAAACTAAGTTTGTATGCAAATCAGTGTATTCTATTATCATATTATATTCCGGATAAAAAAGATAGTCTTTCTTTTCTGCCGCAAGCAAGTTCACCGAGGAAAAAGTATACGGAAAAAGTACACTGCATAACAACGCACGGAAGGAGCAGGTTTTTTCGGCATTGGGCAAGCTGTAATAAATAGCAGAAAGAAGCCCGTATTTCAGGCTTCGCTCTGCCAGTCCTTATAAAACATCCAACAGGGGGAGAAACAATCGTTCAGTATCCCTCAAAAGCAGGGTTTTTAACGCTGCCAATATCGCCGACAAGGCCAAATGCCGGTACCGGATAGCAAAGCCGTTCCCGGCCGTTTGCCATATTTTCCGCACCCTCCAGCACATTCAGGATATCTTCTGTCGTCATCGAAATCATAAGCTCGTCGTGGGGCAACCCAGCGTATACACGCTCGCCGTTGCTTCCAATACCCAGGGATATCTCCCCGGTGAGCGTCGTCCGAATCCACGAATCGTTGCAGTTGGATTCTCCAACAAACGTGAAATTCAATTTTTTATACTTTTCGTTGATGGCGCTCGTCAAGATCCAGAACGCTTGTTCGGGCGTTGCAAAAATCACAACTGCGTCCGGGTCTTTAATGATTCCATCCTTCAAAGGCGCCGCAGCAAATCCTTCCATCGGGGGCATTTCCAGCAGCGCCAGATGGTGCGCCTTAGAGGCCTCTTTGCTGTGGTTCCACCGGTCTACAAACGGCTGTGCCGATTTCCACTTTTCGTCCCGCTTACAAAACCCGTGTACGCCCCGGCAATAATCGTAGTTGAAGTTCTCGCGCGTGATACCCGCAGAAAGCCCCATTCGCGCGGCGCGCCCCACAGCCAGGCAGGGCACGCACAGCTTTTGCTCGATCGTAAGCCCTTCCGTAGCCAGCATGTCCTCTTTCTTTTTGTAGTACTTTACCGCTACCGGTAAATCTCGCAGGCGGAAATGCTCCATCAGGTTATCGTTTATTTCCTTCCACTTATACTGCTTTATCATCCTTCTATCCCTCTCTTTATGCAGTTGCTAATCAGAAACGATTGCAACCAAAAAGCGTAATGGTTCTTCCTGGTCGTTTACGATCGTGTGGTATGCACCGCCGCCACAGGTGTGGATATCTCCAGGCCGGAAAATGACCGCTTCGCCATTATCGTCCAGGCTTCCTTTTCCGCTCAGGCAATAATAGACCTCCGTTTCTCCTTCGTGGACATGCTTGCCGATGGAGCAATCCTGCCCAATCGTTACAACCGCAAACATATTCGCGCCGCTTGGCAGGCTTTCCCCCTCCAGCAAAAAGTCTGTCAGTATATGGCCTTGGCCGTTCATTTCTCGGTCGCTGCGTTCCCTTCGTATCGCTTTGCTTGGAATATGCATAATACGTGCACCCTTTCTAGCTGGCTATAATAGCCACAAGAAACTTCAACGGCTGTGCATGGCGGTTGATGATCGCATGATATTCTCCATCCATGCAGCGCGTTACATCGCCCGGCAGAAGGGTTCGTTTTGTGCCGTTGTCATTCAGCTCGCCTTCGCCGCTTAAGCAATAATAGAATTCTGTATCGCCTTTATGAAAGTGTTTTCCTATTTCGCAGCCCTGCTCCAGCGTACAAATCGCAAACATATCTGCATTCTCCGGAAGGTTTTCCCCTTCCAGCAGCTGATCTATCAGCACATATCCGTCTCCGCCCTGCACACGCTCCCGCTTTTCCAGCCGGACTTTTTCCGCCTCGATATACATTTCACTGCCCTCCGGGGTCAAATTTTCAGTCCAAGCTCGTAGCCTTCACGAATGGCCGAAAGCGCATTGCCGGCAACGCGCGCGTCGCCAACCAGGTAGATTTCTTTTGCCTTGCCTTCCATATCCGTATACAGGTTGTTTACGCATTCCATACCAGTAGACAGCAGTACCATATCGTATTTTTCCGACGTTTTTTCCATGCCGTCCTTGCCTGCATATGTAATTGTCCCGTCTTTATTGATGCTGATGACCCGCGTATCTACATGGATATCTACAGCAAATTCCTTGAACGCTTTTTTGAGGAAATACTTCATGTTGTCCGGCTCTTCCGTTACGATATCCGGCAGCATTTCATAGATTGCAACCGTACTGCCGCGCTGTGCCAGATAGTTGGCAGTTTCGCCGCCAACAAGCCCGCCGCCGATTATTGCAATATTTCCTTCCGTCGTAAACTCGCCGTTCAAAAGGTCTACCGCATTGCGGACAAAGCTGTGGTCAATTCCCGTAATGGGCGGGCAACATGTTTGGCTGCCTGTTGCAATCACAACAACGTCCGGCTTCTCTTTGTCCACCATTTCCGCTGTTGCCGTTGTGTTCAGGCGTACGTCCACGCCCAGCTGGTCCAGCGTATAGCGTTGCCATGCCAAAAAGGTGGAAATCTCGCCTTTCCACGGTGGAATAGATGCCGTGTAATACATTCCGCCCAGGCGGTCCTGCGCCTCTATCAGCGTAACGCTGTGTCCGCGCTGCGCCGCCAAAATAGCCGTTTCCGCACCCGACGGGCCTCCGCCGATGACCCAAACGGTTTTCTTTTCTTTGGCAGGCGAAAGGTCGTATTCGCTTTCGCGGCCGGTCAACGGGTTGACAACGCAACCGCCGGGGTTGTCTTTATCGATTTCCGTCGTGCACCCTTGCAGGCATGCCGTACAGCGGATGATCCCTTCATAGTTTCCTGCCTTTGCCTTATTGGGCAACGCTGGGTCGGCAAGGGAAGCACGGCCCATAAATACGGCGTCCGCTTTGCCGCTTCGGATGATGGACTCGGCATACATCGGGTCGTTGATGCGGCCGACCGTTGTAACCGGAACGTTTACCACACTTTTGATTTCTTTTGCAAAATCTGTAATCCAGCCATGGCCCATAACGGCGGGCTGCACCTGTGTATACCAGCTGGCGTATACGCCGATGGATACGTTGATGGACGAAACGCCCGCGTCTTCCAGCAATATGGAGACCGCTTTTGTATCTTCTATTGTCATTCCCTCGGGAACGGCCTCCTCACCAGAGATCTTAAAGTCTACAATAAAGTCTTCCCCCACTTTTTTGCGGATATCCTGCACGACCTCCACCGCGAACCTTGCGCGGTTATTGAAGCAGCCGCCGTATTCGTCCGTGCGTTTGTTGGAATAGCTGGACATAAACTGCGTGATCAGATATCCGTGTGCGCCATGCACCTGTATGCCGTCGAAGCCTGCTTTTTTTGCACGCAGCGCCGCGTCGCCAAACTGCCCAATGATTTTTTTGATTTCGTCAACGGTCAGTTCCCGCGGCATTTCCTTTTTTGTAGGGCAGGGTATGGCGGAAGGGGCGACCGGCTGGCTGCCGATAATACGCTGCTGCGTCTGCCGTCCCGCATGATAAATCTGCGCGATGATTTTTGCGCCCTGCGCATGTACGCGGTCTGCCAGCTCTTTATGCCCCGGAATCTGTTCGTCGTTCCACAGCCCGGGAATGTAGGGGTAGCCTTTGCCAGACGGGTCGATCGCATAGTTTTCTGTT
>JBMNTU010000105.1:0-7026 GCA_050945895.1 Christensenellaceae bacterium | reverse complement strand
GACCACATAGTAGCCTTGGCGGCAGGCCGCCAGCGCCTCAGAGCATGGTATATGCTGTATAAGAAACTTTTACGATGCCTCCTCCACTAACTCTGTACTTGGTACAAAGATTGGGGGCAGCCCAAATGCACAAAAATACATTAGGTGCATTTGATACAAAAAAACCGCTTGTCTAAGCGGTTCTCCTGTGCTAATATTGATGTATGGGGCACATAATTACAGTTGTGGTACTGCCTTGGTAAGGAAGAGGTCGGCAGTTCAAGTCTGCTCAACAGCTCCACGCCGCAGCAAACTGCGCGACACTTCAAACCCACGCAAAAGGACGCGTGGGTTTTTCGTATGCTCCGTTGCTGCTCCTTTTCCCCAAGAGGCCCGCTACGCTGGGCTTGCGCGGGGACCCCGTTTTGCTTAGCTCAGCGACATCTATTTCGTCAACACATTACAGCAGGTGTGAACCTGTGGACAAGTTCGTGCATCAACAATGGTGCGCGAATTTTTTCCCACAGGCAAAAGCAGCATGAAAAAGCAGATTCCATGCTGCATCTTCTTATTTTATTGCCAGCTCGTAGCTGTTCGCGATCCGCTCACAGATTTCTTCTATTGGAACAGTGCCGTCTAGGCACATCGTATACCAATGCTTTTTGTTCATGTGGTAGCCGGGGAAATACTTTTTGTGATCCACCATGGAATCAATATCGTCGGGGCGAGCGCGCAAATCAATTATTTCGATGGCTTCGTTGGAGTCCAGTCCGAGCTTTTGTTTAGAAACAGTTAGCAACGCGCCATACCACTTATGTGTATCTTGCCGCCTGAAAACAGCGTTACCCGGGAATTTTTCCCAAAGAAACTCCGGCTCACTGCCATATACCTCCCGCACGTGGGAAATGACTTTTTGGGCATAATCGCTTTTGAACACGTCCGGCTCAAAGCATTTTTGGGCAATTTCAAGAAGTACTGTTTCATAATCTGCCTTCACCATGCCGACAAAGGCTCCGCCGGCACCGGCAGAATGGTGCAGTACATATTCATCGCCGCTTAGGGGGTCTACAACTTTCGTATAGACGCGGCCTTCTTCTGTGATAGCAACATACATCACAAATTGGCTCTCTGCAATCTCTGTAGAATATAGGTACCTGCCTTCATTTTTTATAAACCCAAAGGAAAGCAATTTTGTGGGATTCCGCTTTTTGTTTTGGAAATAACGATCCGCCATCCTCTTCTCCTATATAGCGTTTACTGGCATCAATGAATCTGCGGCACCGGCCCTCAGCCAATCTTCTATTCGGCGTATTGCAGCCCCCACTTTAGCATCTCATAAAAAACCGGAAAAAGGTTTTTACCTTTCTCGGTTAAAGAATATTCGACATGCGGGGGAATTTCGTTGAATTGCTCCCTGTGGATCAGCCCGTCTGCCTCCAGCTCTCGAAGCGTTGCTGTAAGCATTGTGTTTGTGATGCCGGGCACTTCCTTTTTGAGTTCGCCAAACCGGAGCGTATCGTTTAGACTCATCGCGTAAAGAACCTGGCTTTTCCATTTACCCTGCAGCATCTGGATCAGCGCTGTGACAGGGCAGGCTCCGGATGCTGTCGCGCTTTCGCATGCAATTTTTACATATTCCTCAAACGTTATCGATTGCCCCATCTGTATGCCCTCCTGCTTCGGGTTGGTATTGTACACAATACTAAGTTAAAAACATCTGCGTACTTGAATCTCTTTTAATACATAGTATAATAAACGTACAATAAATAGTCAACCGAATACTTCATGAAAATGGGTGTCGGAAATATGACATATGTAATGGAGGATACATCAATGGGTAAGAAAGTTTTGGTTTTGACAGGGAGTCCGAGGAAAAATGGAAACACCGACAAAATGGCAGATGCGTTTATTAAAGGTGCCGAAGCCGCGGGGCATCGTGTGACCAAATACAATGCGGGAAACAAAAGGATACAGGGGTGCACGGCATGCAATACCTGCTGGAGCAAAGGGCGCGCCTGCTCAATCGATGATGACTTCACCGAATTATCCGCGCTCATGGAAAACCACGACGTACTGCTAATGACGGCGCCGCTTTATTGGTTTTCGGTACCTGCGCAGGTGAAGGCGTATATAGATCGGCTGTATGCCTACACCGGATCCGGCGGCCTTCGTCCGCTTGGCATAAAGGAAAGCTATTTCTTTGTATGCGGCGGCGACCCCAGCAAGGATCAGTATAAACCCGTACTCACGACGTATGAAGGAATGACAGAGTTCTTGTCGTGGAAGGATCGCGGCGTAATCCAGACGGGTGGTGTTGACGATGAAGGGGCTATTGAGAAGTCTGGTGTGCTTGAGCAGGCTGAAAAAATGGGCCGCGAAGTCTGAGTTTGCTATTCGGGAATAAAAAATGCCAGTAACAGGCGCGTATCGTTTATATGAAAAGTGGATAAATTAAGCTTCTTGTTCACGTTTTGCCTTTTTATGTGTACGAAGCAACAATTGATAGCGTGGCAGAGGATGCTGTAGCTGGTGTAAATACACAATATACTGTATAATTAGTTGTTATCGTAATATATGAAAAAGGAGAATGATAGTGGGAGACAAACAACCATCCATGATTGACTTGGTGATTGAAGCTCATAAGGACTTGGAAAGACAAGGGCCTGGTAGCCCCGAAATGACAATCAAAGCGTTAAGTTTTCTTGAAAATATTGATAAAATTAATCGTATAGCGGATTTAGGATGCGGAAACGGCGGACAAACAATGGTTCTTGCGCAAAATCTCGCAGGGAGCATTGTCGGTGTAGATCTATTCCCCGACTTTATCCATATACTAAACGAAAATGCCAAACGGTTAAACTTGGAAGAAAAAATTAATGGGCTTGTTGGTTCTATGGACGACCTTCCTTTTCAAAAAGAAGAATTTGATCTGATTTGGTCTGAAGGAGCAATCGATAATATAGGTTTTGAAAAGGGATTACGCTATTGGAATACATTTCTTAAAAAAGGCGGCTATGTTGCCGTAACAAGCCCCTCGTGGTTTGCCGATGCGCATCCTTTGGAGGTCGATAAGTTTTGGCTGGACGCCGGAAGCAAATTGGATACAATTGGGCATAATATAGAGGTAATGCAGGCAGCAGGGTACCAGTTTATCGCATCGTTTATGCTGCCTGAAAAATGCTGGACAGATCATTATTTTGTTCCGCGTGACGCGGCATTGAAAGCACTATTGGAAAAATATAGCGGAAATAAGACTGTAGAGGCATTTGCTATGGGCAACCAACGCGAGGTGGAACTGTATTCAAAATATAAGCAATATTATGGATATGCTTTCTATATTGGTAAAAAACTATAAGAAGAAAGCCTTGTTTTTTTGATATTTTTGTACTGGCAACAACGGTAGATTGTCTAGTTGGCCTTCCATGCAAAAAGCCTTCGGGTCAAGTTAGTTTGAAGATAAGCAATAGGGAGATGGTAGCCGGTGGCGCACTCATGCCCGGGACGGCATCGCCCATTGTTTTTTTCTCTAAGGCACAATGCCGTGGTTCTGCCTATTATCTCTGCGGCGACAATAGCATCGTAATTTGCGTTGTTGTATCTTAGAGAAACCAATATGGCAAGGAAAGTCGAGAGATTTCTTTTGAGATAACGTAGACTTTACACGATGGGAGGTGAAAAGGTGAAGGAACAAACGATGGCAGTCCAAAGGATGCAGGAATATATTGAAACGTATCTGGAAAAAGAGATTACTATGGCCGATCTTGCGCGGGTGGCGAAGTTCTCCCCGTGGCATTCGTACCGGCTGTTTCGCCAATATACGATTCTGACGCCTGCAGAGTATATCCGCAGGCTGCGGCTGTCAAAATCCGCATTGCGGCTGAAAAATGAGAATTGCCGCGTGACCGACGCCGCATACGACCTTGGCTTTGGCAGCGTGGACGGCTATCAGCGTGCGTTTTTTCGGGAGTTTGGGTGCAATCCTGGTGAATATGCGCGCACAAAGGTTCCCATCACACTTTTCATCCCATATGGCGTAAAATTCAAAGAGCTAAGAAAGGAATCATTTGACATGAATCATGTACAAAGTGTATTTATCCAGCTTCAGCAAAGGCCGGAGCGCAAGGTAATCATCAAACGCGGCAGGGCTGCCGAGGACTATTTCGCATATTGTGAGGAAGTTGGGTGCGATGTATGGGGCTTGCTGACCAGCATGGATTCCCTGTGCAAGGAGCCGGTGTGCCTGTGGCTGCCCGAACAGTACAAAAAGCCCGGCACCTCCACCTATGTGCAGGGTGTGGAGGTTGATACTGATTATGACGGCGCTGTTCCCGAAGGTTTTGACGTGATTGCTCTGCCTGCGGCGGAATATCTGGTATTTCAGGGGGAGCCGTTTTTGGAAGAGAACTACAGCGAAGCAATTGTGGCACTGGAACATGCGATGGACAAGTATGATCCAAAATTGATCGGCTATGAATGGGATGACGCGAATCCCCGCATCCAGCTTGAACCGCGCGGAGAACGCGGATATATAGAAATGCGCGCGGTGAAGAAAGCGCCGGAGCGATGAGCGTGCAGCAAAGCAACTGGAAAAACAAGGCAATACTGTTTTTGATCAGCCAAAGCATTACGTTGTTTGGCTCAACCTTGGTGCAAATGGCAATCGTCTGGTATGTAACGCTTCAAACATCCTCTGGGGTGTGGGTTGCCGCGTTTACCATCTGCGCATATCTTCCGCAATTCCTGATTTCCTTTGTGGGCGGCGTATGGGCGGACAGGTATAGCCGCAAAAAGTTGATCATCGGGGCGGATGCGCTCATTGCAGCGGTGACTTTTGCCATGATGCTGATGATGCCCCATATCACGGCAGAGCCGGTTTTGCTGGGCGCATTGCTCATCATGTCTGTCATCCGCTCGCTTGGCGCGGGCGTGCAGACCCCGGCGGTAAACGCGGTCATTCCCCAGCTTGTGCCGGAAGAAAAACTGATGCGCTACAATGGCATCAACGCCACCATGCAATCGGTGGTTCAGTTTGCCGCGCCTGCCGCTGCCGGGGTTATTCTTAGCATCAGCACACTTCGCTCCACGCTGATGATAGACGTTGTTACGGCGGCGCTTGGAATCGGCTTGCTTGCCTGCGTGCTCATCCCCATGCATGAGCCGCCTAAGGAAAAGGTATCGGTGCTTGCCGATATGAAAATCGGTGTGAAGTATGCGTTTTCGGACAAGCTCATTGGAAGGCTGCTGATCGTTTACGGGCTTTTCATATTTCTGTGTGTTCCGGCAGGCTTCCTTGCACAGCTGCTCGTCAGCCGTATCTATGGCGATACGTATTGGTACTTAACGGCGGTGGAGTTGGTCGGGTTTGGCGGTATGATAGTAGGCGGCCTGCTGATGAGCATTTGGGGCGGGTTCAAAAGCCGCACAAAAACATTGATCCTGGGGATTACTGTATTTGGCGCGCTTGCCATTGGCATGGGGCTTTCGCAAAACTTTATTCTTTATTTGGGACTTATGCTGCTGTACGGCATTGCGCTGACCACCGTACAGACTGCAACCACCACTCTGATTCAGGAAAAAGCGGAGCCCTCTATGCAAGGGCGCGTATTTGGCCTGTTAAGTTCCATGTATGCCGGCTTTTTACCGATTGGCATGGCAGTTTTCGGCCCGCTGGCGGATGTGGTTCCGCTGCAATGGATTATGGTTGGCTCCGGTGCGGCGCTGATTTTGATTGCATTACGTTGCAAAGGGGATAGGCGCTTTACGGATTGACAAGCAGCTATGATTTTGCTATTCTATATATCTAACGATATATAGAATGGGGGCATATATGGAACAGATGAAGGATAAGATCGCACTCCACGCCAGAGAGCAATTTGATAAGCATGGCTACCATGGCACTGGGCTGCGGGATATTTGCAAACTATCCGGCTGTAAAATGCCGACGCTTTATTATTACTATGAAAACAAAGAAACGCTGTACGACCGCATTGTCGGCGAGGCATTTACCGAACTGGTGCCGCGCTTGTGGGAGCAATTGCCTGCCGACGCGGACGCAAAAGAATATGCGGCACAAATGGTCATTCAAAAAAAACACCTGACAGAGGACGAACGCCTGATCTACCGACTGGCGATGAAAACCTGGCTGGGGTTTGAGGACTGCGGCCCGTGCAGGCAGCGGTTACTTGATTGGGAGCAAAGCGAATACGAGAACAGCTGGCAAAGATATCACAATATTGTCGGTTCAAAGCAATGGGCAAAATTCATCAGCCGCGCAATTACGGCGCTCATCCTGCGCATCATTCTATTGGATGAATGCATACCGGATGACGAAATACGCACAGAGATCAACATGATATTCGATGTGGCCGCACATTCAAAATAGCCATACATGGGGGGCTTATATTATGGATACTTTGACCGTAAAACTGCAATCACTCGACGATAAGGCGATGTTCAGTACAACAGCTCGTGACAATCCGCAGATCATTGTGGATTATTTCCCGCCCGTGGGCACAGGCAAAGGGTACACTTCGCTTGAGCTTCTGATGGCCAGCTTTGGTTCCTGTGTCAGTACAACACTGCTGACCCTGCTGCGCCACAAGATGCAGAAAACCGTAGACGGAATTGCTGTGCAGGTGATCGGTGAAGTTCGAGAGAATCATCCCAAAGCATTAGAAAAAATGAACGTCACACTGGATATCAGGGCAACTGACCTGACGGAGCCGGAAGTACGGCAGACCTTAAAAGCGGCGAATGCTGTTTGTCCCGTGTGGGCCATGCTCAAGGGAAATGTGGAAATTGATATCGCGGTAAAGATTGCGCAATAATATTTTTGATTGCAGTACATCATTTTACGGGGGTGCTTTACAATAAACGATTTGATTGCGAATATAGCCAAACTGCACACAACAGAATTAGGCGTGGTGCGTATAAAAAAAACCTGTGCCTGGTGTGTTTGTCAACTGAAAAGTACAGCGTTTGGTCACGAAAATATACAGCACCCTCAATCACCGAAGTTAATTAAGAATTCCGTTGTGGAAGGGGGCA
>JBMNTU010000104.1:0-7129 GCA_050945895.1 Christensenellaceae bacterium | reverse complement strand
ATTACACCACCTGTTTATAAAAAAAAGGAGCGTTTCGTTGGGTAGAATTCTGGGACTGGACATCGGCGACAAAAGGATCGGCATGGCTGTTTCGGATTTGCTTATGCTGACGGCGCAAGGGCTTGAAACCTACGAAAGAAAGGGCGAAGAACAGGATGTTGCCCATATTCTTGAAATTGCAAAAAAAAATGACGTAGACAGGCTTGTGTGCGGTTTGCCCAAAAACATGAATGGCAGCATTGGGTTTCAGGCAGAAAAGGTGCAGGAATTTGCCGAAGCACTGCGTGAGGCGAGCGGGCTGCCGCTTGTATACTGGGATGAACGCCTGACGACCAAAAGCGCCCACAACACCCTGATTGAAGGGAATATGAGCCGTAAAAAGCGCAAAAACGTTGTAGATAAGATTGCAGCGGTCTATATTTTGCAGGGCTATATGGATTCCATTGCCGTGCGATAAAAACAGAAAGCGAGGATTGGGAGAATGAGCGAAGAAGCAGGAATCATTGAATTGATGGATGACGAAGGAAATGTGATGAAGTTTGAACATCTTCTCACATTTGAAGTGGAAGATCAGTTTTTTGTCGCATTCACACCTACAGAGAAGTTTGAAGAGTTTGACGTGGGGGAAGTGTTGATCATGCGTATAGAAGAGGACGAGAACGACGAAGATATGTTCGTCCCCATCGAAACGGAGGAAGAGCTGGACAAGCTTTGGGAGATCTTCCAGCAGCTCTATTACGAAGAAGAAGAGGAAGAGCCGGAGCTTCAATCCTGAAAAAAAACTTGCTTAACGGATTGGGGTTTGGTATAATAGCAACCGATAACGCACCCGGGCGGCTCGGCGCTCGTGCCTTGTAAAAAAGGTTTTGCCGGCGAAAAGACGCTTTCGGGGAGGCATAAAAACGAGGAGGTTTATTTAATATGTCAGTTATTTCAATGAAGCAACTTTTGGAAGCAGGCGTTCATTTTGGCCACCAAACACGCAGGTGGAACCCCAAAATGAAGCGTTTTATTTTTACCGAGAGAAACGGTATCTATATCATCGACCTGCAAAAGACCGTAAAAGAAGTAGAAAAAGCCTATTACTTTGTCCGTGACGTTGTGATGGACGGCAAAACGGTATTGTTTGTAGGCACAAAAAAACAGGCGCAGGATTCCATTGAAACGGAAGCAAAACGCTGCGGCCAGTTTTATGTTTCCAACCGTTGGTTGGGCGGCATGCTTACGAACTTTAAAACGATTCGCAGCCGCGTACAGCGCATGGTAACCATCGAGCAGATGGAAGCGAACGGCGATTTTGAACTGCTGCCCAAAAAAGAAGTCATAAAGCTTAACCACGAAAAGGAAAAGCTGATGAAAAACCTGGGCGGCATCCGTGATATGAAGGATTTGCCGGGGGCGTTGTTTGTCGTAGACCCGCGCAAGGAACGCATTGCCATTGCGGAAGCGCGCAACCTTGGTATTCCTGTTGTGGCTATCGTTGATACAAACTGTGATCCGGACGAAGTGGATTACCCCATCCCCGGAAATGATGACGCCATCCGCGCCGTCAAGCTGATTTCGTCCAAAATGGCGGACGCTGTTTTGGAAGGCCGCCAGGGTGAGCAGATGGAGGCGGAAGAAGAAGCGGCTGAAGCAGTAGAGCTTGTTTCTGAAGAGATTCTGGAAGCGGAAGCTGCAGAGGAGATTGCGGAAGAAGTAGCCAAGGAAATTTTGGAAGATGCAGGGGAAACGGTAGTGGAAGCGCCTGCGGCTGAAGCAGCTGCAGAAACAGAAGCGCCGCAGGAAGCGTAATTTAAGAGACATAGATTTTTGGAGGAAAAACAAAATGGTATCTGCAAGTGATGTGAAAATATTGCGTGAGCGTTCGGGCGCGGGCATGATGGATTGCAAAAATGCCCTTGCCGAAGCAAACGGAGATATGGAAAAGGCCAGCGATATACTGCGTGAAAAGGGCCTTGCGGCCGCTGTGAAAAAGTCGGGCAGGATTGCCGCCGAGGGGATTGTGGATTCGTATATCCATATGGGCGGCAAGGTAGGCGTGCTGCTGGAAGTAAACTGCGAGACAGACTTTGTTGCCAAAACAGACCAGTTTAAAGCGTTTGTGCATGATATTGCCATGCACATTGCGGCAACAAACCCGATGTATATTTCGGAAGAGGAGATTGAACCGGCGGTGCTGGAAAAGGAAAAGGAAATTTTGAAGGCACAGGCCATGAACGAAGGAAAGCCTGAAAATGTTGTAGAAAAAATGGTAGAAGGCCGTATTAAAAAGTTCAAAAAAGAAATCTGCCTTTTGGACCAGCCTTTTGTAAAAGACCCTGATAAGACGGTACAGGAGCTTGTGACAGACATGGTCGCGACGATCGGGGAGAAAATTTCCATCCGCAGGTTCGTACGGTTTGAAATGGGCGAAGGCCTGGAAAAACGCGAAGAGGACTTTGCGGCAGAGGTTGCGGCGCAGACGAGCGGCAACTAAGCTACCCCCCTCAGCACCAAATTAGTCCCATTGTCTGAGTATAAATAGCATACTAAAACACACAATGAGCGAGTAGGTTTTAACACCGGCTCGCTCTTTTTTTGTTATTGAAAACGCCCGGAAAGAGTAAAAGGAAATGTGCTGTCAGTGGCAATGACTAAATTAGATTTAAATATTCTTGTCGGCTGTCTACTATAGCGTATATGATGACCGCCATTTTTTCTTTATCAACCTTATAAAACACAAGGTGCTTTTCTACAATTAATACAAGATATCCTTGCTTTTTTAAGATGGAGTAGCGTGGGATGCTTCCGGATTCCGGAAAGTCATGGGGCCGGCTTACAGCTTTCTCTATCTTATCCAAATAACCAAGCGCAACATCGATGCTGCCAGAGTCAGCGGCAATATAAAAGATGATTTCACGGAGCTGCTCCTCTGCTTTGTCTGTACGGACGATGCTATACTTCATTGCTTTTTCTTTCTAAAAGGGCGGTGCGGATGTCATCAAATGTATCTTGCATCGGCGCAACACGTCCGTTCGTTGCATCGTCTTCGGCTTCGGCCAGTGTACGAAGAAGGTCGAGCTCTGCTTGCATCTGGCGGTACTCCTGTAATCCCATCACCACGGTATCACCACGGCCGTTTACGGTAATGAATACCGGTTCCTTTGTTTCGCGGCACTGTTTGGAAATCTCGTTGTAATGGTTTCTCAAATCGGATGATGGCCTGATATCTGCGTTCATAACAATCTCACCTCGAATCATATAGTCATATTATATCGCAATTTGAGTATATGAACAAGGGTCTGGTTGAAAGTAAATCAATCATATAGCCGCATATATATAATAAGATAAGTAGCACTATGAGAATGACCGCAAGAACAAAGAAGATTTTGCGCGCACAGGGATACTTTTGGAAATCTTCTTCGCCGCAATAGCGGCAACGAGTAAGCCTCCATGACCTTGATGCGCCGCAATTTTTATATCTATCGAAGAAGCTGGTAATCTGTTATGATATTAGCCAAGGGGGTGCGAATATGAAAAAAGAAATAGCGGATAGAATTACTGAATTGGGCGGGACATTCAGCTTTCAAGGGCAATCTTTACAGAACGATATTGAGAGCATAAAGTTTAACAAAACTTATTTGATGACAGAGTTCGAAGATTATTTGCAGGACGAGCTATACGCAAAGATAAAGCAAATGGGAGTCATACCTGAAGCGGAAATCACTTATCCTCGGATTGAATTTCAGCATAATTTATTCACGCCGTTTACAGAAGGAACGGATGATTATGCTGAATGGAATGATAGCTTGGATGAGGAAGCAGTACGCTCTGTCGTTGGTTCAAATGAATTACAGTTTATGTATATTGGCGAATCGGCGGGATATCCCAATTACTATTTTATCTGCCTGTCCGACCTGAATAAAGACAATCCTACCGTTTACACGACAGACCACGAAGCGTTTTTTGATGAAGTTGAAGTTATGGGTACCTTAGAGGACTATTTTAATTTATTTGTGAGCGAAGAAGAATACCGGGCAACAATGGAAAACTTTGTTGAGGAGCTGCGCTCGGAATAATCTTTATCCATAATTATAAATATAATAAGGGTGACCGGCACCTAAAGAAATCCGGCAAATTAAGTGTTGAGATATAATTAAGGAAGGTGCTACATGGGAATATTTGATGCTTTTCGTAAAAAAGAAAAGGAAGACGTATCGCAGGCAGTCATAACAGAATATCAAAACTTTTATTCCACAAATAGAAACGAGAAAATATCATTTTATGGCTTAATCGAATACAATGAACATGGGCCCGAAGCAATATATGATATTCCTTATTCCGAGACAATACACGTTGACTTTCCTTTTGAAAGCGAATGTGTTTGGGAAGAGTGGCCAGAACAACAGGTTGAAGAAATGCGACAGAAAGTTCAATATGGCACAATCGCCATTGCCTCCGAAGGATGTAATATTTATTGGTTATTGGTAGTGAATGGGGCACACGCAGGAAATGTATGGCTCTATACGGAAAGCGGTGTTACGCCCGTTGCACCAAATATGAATTTAGCCGTATGGAAAAGTAGATGCCTTGAAAGTGGCAACACATTTTGGCGTGATGCAGTTAAGAATTGGGGTGAGGAAGAGAATGACTTTTTTTATGGGCACGTTGCCGCTAAGATGGTGAATCAAGAGCAGTTTTCATTTGCGGTATCATCGCCCATGTGTCGCATCTGTTACAATATGATGCTTAACTTTGCTAAAAACACAGGGCAAGCAATTGTTATTACAGACCCGATTGATACAAAAGTGATTAAGCCGGATTTAACAGTGGAACATATCATTCGTTAGCTATCTATGATAAAATACAATAAAGGTGAGCTGACACCTAAAAAATCCGAAACCTTATCATACCTAGGGTGCCGGCACGTTGGCGGGCAACAGAAAAATCAGCATTAAAAAAAGAGAGCTTTAAGCTCTTTTTGTTTTGGAAAGGATATAGCCTCTTTTGGTATAGAGTGTTCACGAAAACCTCTTTTCAACCGTAGACACTTTTTTCTATATGCGTTGTGCATAAAACAGGGGCAGGCTATTTTGAAATGGCGTGTCTATGAAAACAATTGCTTTTATAGACAATGTTAAAAAATACGATTTTGTTTGACTGCTGAATTCGGCGTATGGAAGTGATATAATGCTATTAACATACTTGGATTTAAATGTTGGAAATTCAAGAGGCAATGGTAATGATGGGGGTTGCGCACGTTGTGGAGGAATCAGTACCCATTGCTCTTAAAACTGGTAAAGGCTTTTTTGTGTTCGACCACAACGAATTGCTGGAGGAGAAGCTATGACAGAAGCAGAAAAAGAAGTATTGCAGGTTGTTTTAGGTTTTGCGGAAGAAAAAACACTTTGGGAAAACGCCATGCAGTATAAAGAAATAGAGCATAACCCTGAAAAAATGGAAACAAAGCCGTATGATTATTTTAAAACATTTGACCTAAAACAATATGATGGATTGACCCAGAATGAAATCAGCGAGCGGTATGAAATGTTTTTTAAGAAGTATACAACGCCAAAAAAACGCGTATATTCTTGCAGCCCGGCAAGCTTTGGATTTCCCGCGCGCTATCAGGGCCTAACGGCGGAGCATATTACAGCGATTGACTTTGCAAACGAAAAGCGCTGCGAGGTTACGTGCAAAATTCCAACAGGGTTTCGGCAAACGGTTAAATTTATAGTCCTCAAAAAGAAAGACGGATGGCTTTTAGACAGCGTGAAAACGTATTGCAAAAGCGATGACAAATGGAGCAATTCGTTGCTTTAAAAGGGCGGAGCTGCTACTCGGTGCGGCTGCGATTTTGAGTGGGCTTTGAAACAGAAGGAGAAGCAGGCAGTATGAAAATGCTATTCATGCTATTATAAGCATAAAATTTAAAATTTGCCTGTTTTTTAATATACGAAGTTCTTTGCCATAAAATCGTGAGAAAGCTGGTAAGATGTGATGAATATCGGATTTTTTGAGTGGGCAAGACTGAACCGCTGGCAGGTTGAGCTGCCGGAAGCAGAACGCGCACTTCAGGCGGAGGCTTTTTGCCGTTATGGGAAGTTGCCGCCGGATTATGAAAGTTTTTTAAGACGCTTCAATTTGCTTGCAAACGAGGCGGACACAAGCTGGTTTTTGAGCATCGACGATTTTGCGAACGAAGCTGAAGATGCGGTATGGAACGCGCGCTCTTTTGAAGCTATTAGCCTGGAGGCGGCAGATGGAGATGAAAACCAGGAAACGGCCATGACGCAGTTTTGGGATGCGCACATACCCGTTGTTTTTTGCCTGGCGAGCGGATACGAATACTACGCTATTCGGCTTGTTGGTGGAGTTGTGGTAAACGGTATCGAGCCAGAATTTGAAGAGACATCGATTGTTGCAGCATCGTTTGAAGATTTTTTGGCAAAAATAATGGCGGGAAAGATTGTGTTTTAAGCAAGAAAGTGTTAGATAGTAATAGCATTGCTTGTAAACTTTTGGCAAAGCCACAAATGGGGGTTAAGATTTATGATTTTTGAAGGGTATGACCTGAAAAGCATCTGGCAAAAAGACCCAAAACAGCAGTTTGTTGAGCCACAGCCTACCGATGCGGAAATTGCGGAATGCGAAAAAAGAATTGGCTTCAAGCTGCCGCTAGCTTATATTGAGTTGATGAAGCAAACGCAAAATGGCGGTCTTTTAGCGAAAAATACCATTCAGCAAAATGATGAAAATGGCAATACGGTAAGAACGCTGACCTGTACTTATTTATGGGCGATTGGCGAGAACCTCTACAGCATGGAGGAGCGCAAACAGTTCTCGGGACTCAAAAATCTTCCAGACATCGGCATCTATTTTGCAGAAAATCAGGGTGCCCGCCGTACAGAACGATTTGCCCTAGACTATTCATCCTGCGGACCAGATGGGGAACCATGTGTTAGCTTGGCGAAGGGAATTCGGCGTGACGGGAAAAGCTACTATGAGACCACCGTTATTGCATGGCGTGCCCCCCAATCCTTGAACCAGTTCCAAAGTTAGTGGAGTGATGATAAACTAACGAAGAAGGAGAATGGAGATGGCAAGGAAAAAATACACAACAGAGCAGATAATTGTAAAGCTTAGA
>JBMNTU010000103.1:0-7153 GCA_050945895.1 Christensenellaceae bacterium | reverse complement strand
TGTCATGCACGAAGGGGAGATTACCGGGGAACTGATGAGAGATGAAGCGGATCAGGTAAAGATCCTGCAATTTGCAACCGGAGGAAAATAAAATGGAAAACAATATGGAAAAACAGGGTTTCTTTAAAAAGCATAATATTAAAATATCGGACTTTTCGGTATTGCTCGCCCTGATTGTGTTGATGCTCGTTTTTGGACTGGTAAATAACGCATTCTTTTCTGGCGACAACATTATGAACATTTTCTACCAGGCGGCGATAAACGGTATCGTTGCGGTAGGTATGACGTTTGTTATCATTACCGGCGGCATCGACCTTTCGGTTGGCTCGGTTGCGGCGGTGAGCGTAGTTGTTATTGGGCTGACGAAGTCGATTGCAGGTGAATATACGCCGGCCAGCGGTATTATTTCGATCATATTTGCGCTGGGCATTGGCTGCCTTCTGGGCGCAGTGAACGGTATTGCAATAACAAAAGGCAAGCTGCCTCCGTTTATTGCAACGCTGGGTATGATGAGTATTGCCCGCGGTATGGCGCTTGTTCTGACGGGCGGCCGCCCCATAGGCGACCTGCCTCCGCTTGTACGTACGCTGGGTAGCGCAAAGATCGGCGGGCTTTATGTGGCGATCATTGTAATGATTATCGTGTTCGTGGTTGCGTTCTGGGGGCTGAAATATACTTGGCAAGGTCGCAGCACATATGCGATCGGCGGCAACAAGGAGGCGTCCCGCCTGTCTGGTATCAACGTAAATAAGACAGTTTTGATTACATACATTATTTCCGGATTCTGCGCGGGCCTGGCGGCTGTGCTGATGGGCGGAAAGCTTAACTCGGCAAACCCGACGTCTGGTACGGAATACGAAATGGACGCCATTGCGGCTTCGGTTATCGGCGGCGTCAGCATGTCTGGCGGCGAGGGCGGTGTAATTGGAACATTTATTGGCGCGGTACTGATCAGTACGCTGAGAAACGGCCTCAATATCCTGGGGGTATCCTCTTACTGGCAGCAGATTGTTATTGGTGCGGTTATTATCTTTGCTGTTATGGCGGATGCGCTGAGAAAGAAAAAATAAGAGATATTAAGAGAATGCTTGCCATAGCAGCGGGATGATTCCTGCCGCTATGGCAACTTTTACAAAGCTCATAAAAAGAAAGGATTGCGGAAATGAAGAACACAAAGTATGAAAGCCTGAAGGGAAAGAATGTTCTGGTGGTTGGCTCTGCTAAAGGAATTGGACGCGCAACGGCGGAAGTATTTGCAGACAATGGGGTAAACCTGGTTTTGGGTGACGTAAACGAGGATATGCTTAAAAATACGGCGAAAGAAATTGCAGACCAGTATGGCATAAAAACCTATCCTGTAAAAATTGACGTTACAAGCGCGAAATCGATTGATGAAGGAGTAGACAAGGCAGTTGAAGCCGTGGGAACGATTGACGTGCTTTTGAATTGCGCGGGCATTTGTGTTGCTTCGAAGTTCACAGAGCTGGAAGAAGAGCTTTGGGATAGGCATATGAACATTAACCTGAAGGGAACCTATCTGACAATTAAAAAAGTAGCGAACCACATGATTGAAAAAGGCGTAAAGGGAAAAATCGTTACGATTTCGTCCCAGGCTTCCAAAAAAGCGGAATATGGCAACGGCGCGTATTGCTGCTCAAAAGCGGCGATCAATATGATGACGAGCGTTCTTGCGCTGGAGCTGGGCGAGTATGGCATTACTGTGAATTGCGTATGCCCGGGCTCTGTAGATACAGAGATGATGCAGGCCGTGTTTAGAGAGCGCGGACCGCTTGCAGGCATGACGCCGGCCGAATACGAGGTGGAGGTTTGCAATGCAATTCCGCTTAAGCGTATGGCGCAGCCGCAGGAGGTGGGCCAGTTTATGGCGTACCTTGCTTCCGATCAGGCCGAATATATTACGGGCGTAGCGCTGACCATTGCGGGCGGAAGCACCTTACTGTAAATGGTGGTTTGCCGCTGTTATTGATTTAACGGATTGTAGAAAGGACGGTAGCAAAAAATGAGCTTACGGGTAGGAGTTTTGGGTACCGGGGCAATTGGGTCTGACCATGCAAGGCGCATTAGCCAGGTAATACGGGATGCGGAGCTGGCTGCGGTTTTTGATGTATATACCGAAGGAGCGCAAAAGGTGGCCGACCAGTTTGGCGCAAAGCGCTTTGATTCGGCAGAGGAATTGATTGCTAGCCCGGACGTTGATGCGATTATTGTTGCATCCATCGACAAAGCGCATGAAAAGAGCGTGCTGGACGCTATTGCAGCTAAAAAACCTGTGCTTTGCGAAAAACCGCTTGCCGAAACGGCAGCGGGGTGCAGGCGCATTGTGGACGCCGAGATTGCCGCGGGCAAGCCGCTTGTGCAGGTTGGTTTTATGCGTCGCTACGACAAGGGATACCGGATGCTTAAAGAGGCAATTGACAGCGGAGAGATGGGTGTGCCGCTGATGTGCCACTGTACGCACCGCAACTATACATTGCCCGATCCTAACTATACGATGGAAATGCATATCACAAATTGCGCCATCCATGAGATCGACGTGATGCACTGGCTGGTAGACGATACCTATAAAAGCGCACAGGTGATTATTCCGCGTCAGACAAAATATGTGAAAGGCAATGCGGTAGACCCGCAGGTTATGATATTAATGACCGAAAAGGGAATCTACATAGAAGTTGAAATATTGTTCAATTCGAACTTTGCTTACGATATCAACTGTGAAGTGGTATGCGAAAGCGGTACAGCAAGCCTGCCGCAGCCGCAAAGCCTGGATATCCGCAGGGATGCAAAGGCCTACCAGAATATGGAAACCAGCTGGAAGAACCGCTTTATTGAAGCATATGATATTGAAATGCAGGACTGGGTAGATTCTACGCTTAGGGGCGAAGTAAACGGCCCGACAGCCTGGGATGGGTACATTGCGGCAGTGACGGCGGACGCATGCATTAAGGCACAAAAATCCGGCCTGATCGAACCAATTTCGTTTGGTGAAATGCCGGCGTTTTACAAAAGGTAACATAGCATTTTTGTTTTTCCTATGGTGTTTGATTTGTGTGAACGGCGCTCCGCCCTTTGGCGGAGTGCCGTTTGCGTATAAAGGCCTTGCCATAATCCGTACGGCGGGAAAACCTGCGGTGAGCCGTTTGAAAATTGCTGTGTGATTGAAAAAAGCTGCAAAATGCGGTAATATGTACCGGAATGACACTGACCGGAATAAGGGGGACATGTATGCATACGTCAGAAAAAATGAAGTATTTCGACATCAATATATTTACCAAGCTGGACGATAAGAAACAGGCGCTTTTGGCGGCGGGACGTGAGGTAATCAACCTCTCGGTAGGGACGCCCGATTTTCCGCCGGACGAGCATGTGATGGAAGCGCTGTGCCAGGCGGCAAAGGAACCTGCAAATTTCAAGTATTCGCTGGTAGACCTGCCGGAGCTTACGGATGCGGCGATTGCGTGGTACCGCAGGCGCTTTGGCGTGGAGCTGGAGGCAGCGCAAATTACATCTGTATATGGGTCGCAGGAGGGAATTTCGCATATTTCGATGCCGTTTTGCAATCCGGGAGACCTCGTAATTGCGCCCGACCCGTGCTATCCGGTGTTTATGTATGGGCCGCTATTGGCCTCTTGTGAAATCTATTATACGCCGCTGCTTGCCCAAAACGATTTTCTGGTAGACTTTGACTCCATCCCCGAGCAGGTTGCGAAAAAAGCAAAGATGATTTTTGTGTCTTACCCAAATAACCCGGTAACGGCGCTGGCGAACGACGAATTCTATATGAAGCTGATCGATTGGGCCAAAACCTACGACGTGCTTGTGGTGCACGATGCGGCGTACTCTGAACTGGTAATGGACGGCCCGCCCTGCAAGTCTTTTTTGAGCTACCCCGGCGCGATGGATGTGGGGGTGGAATTCAATTCGCTGTCCAAATCTTACAATATGACGGGGCTGCGTATTTCGTTTGCGCTGGGCAACAGCGAAATGATTCGCGCGCTGCGGTGTGTCCGTTCGCAGATCGACTATGGGATTGGATACCCTGTGCAACGGGCGGCAATTGCGGCACTTTCGGGCCCGCAAGAAATTTTGAAACGCAACCGCGCGGGCTACAGGGCGCGGAGGGACGCACTATGCGGCGGGCTGCGCAGCATCGGCTGGGATATGCCCGATTCGCCGGCGACGATGTTCTGCTGGGCACCCCTTCCTGTGGGGTATGAAAAGTCGTTTGAATTTGTATTGGAGCTGATGGACAAAACGGGTGTAATCTGTGTTCCCGGCGAGAGCGTTGGACCGGCGGGCGAGGGGTTTGTGCGCTTTGCGTTGACGGATAGCGTACAGCAGATAGAAAAAGCGGTGGAGCTGATTCATAAAAGCGGAATCATCCGCTAACGGAGCGAGGGCGTGCTATGATTTTACGGGGAACGGTTTTTTCGGAAATATTGGAAATGGATGCGGGAATTGCGCTGCTTGTACCCAACGGGTTTAAGCAGGAGGAGCCTTACCGGACGGTCTATTTGCTGCATGGCCTTTCTGGAAACAGCAGTACCTGGCTGGATTATTCTATGTTGCCGGTGTACGCTGCAAATACGCATGCGGTTTTTGTTATGCCGGAGGTGGGGCGCAGCTTTTATTCGGATATGAAAAACGGGCAAAAGTATTTTACTTATATAACGGAAGAGCTTCCGAATATCGTTAAAAAAGTATTCAATGTATCTTCCGCGCGAGAAAATACCTATGTAATGGGCAGTTCGATGGGCGGCTTTGGTGCGCTGAAAATATATTTAATGAACCCGGAGCGTTATCGGGCGTGCTGCGCCTTTGCGCCGGCGTGTCCGCCGCTCGACGGCTGGCTGGAGGATATCCGCCAAAATGGAGAGACGGAGGCATACCGCGCAAAGTGGGGAAGCCAGATGCCCGCAGATTTTCGCGCCATTTTTGGAGAGAATTTGGAATGGCAGGCGGAAAACGATTTGGCGGAGCTGGCCCAGCGGTGCAGCTACCCCAAAGACCGAATGGAAATTTACATGACTTGCGGCGACGGCGATTATCTTTTGCAGTATGTCGAGCAATTTTATGCAGAGATGCAAACGCTGGGGTACACAGTTGACTATGAAAAGTGGACCGGGCGCCACGACATGCCGTTTTTTGACGAATCGCTCAAAAAAGCGCTGGGGAAATACCTGGCTTGGAAATAGGCGGCAGAATACATAAAACCCCTTCCCAGAATACCTGCGGAAGGAGTTTTTATTAAGGCGGCATCGTGGCCTTACCTGGAGATGAAAGCCGGGGTGCGGCTGACGGCTTCTATTTCGGCAGAGCGCTTCGTATCAACGGCTGCTGAACTTGCCGGTCAAAAAGCCCTGTTGCAGGATATGGCCTTCCATTGCGTCCAGCAGGGCGTTCTTTTTCGTTTTGGCGGGCAGGTCGAGAAGGGTGTCTAAAACATAGACGTTGAACTGGTAGCGGTGCGACCAGTTGAAGGGAGGCTTTGGCCCGCGGTACCGGTGTTTGCCATAGCCGCGACCCTGCACTGCACCGTTAAGAGTCGCTACCTGCGCCCCGCGGGGGATGGCTTCGGGAATCACCGGCATAACAGGGATGTTCCATATGACCCAGTGGTTGTAGTACGGCAGTGGGTGGTCTACATCGTCCATGATAATGGCGATCGATTTAGCGCCGGGGTCTATTTCAGACAAGCGCAGTTCTGGGGAGAGGTCTTCTCCCCTACCTGTATACTTTATGGGAATGGCACCGTCGTTTTCGAACGCAGGGCTTGTAACAGTTAGGTTTCGTTCCATTTTTTTGCCCCTTACTTTAAATTTTCCGGATTGAGGCACTTTAGGTCGTCCGTTACGAAAATGCCGTCTTTACGAACCAGCGTATCGTCAAAGTAGATTTCTCCGCCGCCCATTTCTTTGGTTTGCACCAGCACAAGGTCCCAGTGTACGGCGCTTTCGTTGCCGTTGTATGCGTCGTCGTATGCTGAACCCGGCGTGAAATGCAGGCTGCCCGCAATTTTTTCGTCGAACAATATATCACCCATAGAGCGTGTGATGTATGGGTTGACGCCGAGGGAAAACTCGCCGACGTAGCGCGCCCCTTCGTCCGTATCAAAAATCTTGTTGATGCGCGCCGTATCGTTTGCGGTGGCTTCGATGATTTTTCCGTCCTTGAATTTCAGGCAGACATTTTCGTACTTGAAGCCCTGGTGGATACTGGGCGTGTTGTATGTGATCTGGCCGTTTACACTGTCTTTGACAGGGGCGGTGTATACCTCGCCGTCGGGCACGTTAAAGTGGCCGTCGCATTTTTTTGCGCCGATTCCCCTGATGGAAAACCGAATGTCTGTTCCCGGACCTTTGATGCGGACCATATCGGTTTTGGCGAATGCCTGGAGCAGGCTGTCCATCGCTACAGACATTTTACCGTAATCCAGGTTGCACACCTCGAAATAAAAATCCTCGAACGCTTCGGTGCTCATGCCTGCCTGCTGCGCCATAGAGGGCGTGGGGTAGCGCAGCACTACCCAGTTGGTGTTTTTGACGCGCAGGTCGTGGTGCACCTGTTTGGAATAGATAGACTGGTACAGCTCCATTTTATTTGCGGGAACGTCGCTCAGCTCGGTGGCGTTCATACCGCCGCGGAAGGCGATGTATGCCTGCATTTCTTTCATACGGGCGCTGTCCCACTTTGTGACGTCCTCGATCTGTTCTTTGGATGCGCGCATCAGCCATTCGCGCTGAATGGCGGAATGCGACATATCATAGTAAGGAACGCCGCCTGCGTCGTACACTTCTTTTATAAGTTGCTGCACCAAAAAATCGGGAATACCGGCACCTTCGATCAGCACTTTATCTCCCTTTTTTACCCGGCAGGAATAGTTTACCAGCGTATTGCACAGTTTTTTTGCACGTTCGTCTATCATCTGTTATTGCCTCCATATTTTTTGCATGATTATTATCTATTATACCACGAAATCTGCGGCTTAACCCAGAAGATGCTCCACCAGGTTAGTGTCAAGTAAACGTTGGCAAGCAAGAGCCTTTTACAAAAGATATAATGACATTTGTTTTTCGTATCTATGACAACATCATATCACTGAAGCGTCATTGTTGAAAAGGGTTTTTGCGACAAG
>JBMNTU010000102.1:0-7222 GCA_050945895.1 Christensenellaceae bacterium | reverse complement strand
TGTCGCAAAAACCCTTTTCAACAATGACGCTTCAGTGATATGATGTTGTCATAGATACGAAAAACAAATGTCATTATATCTTTTGTAAAAGGCTCTTGCTTGCCAACGTTTACTTGACACTAACTGCAGAATAGAAAAACATGCAACCGCAATATATAATGGTATAATATAGTATGTGCAATTTGCTGTTGGGGGAACAAAAATGGGACTGGAATTTGTATGTGGACGGGTTACGGCAAAAGTAGAAGATTATTTTGCCTCCCTGATAGATGCCCAAACGAAGGACGATCCGCTGAAAAGCATCGTTGTTTTGGTTCCCCCGCAGGCGACTTACCACACAGAGCTTTTTTTGATGGATACCCTGGGGCGAGATGGCATTATGGGCGTGTCTGTTATGAGCCCGGTGAAAATTGCGGACAGGGTTTTGTCTGAGGTATACGGCGCCAAGCTAGAGAGCATAGACGGCGCGGGCAAAAGCATGATTTTAAAGCGGATTTTAAACCGCGAGCTGGGGCAGCTTTCCGCGCTTCGTTCCAGCGTACAAAAAAGCAACATCCAAGAAGCGCTGTCCGGGTTTATTGCCGAGCTCAAAACGATGGACATCCTGCCCGAAACGCTGCGCTCCATCGATTTCGGAAACGACAACAGCCGCGCCAAAATGGCGGATGTCGCGCATGTTTACGAGGCGTTCCTTGCAGAATCGGAAGGGCTTTTTGACAACGAAGACCGCATGAACCTTGTAATTGAACACATAAAGAACGCGCCGTTTATAAAAAACGCCCATGTAATCGTCCACGGGTTTGACGTAGTAAACACGCAGACGGCGCGGTTTATTAAGGAAATCATGCATACCGCAAGGCATGCGACCATGACCTTTCCCTACAGCGAAGCAGGCGAACCCGACGCAGATGTTTACGATATTTGCCGCGAAACGTATGAAAAATTTACGGCAGAGCTAAACCGCCCGGACGCAAAGCGCACGGTCATCCGCGAAACGCAGCAAAAGTCGCCGGATGTTTTGCATATAGGGCGCATGCTGTATGCATACCCTGCAACGGCGCAAGGCGGCGCAAAGGACGTCAGCATTACCTATGCCGCCGACATGGAGGCGGAAATACGCGCGGTTTGCACGCAGATGGTGTACCTTAACCAAAAAAGCGGATATGCCTATAGCGACATGGCGCTGGTGTGCGGCGATATTTCCTCCTATGGAAAAACGCTGCGCAAAATATGCAGGAAAATGAATATTCCGTTTTATATTGCGGAAAAGCGTATGCTGGACAAAAGCCCTGCCGCGGCATTTGTGCTCAGTACGTTAGAGCTTATGCAGGGCAACCTGAAAAAGCATGCAGTTATGTCTCACATAAAGCTGGGGTTCTACGGCCTTTCGCCGGAGGATATGGGGCTTTTGCAAAATTATGCGTACGAAAATATCAGCAGCGGTTTTGCATTCTTGAAGCCGTTTTTTAGCGATGCGGCGGAGGCTGTGCGCAGCGCGGTCGCAGAAAAGCTGCTTGCGCTTCGCGAGGCGGCAAAAAACGCCGCAACCGCCGAAGAATACATCGATGTATTGCTGAATTATATGGAGCGGCTTGCCTTGCGGGAGCAGCTGGACGAAAGAATAGCAACCATGCATGCGGCCGGTTTTTCCGAAAATGCCGAATTTACACAGACGAGCTGCGACCGGGTGCTGGGCATACTGCTTCAGGCAAAGGAGATATTCGCAGGCAGGCAGATGGAGCGGATGGAGCTTTCGGACCTGTTGGCCGCGGCATTTTCTTCAGGCGGCGTAACAGTCATTCCGCCGGGGGCGCAGGAAGTGGCAATGGGCGATATTGCAAACATGCGGCTGCCCCGGATAAAGGCGTTGTTTGTCGTTGGCGCAAACGAGGGAATATTGCCCAACTACAGCGAAACATCGGACATCCTTGCCCCGCACGAGCGGGAGGTTCTCTATACGGCAATGGGCGTGCGCCATACCGGCAATATTGCGCGCCAGCGCCTCGCCATCTTAAAGGCGTTTTCCCGGCCGGAGCGCAAGCTTTTTTTAAGCTGCATACAAGATGGAAAGTCGGTCCCTTCCCCGCTGGTCGACCGCATCAAACGGCTTTTTTCGGGCAATGTACGCGAAAACCGGGCAGAAGCGCTTTCTATAATGCTGTACGAAAACGCGCTAGACCTTGCGGGCGAATACCTGCGCAACGAGAAAAGCGGAAAAGCCCTTACGGCGGCGCAGCAGAAACTGGTATCGTCCGTTTTCGAAAGCAGGGAGGATGACGGGCGGCGGGCGCATATCCTGCGCGCTGTAAACGAAAAGAACACGACCAGAACGCTCGACAATGCCACGGCAATATCGCTCTACGGCAATATTTCGGGCACGGCGTCGCGCATCGAGGCGTTTTTTGGCTGCCCGTACAAGCACTTTATAAAATATGGCGTCCGCCCGACGCTGCCCAGAGAGCATACGATAGGCCAGCTGGACATTGGAAACTATATACACGGCGTGCTGGACGGCCTTTTCCGCGAAATAAAGGAAGCGGGAACGGCAATTGGCGCCGCGAGCGATGCTGCACTTTCGGATATGCTGCAAACGAGCAGGCAAAACGTACTTTCCCGCCAGGGAAAGTTTGCGCTGGATAAGCGGAACGAGGCCGTGTTAAGCGCTTTGGACGAGGAAATCGGCCTGGCTGTTTCCGCCATCCAAAAGCAGAGCGCCGCCGGGGCAATGCAGGTTGCGGAAACGGAATACCGCTTCTACGAAAGCTTTCCGGGCGGAGTAGAGATATCCGGCGTTATCGACCGTGTGGACACGGCGGAAATAGACGGAAAGCGGTATTTTGATATTGTGGACTACAAGTCCGGCGCGGCGGAATTTTCCATCCGAAAGGCGTTCGGCGGTTTAAATATCCAGCTTATTATCTACATTATGGCAGCGCAAAAGATCTGGGAAAACGCAGAATTTGCGGGCGCGTTTTATTTTCGGGTAAAGATGCCCGAGCTGTCCGCGCTTCCCGACCTCGAAAAAGAGTATAAAATGAAGGGCATTGTGGCCGCGCCGCCCGAGGCTGCGCGTGCGCTGTATGGAGATGCGGAAGGCGGCCCGTATTCGCTTATGCTCAAAATCACCAAAAGCGGAAGCTACAACATGCAGCAAAAAAACCAGGTTTATGCAGCAGAAGACATAGAAATACTGACCGGGCATGTCAACCGCCTGATAAAAAACGCGGTGCAGGAAATCCACGGCGGAAATATTGACATTTTTCCGGCGGGGCTTAAAAAAGAGGACGACATTGCCTGCCAATATTGCGACTACAAGAGCATTTGCCTGTTTGACGAGGTGTACCCGGGCAACGAAAAGCGCCTGGTCGAAGAAATGGACAAGCAAACGGCGCTCCGCCGTATGGCCGAACTGTCCGAAAATAACGATTTGTAAAGGAGGGAGCCGATATGAAGCGTACAGACAAGCAGCGGCGAGCCATCGAGGCGGACAGCCGGCATATTATTGTATCGGCGGCGGCGGGCAGCGGCAAGACCAGCGTGTTGACCGAACGCATCCTCCGGCTGGTTGGCAGGGGCGCGGACATCCGAAGCATGCTGGTTATGACGTTTACCAAGGCAGCCGCGGCCGAAATGCGCCAGCGCATCACCCGCAGCCTGGTAGCGGCTGCGGAGGGCGACGAAGGCGCCTGGCTGCGCGAGCAGGCAGAGTTTGTTCCCGCAGCCGATATTTCCACCTTCCACAGCTTTTGTGCGCGCGTTGTGCGCGAAAACTATAATCTGTTGGGCATCCTTCCAAACTTCCGTATTTTGGGAGACCACGAAACGTCCGTGCGCAAGGCCGAGGCGCTGCGTACGCTGCTTAATGCGCTGTACGATGCGGAATCTCCGGAGTTTAGGCGCTTGCTTGCGCGCTTTTCCAACCGTGCGGACGACCGGGCCGTCGCCGCGCAGGTGCTGCGTATCCACAGCTATATCATGGGTCGGAGCGAGCCTTTTTCGTGGGCGGAAAGCTTTCTTGCCCAAGATATAGATGCCTACATAGACGAGCTAAAAGCGCAATACGAAGGCATGCTGAAAAAGCGTGTATTTGCGGCGCAGGCTTTGCTTTACGAAGCATGCGAAAAGTGCAAGCCGCTTGCGGATGAAGGAGAAGCGGCGCACACAATAGCAAAAGAGGAGCTTGCTTTTGCGGGCGCGCTGCTTGAAAGAATGGAAGCGGACGGCGTTTATGCCGCCCTGCAAGTATATGCGGGCCAAAACCGCGGCGGACCTCCCCGGCTTTCGGGAAGCGCAAAGGAGCTTGTGCAGCCGCTTATTTCCGCGGCAAAAAAAGAGATCAATTCCGTTTTAGAGGATGAGGTATACCCTGTTTTCCACAAGCAGGTACGCGAAGAATGCCTTCATACGCGGCAGGATGCACAGGCAATGCTAGACATCGTACGTGCGTTTGACGAAGAATACGCCCGACAGAAGCGAAAGAAAAATGCGCTCGATTATGCGGACCTCGAGCATTTTGCGCTTTACTCCCTCCGCCAAAACCCGGACGCGTACGAGCGCCGCTACCCGTATATTTTTGTAGACGAATACCAGGACACCAGCCAGGTGCAGGAAGATATTGTAAGCGCGATTGCCGCCCAAAACCATTTATTTATGGTGGGCGACATGAAGCAAAGCATTTACCGCTTTCGCATGGCAGACCCGGAGATATTCAAAGCAAAGCTGGCGCAATATGGAACAGACCTCCAACACGGCGAAGTAATTTTGATGAACGAGAATTTCCGCAGCAGCAGCGGCGTGATAGACGCGGTCAATTTCCTGATGGAATGCCTTATGTGCGAAGAGCTGGGCGGTATACGGTACGACGAGGGCGAAAGGCTGATCGGCAAGCTTGCGGGCGGCCGTGCCGAGATATTGCTGTGCACGGCAGACGATACGGCGCCCATAGCGATGGGAAAGGACGCTTACCAGGCGCAGGTGGTTGCGGACAGCATTGTGCAGGCGTTAAAAGAGCCGGTAACAGACAAGTCCTCCGGCAAAAAGCGACCGGCCGGATATTCGGATGTTGCCGTTCTTATGCGCTCCAAAAGCGCGTTTGCAGACGAGCTGGGCCGCGCCCTTTCGGAACGGGGAATACCCTTTTGCATGAACATGCGCGGCGCAAAAGAGGTGCGCGAGCTGGATGTAATCGTAAACCTTTTTAAAACGGTCGACAACCCAAAGGACGATATTGCGCTTTTAAGCGTAATGCGCTCTTTTATCGGCAACTTTGACGAGGCGGATTTTGCGCGCATACGGATGGACCAGCATGGGCAGGTACTCTTTTGCGATGCGGCAGAGGGCTATGCGTCCGCGCATGACGACCAACTTTCCGCCCGCCTGCAGGCGTTTTTGGAAAAGCTGGAGCTTTTCCGGCTGGCGGCTGCGGCTATGCCTCTGGCGGAATTTGTTGAATATTCGCTTACGCGTGCAGATTTCGAGACCTATTTTGCCTGCCTTCCGGACGGCGAATACAAGCTGGGCGCATACCGGAAATTTGAGGCGCTGCTTGCGGAGCTGGCCGAAAACGCGGCGGGAAACCTGTACGAGCTTTTGCTGGCACTGGCGGAAATCAAAAAACGGGACGAAAGCTATATTGGAAGAGCGGAAGACGCGGGCGGCGACGGCGTCCAGATTATGACCATACATCATTCGAAGGGGTTGGAATTCCCCATTGTTTATGTCGCCGACATGAACCGCAAATTCAACGAGCGCGACCAGCGCGACCCTTTCCTGCTGCACAACGATTTTGGTATATTGCCGCTGTATATAGACGAAAAACGCTTTATTAAAAAAGAAACGGTCGAGCGGGATTTGTGCCGCTACGAAATAAAAGAAAGCAACCGATCGGAGGAGCTGCGCATGCTGTACGTCGCCATGACGCGTGCGCGGGAAAGGCTCTTTCTTGTAGGATTTGTGCCACCGGAAGACATCCCCCGCTATCAGTCTATGCATTACGGGAACGCCAAATGCATGTTCGACTGGGTAATGGCGGCAAACGAAAAGCACCGCCGCATACCGGTACAAAAATGCCTGCCGGAAGTTTTGGATGCGGCCGGACCTCGTTTGGCAGAAGAACAGCAGGCAGACCAAGAAAGCACCCCGCTTGTTTTGCTGCGCGCAAAAGAAACTGCCGCCGTACCGGCAAAGGTTTCCGTTTCAGCGGTAAAGCAGCGGGAGGGGCACGGGCTTCGTCCTTTTTTGCAGGCACAGGCCGGCGAGGCCGAAGAGGTAAGCGGCGCGGCGCTGGGAACGCTCATCCATACGGTTATGGAGCGCGTTGTGCCGAATGCAAAAGACGTAGAGGCGGCAATCGGCGAACTGTTGCAAAACCATATCATCGACCAAAAAGAGGCCGATGCGGCAAAAAGCTATATTCCAATGATTGGGCAGTTTCTTGATTCCGAATTGAACGCGCGCATCAAAAAGGCGCAGCGGGTCATAAAAGAACAGCCGTTCAACCTGCGGGTGTACGCAGATGAAATTGGCTTTACAGGCCGCGAACAAATGCTTGTACAAGGCATTTTAGACCTGGCGTTTATGGAAAACGGCAAATGGGTTTTGGTGGATTATAAAACGGACCGTGTTTCGGAAGAAAGTATGGAAAGGGCAGCGGAAGGCTACCGGGTACAGCTTTCGCTATACGCAAAAGCGCTGCTGGATATAACGGGAATTCCCGTTATGCAAAAATATATTTATTTTATGCGCATAGGGGCGGCCGTAGAGCTGGGCTAATTGTAAATTGCATTATACATTGTGGAACTCATGATTACAATAAAGATGATGAATAAAAAAGCCGCTATGATCGTTATCCAAAAGGATTTTGGAATTTTCAGCTTTTCATCTGTCTTTGGCGCCCTTTCCGGAATCTGTTCTAGCTGCGCTTTGCAGTTTGGGCAAAATTCTGCGGAATCTGCAAATTTTGTACGGCACACAGGACACTGTTTCATATCAGGTATACCTTCTTAATATATTGATTGGCGAACAGCAAAATTGCGTTGCATTCGGCCTGCGTTATATTATACCATGAAAACAGGATATATGCGAGAAATCTGGAATATAACTTAGTGTAAAATAATCATTGGCAAAAGGGAGGCGTCCAGAAGGCGCCTCCCACAGATACACACTTGATATAATGATTTTGGAAAAGAATCAATCAAGGAGTGTATGCAGTAATATGGTAAAC
>JBMNTU010000101.1:0-7490 GCA_050945895.1 Christensenellaceae bacterium | reverse complement strand
GGGGAGCTTGCCATCCCTCCGATACATCAGCGCGGGCTGCTGTATCGGAGTATGCTGCGGTCACGCAGCAATTGCTCTCTGTTCATTGAAACCACCTCCCCTCTGTTTGTTTGAAACACAAAAAAACCGCGATTCATTTCGCGGATTGCGTTACTGTTTATGAAGTTTTTAGCCTTACTTGTTAGGTATTGTCGCCCGAAAGGAAATCCCGGCGGCCTTGCTGTTCATCGGTAAATCTCAGATACTTTTCAGCAATTGTCCGTATTTTTTTGGATACGCCGCTGTGGTTTGCATACCCCAAAGCCTTAGCAATATCTTTCTGTGTGTAATCCTTTGCCAGCAATTCAACGATAGCCCTGTCCTTTTTGGAAAGAGTCTCTTTGAATTTAGAAAAATCCATTTTGCTGATAATGTCATCTTCACTATTTATTGTTCCCCCGGCATCCGGGTGGTACTCCAGAGGCTCCATAATCCCGATCTTTGTCCGGCTATGATAATACTTTCTGAAATGATCCAGCCTGACCCGGCTTTTGCGTTTCGGCTCGAAATCTTCGAAATCAGGATATTGCAGATATATGTCGCGCAATTCCTCAAACTGTGATTCTTGCTTAAACACTTCTACCATTTTGCGCGCAAAATCGGTAACTTCTTCTAAAGAGGGGAAAACGAAGCTCATTTCCGCATCTACACTTGCAAGGGCTTTTGGGTGGTAGCCCAGCGAACCCAGCACCATAAACCAATTCAGGTATGACGTTGCCATAGAATAGAAAAAGGAATCTGCTGCGTAATCATCCATTCTACCGGGAATCCCTAAATGCGGCCAAAGTAGTTTGCCCCAGCCCCTGCTGATGACTTCTTTGAAATAGTCGCTGGTGTAGGTGCGCCGCCAGTCATCGTTTAATATGACCTGCAATGGATTGCGCGGTATATCCTTAAGGCGTGTTCCGCCGACGACTTCCCACGGAAGAAGATAGAAAAATAGCAGGTACTCAAATCCTCTATATGGACGCGGAGCGACCATGCTTGCAGGTACGGCGTATAGTCCTTGCATGTCGTAGTGATCGGTAAAAAACTCTTTCATGTATGTGTCCTCCAGACGATAAAAATAGGTGTTTCTATTTAATATCGTCACAACTATATACATAATGTTCCGTCGATTTGCAGAAATCAATATAAATATACTGGTATTTAATATTTAGATTGACATGCATCTAATACAGGCATATACTGATATTATCAATCCAAAGGAGCGTTTTACATGGAAACACCGGGAAGCAGGTTGCGCGGATTGCGCGAAAGTGTAAGGTTGCCGCAAACAAAGATCGCAGAAATGTTGGGTATCGTGCAATCCACCATTGTGCGATATGAAACGGATGTAGCGGATGCGCCATACAAAGTGCTGGTATGGTACGCTGATTATTTCGATGTGTCTTTGGATTATATCCTCTGCCGGACAGACCAGCCGCAGGGTAAGCTATACAGCTATGAGCCGCAGGCGTTAAAGGAACGTATTGCCAAAGAGGAAGATTGGAAAGAATTTGTGGAAATGTGCTTTGACCCACGCTCATCTGTAAGTATTAAATTAAAAGAAATGATGATTGGTATGATGGGAGCAAAAGAAGAATAAATAATAGGTTGTATATATCCTACGTTTGGTATATAATATATACGAGGTGATGAACAATGATGATCAACAGCGATGCAATGGCGTCCCTGACGGAAGCCAACCAGAATTTTTCCAGAATCGCGCGGCAGGTGGATGAAAAAGGAAAGGTTGTTATCCTGAAAAATAACTCGCCCCGTTATGTTGTGCTGGATATATCCCGTTATGAGCAGATGGAAAGGGCTGAGTTTGAAAAACTGGATTTGGTCGCTAACCGCATACTGGATGAAAATATGGAATCTATGAAAGAGTTGGCGAAATGATTACGCTCGATGTGGAACAGGTTATACATCTGCATGATTTGCTGATCAAGAGGACAGGCGGAAACGATGGATTGCGGGATATTGGGACGCTGGAATCGGCAATCTATCATGCGTATGCCACGTTTGAGGGCAAAGACCTTTATCCTACCATAGAAGAAAAGATTGCCCGGCAGATGTTTTCCCTTATCACCAACCATGCGTTTGTGGATGGGAATAAGCGAATCGGCGCTTTTGTACTGCTTGTGTTATTGGAAATGAATGATATACGGATTGAATATACTCAAAAGGAATTGATTGGTTTGTCATTGGATACAGCGAAGGGAAAAATTGACGCTGGACAGATTTACCAGTGGATAGAAAATCATAAGGTGGTAGAATAAACATGAGCATAAAGACCGTAATCTACGCCCGCTATTCCAGCGACAATCAGCGCGAAGAATCTATTGAAGGACAGCTCCGCGAGTGCAAGGAATATGCCGACAAGCACAACATGACGATTGTGCATACATACATTGACCGCGCCCTATCCGCTAAAACGGACGATCGCCCGGAATTTCAAAAGATGGTTTCGGACAGTTCCAAAAAGCAGTTTGAGGTCGTGCTGGTTTGGAAATTAGATCGGTTTGCGAGAAATCGGACGGATTCGGCTATCCACAGGGCTGTTCTTCGCAGGAATGGCGTTAAAGTGGTTTCTGCCAAAGAGAACATTTCCGAGGGGCCGGAGGGCATCATACTTGAGGCAATCCTTGAGGGCATGGCGGAATACTATTCTGCTGAATTGGCGGTGAAGATCAAGCGCGGGCAGACGGAAAACGCTTTGAAGTGCCGTTACAACGGCGGATTTGTGCCTTTTGGATACAAGGTAAATGAAAACAAATTGTTTGAATTAGACCCCATGACCGCACCCATTGTTCGCGAGATGTTCGAGCGATATGCCGACGGGCAGACAGTGAAAGAAATATCCGCCATACTCAATGCAAGGGGTGTGCTTGCCAATTCAAAATACAAATACACCAACAAGAGCAGCATGCACAATCTATTCAAAAACAGGCGATATATAGGCGAATACAGGCATGGTGATGTTGTGCAGCCGGGTGGTATGCCCGCTTTGGTGTCCGAGGACACTTTTGCCCGTGTACAGGAACGTATGAACAAGAACAGGCACAAGCCCGCCGCAAAGAAAGCGGACGAGGAATATATCCTGACCACAAAACTGTTCTGCGGCAAATGTGGTGTGATGATGGTTGGTGTGGGCGGCACAAGCAAGACGGGTAAAGTCCACCACTACTACAAGTGCGGCAATTTGATATACAAAAAATCTTGCGACAAAAAGACCGTCCGCAAGGATTGGATTGAAAATGCTGTTGTGATGCTGACCAAAGAATATGTATTGAACGACAGTATGATTGACCAGATGGCCGATGGCGTCGTTGCCCTGCAAGAAAAAGAAAATACCGTCCTTCCCCTGCTGGAAAAACAGCTTAAGGAAGTTGAAAAGCGCATTTCCAATTTGCTGGATGCTGTGGAAGAAGGAATGTCCAATGCATCTGCAAAAGAACGGCTGGATGGACTGGAAGAAAAAAAGGCCGATTTGGAAATATCCATTGCAAAGGAAAAGATAGAAAAGCCGTTGCTGACAAAAGAGCACGTTGTATTTTGGATTAGCCGTTTTAAGGATGGCGATGTGTCTGACCCGCAATTCCGCAGCGGGCTGATTGATATATTTGTCAATTCGATTTTCCTGTATGATGATAAGCTGGCGATTACGTTTAACTACAAAAACAACACCAAAACAATATCATCGTCCGAGCTGTTAAGTGCAGATGTGGGCGGCACGACCTTTGAAAATGTGCTTAATATAGCCGATTACAGGTGTTCGCATTTAGACGCAAGTGGGCCGCCAAAAACACAAAGCCCATGCCGCAAGGTATGGGCTTTGTGTTTTTGATTAAGATATCAAGGATTCGAACCCGAAGTGCGCGCTGCCCAAAGGGGCAGATGCAGCGCACGAAGGCGGCGTGATAGCGACCGAAGGGAGCGGAGCGAATCCCACCTCTTCCGCCATTAAAAAAGCTGACAACCATGCGGATTGTCGGTTTTTTTAATGCTCTAATATAGCCCATCACCCTTTCGTTTACCCTTTACGGATTAAAAGCACTATTTAGAGCTCTTTATTCCATCAAGCAAAGATTGCATACATCGGGCACCTTCTTTTCTCATGTGTGACCGTATTGATTCGGTATATGTGCGGTGAAGATTAAGAAAGCGCATGTGAAAGTAAAATTACAGAGCCAGTATCTTATTTGGATAAGATGCAAAAAAGGACTGTTGTTGCCGTCGATATACGTTTGCATTGCAGCATATGGATGATGTGCAACATAAAACGGAATTTTCCGGGGTTAGTACGGAGAAAAATTAAACTATATTCTCGCCAAGAAGTATTTTGGGCATGGTTATAAGGCAACGATTCCAGCGCTTATAGAATTTCTCCAACCCCAGTACAGCCAGCTTTGCATGCGCTTCTTCATTTTCTAACGCCAAGTAAAGCATATACGTTACCTTCCCTACGTAACGAGTTAAGCGAATGGGAACTTCCCCGTTCTTCACAGCGTTAAAATCCTTTTGACGATGGGTTCGCTTGATGTATTTGACATCTATTACCCCCGGCTGAGAAAGATAAAATTCGGCAACTTCTTTCATCAAGGCTTCTATTTCATCCTGCTTTTCGATTTTTGCTTCGTATATGCATATCTCATTAAACATTACTTTGCCCCCACAATCATACAAATTCCAATTTACCGGTTCACTCTATTTCCGTTATACCTACTCCCGAGAGCAGAATCATTCAGCGGTTGCTCGGGAAATGGTCATTCCATCACAGCCCCAGGTCCTGATTCACAAAAATAATCTCACATTTCATGCCGATAGGCGCGCGGTCTATGATAGCTGTGATGCGGCAAATACGGCCAGGACTATTACAATCATAGCATTTGTCCCCCTTTTTTGCACAGGGCGTTTTTGCGTTCAGCCGTTTGGCATTCAACGGCGCGGCTACATTTTTACTTCGGCTCAAAGCAGAAACCAGATCAGGAGTGATTTTGTTTTTCCCTATTACGTAGTAGCAGGTATCCGGGCCGAATGCCGTCATGGCGACACGGTTGCCCGTCCCATCGATGTTGACGATTTCGCCGGTTTCGCTCACCGCGTTGGCGCTGGTGATATATACACTGGCTGCGTTTGCCAGGCGGCGTACGGCGGTGGCATTCACCCTGTTATGCCAAACGACGGCATTGCGTTCACTGAGCGCCTCGAAAAGCTCCAGTTCACGCAGCGTTACGCTGCCGCCAAACCCGATGGTTTGGTTTTCCAGCGAACTAACAAAGTAATCCCGCACTTCCTCGGGAGTGGAAAAAGCCTGCGTCGTAAATCCGTGCCTCTCAAAACTCTTCCGTATTTCAGTAAAATCCAAAACCCGTCACCTCCATGACATCAATGAATGGTGATTGAAAATATATTAACTTGTTTCTTCACAAGTCTTCTGGCAACGAACTCTGTGATGCGAACTCCCGCCGACCACCTCTAAAAGGGTCTTATTGTTTTAGTCGCGAAGCCTATCAATCATAAATGTATCTCCCAAATAGATAAGCTTTATTAAGCCAATCGGTTTTATCTATTTGTGGTTTTCCGTCAGTGTCACCACAGCCTCCGGCGAGTATCATCCCTTTGTCTGCAAAGCCAATGTAATTAACCAAAGTGAATTGGTAATAGGATGTTGCCTGTTCAAATGTCCAGAAGAGATTATCCGCCGCGGTCATAAGTAAAGCACAATCTTTTGCAGGATACTTTTCGTAGCGCCCGAGCGGCGGGGCAGTATCTTTCTCCGCAATGCAATAAAATCGTTCAATAAAGGCTTTGATACGGGAAGAAATCGTCCAATAATAGAGCGGCGAGGAAAAGACAATCAGGTCTGCTGCTTTGATTTTTGGAACAAGGTCATTGAAGCCATCTTTTATAACACAGGGCTTTCCATAGCGGCAAGCATTACAACCCATGCAGCCCTTTACCTCAACCTTTGTTAAAGAAATGATGTCAACATGATGGCCGGCTTGCTGTGCTCCTTTAGCAAAAGCACCTGTAAGTTGTGCTGTGTTTCCATTCGGGCGGCCGCCGCCCTGCACAACCAAAATGTTCTTCATATGTCATTGCTCCTTTATTCTCTATTTAAAGCTCACTTGCAAATTCCAATTTGCAGCGCTGCACATTATGGCCATTGTATCACATTCCAAAATGTGAAAGCTTCATCCATAAGGGCTCTTTTGCTTTGGGTCAATCCTATGCGAAATCAAATCCTTATCGATCGATTTGTTCATATTTGCTGCCAATATGCGGGCGAGAAACGAAGGAACTTTTAGCTGCGATTTTTCGTAAAGCGCGTCCGGCGATGTTTCACCCGCGCAAACATGATCCAAAAACGCTTCCAAATTGCGTTTCACTTTTCTGCCATTGGGCAGCTTTTCGATTGGTCTTCCGTCAAGCATAGCACCCAACCCCAGTACAAAACCGCCGCCATATCGAAAGTTGCAGCTGTCCGCAAAAAGCCGCAGGGCGTTTAGCCCGCTTTTGTGCGTATGCACATAGGGCATGCCGCCCTGTATGACTCCATACAGCAGTTGCCCGTGCTGGATGGCCGTGTCGGCGTGCAGTTGCTCCAGCAGCCAGAATGTATCGGCGGGGAAGGTATTCAGATAGCAAGGGCCTACCATGACAACGCAATCGGCCTTTCCTACCGCATTACAGATATGCCCCGCATCTTCCGGATGTGCGTAAAGCGATAGCACTTCGACTGTGTGGCCGCTGCCGGTAAGGTGATATTGGCACAGCGCAGACAGCATAGCGCTTGTTCCTTTTGCGCGCGGGCTGAGGTTGATGATCAGGCTATGCAAAGGATTCCACCTCCCTGCCTATTTGCTCAATGGTTTGCTGAATGGTTTCTCTGTCTTCAATTATGAATGTTTTACCTTCGCAATCCGTAATACTTCTCGTTTCATGTGTCAGCTGCTCAAACGCGGTGCGGGATTGCTTGCTTTCATCTGAAAGAATACCAATAAACAGTAGGCGCTTCTGCGTTCCTTGAACAGATTTGACCAGCTCGCCATTCTTTACCTGGTAATAGCGGCTGCCGGCCAGTGAAAATTTATCTATCATTCGTTTTGCGCGGAAGGAGTAGCTTCCAAAGCGCACGGGAGACACAAATACAATGCTCTCGGCGCGCATGATATCCGGCAGGATTGTGTCGCAATCGTCCCGAAAGACACATCTGCCAAATGTTTTGTATGTGCATCCCTGGCAGCCGTAACAGGGTTTTATATCCGCATTGGAAATATCATAGTATTGTGCAGCGATATGATTTTGCATCAAAAAATTATGCAATTCCGGCCCTGTGTTTTTGTTAATCTAAAAATACAGCAAATGGTCACCAAAAATACAGCACATGCCCAGAGATAAAACGGGCATCTCAGCACCGAGCTAAAACTGCTATCCTTTAGAGTGCTACGAAGCCAATA
>JBMNTU010000100.1:0-7635 GCA_050945895.1 Christensenellaceae bacterium | reverse complement strand
AGGGGGACGGTGCCCCCTTCCACAACGGAATTCTTAATTAACTTCGGTGATTGAGGGTGCTGTATATTTTCGTGACCAAACGCTGTACTTTTCAGTTGACAAACACACCCTTTTCTATAAAAAAAGGTAACCGAAATACCTGAAAGCATTATTAATACTTTCCTTTATGTTCACATGCTTACATATATTGTATTATTTTAATAAAGATGGTCTTGCTAAGGATTTTGTTATTCAGACAGTTGAGATATTCAAAAGTATTATGACAAATACTTTTATTTTATAAAAAGTATGACATCCCCCCTTTTATATTCCGTTAATTACATATATTAAATTATTTCTAATAAAGATGGTCTTTTGAATAACCCAGGTCGGCGGATATAGCCAACGCGGTTTTTGTGATTTTTCGAGAAAATTCCTGTATTTTCTCATCATCTACCTTGTATTTCAAAGAGGAAATACTAATGGCAGCTACAGGTAAATTCGTTCTGTCATAAACGGGTACTGCTACGCAAACCAGCTCATCATCAGATTCTGCAAGATCGAGCGCAAAACCCCGCGTTCTGCTTATCTCAAGTTCTTTCTCCAGGGCATCCGGAGTTGTAATGGTGTTTTCTGTCATTTCTAGCAGGCCGTGTTCTTTTACAATTTCGGCAACCCTATCTTTTGTGTATGCAGCAAGCAATGCCTTTCCAAGCCCGGTACAATGCATTTTATTTCTGTCGCCAACATCACATGTCATTTTGTAGGCAGCATTTAACTCCGCCTTATCAACATATAGAATATTGCCTTTATCTTCTATTGCCAAATATATTGTTTGTTGCGTTTCTTCCAGGAGTTTTACAAGGTGATGCTTTGCCGTTTTGTAGAGATTTGTCTTTCCCAAAAGCGTGGTGCCAATATTAAAAAGCTTCCAACTCAACTCATAGGTTTTTGCGTTTCCATCGGCACTGCGCAAATAGTCACAATCGATCAATGTCTTAATAACATCACTCGCTGAGCTTTTGGGCAAATCCGATGTATTGCAAATATCTGCCAGCGACTGTGGTTCTTTAGAAAAAGCTACATGCTCTAGAATTTTTGTTGCACGATAAACTGATTTATTCACAGCACTTCCACCGTTCGGTATTATGTACGTCGTTCTATATACCGAATGATACTATGTCCCGACTTATTTGTCAATAACTTTTTGTTTATTTAAAAAAATATGTTTTTCCGGCACATACTGTGTATTTATTGCAATCCCTTATATCCATCTATGAGCGGGGAAATTGCCGCGCAATTTAGCGCTTTGCTACTGATATTAAGCCCCTGCAGCAGTTAAGGCAAGCGTCACCACCCGGTACCCGTAAATTATAAAAAGCGGCAGTATATAGCTGATGCAAACTGCCGCTTATCGGGTAGGCCCGGCCAATGCCCGGCACTATTCTTGAACATTTTCGGCAAAGTATCCCATTGCCTCTTTCAGAAAAACGCTTAGTCCTTCCGCGTAACGGTCGATATTTTGTGTGAAGCGTTCATCCTCTACATACATGCGGCCCAGGCCTGCAAAAGCCTCCGGCGTATATTGTACGCCAAAGTTTGTATTGAAATAACGGTACATTTCCGCCATTGCTTGCTGCGCCTCCTTTCCTTTGGGGTCAGCCTCGGCCAGCAGGGCCAGCTTTTTGAAAAGCGCATCGAAACTTTGTTCCAGCTTTTGCTGTCCAGACTGCCCCAATGCCGCAATGTGTGCGTTGCTTGCATTTATGGCGCTGTTCCCAAACAGCCGACGCGCTTCTTCTTCGTAGGGGTTTTGCCCAAAGTGGAAACCGTTGAATTTTTCCTGCATATTCATCGTAATTTCTCCTTTCAGTTCTTTTATGGAGGCCTCTAGCGTTTCGAGCATTGTATCAATCCGCTTTTTTTCGAACAACAACGCTTTTTTCTGTAGCTCGAATGCCTTTGTGCGGTCAAAATCCGAGCTGCCCAGCAGTTCGGCAATCCTTTCCAGAGGTATGCCGCATTCCCGGAAAAACAAAATCTGCTGCAGCGCGGCAATATCCTCTTGGGTATACTCACGATAGCCGTTTTGGGCGTTGCGCCGCGGACACAGCAGCCCAATCTGGTCGTAATGGTGCAGTGTGCGCACACTGACACCGGCAAGCTTTGCTACATCGCTCGTTTTCATTCCCTTCGCCTCCTAAAAACTACTGTACACCCTTACGTTACGTTAGGGTCAAGAAAAAAATAAAAGGCTGTTTCCAGCCTTTTGCGTTATTTACTCAAACAGCGGCGTGCTAAAATACCGCTCACCTGTATCCGGCAAAATCGTTACGACTGTTTTGCCCGCACCCAGCCGCCCTGCCATTTTGATGGCGGCGGCGACATTGGTTCCGCCGGATATGCCGCTTAGAATGCCCTCTTGCTTTGCCAGCGCTTTTGCCGTGCCGATGGCTTCCTCGTCCGTTACAATATAGCTATCGTCATAAATATCTGTGTTGAGGTTTTTGGGTATCAAACCGTCTCCAATGCCCATTTGCAAGTGAGTACCGATCGTCCCTCCCGCAAGGATGGCTGCGTTTTCCGGCTCTACTGCCCATATAAGAATCCCTGGGTATTGGGCTTTGAGCACTTCGCCGATGCCCGAAATGCTTCCGCCTGTGCCAATTCCCGAACAAAAACCGTGTATGGGCCTAGCCGTTTGCTCCAGTATTTCGAGCGCAGTGTGGTGCTTGTGCACCAGTGGGTTATTGGGGTTTTCGAACTGCTGGGGGATGTATACATTTTTGTCTTTTCTTGCCATTTCAAGCGCGGTATTGAGGCATTCCTCGATGCATTTTCCAATATCGCCATGGTCTTTGACCAGTACAACCTCCGCACCGTAATGCTTGATTAGCTTGCGCCGTTCCTCCGACACAGAATCGGGCATTATGATAACGACCTTAAGCCCATATACCGCCCCGACAAGGGCAAGCCCGATTCCCTGATTTCCGCTTGTCGGCTCTACAATAACGGTGTCTTTGGTAACTGCGCCCTCTTTTATGGCGGCTGCAACCATATTGTACGCGGTGCGCGTTTTGATAGAACCGCCAATATTGACGCCTTCATATTTTATAAGGACCTCTGCATCGTTTGGGCCGGTCATATTATTCAGCCGGATCATTGGCGTATGGCCAATGGCCTCCAATATATTATTATATATCATCCATCTGCTCCTTTTTTGTCCGCTACCCATTATAGCACGGGCCACGGAGCGCTTCAATCATTCTTTTTGAGTGCAAATACGGATTGCGCCATTTTGCAAAACGATGTATGATATAGTCAAAATAATTTTGGAAAGGACCTCGAGGAATGTTTGATATCAGGGTAAAAAGAAAATTTTTCACAATGACGCCAGAATACGAATTGAAGTCTATCATTGTTAAAACGCTTGAGTTTATTGAAGAAAACGGCTTGGATGTTTCCATAGACAACGGCGTATTGAACGACCGACTGGTGGGAATTGTGTCGACCGGTGCCGGCGAGGAAATCGGCAAACATCTGGAAAGCCTGGGCTACGAAACGCACGTCGAAGAAATGTAAGTCCTCTGGCACGCGGCCCCGCCGCAGAAGATTGCCAATATTTCTGTTTATGTTTCCTGCTTCCGTGTATTAAAAACAAAATACCAGAAAGGAAGCAACAAGATGAGCGATTCCAGAATCTTGTATTTATTGGAAACATATTTTAAAAAAACCGACCATGTTGACGCCAAGCATGTTTTCGACGGCATGACATCGGACACCGCCGATTTATCGGATATGATTGAACTGTCTACCTATCGGTATGGCTATGTATATTACGACAGCAGTACCGATACGTTTTTTATTACAAGGGAAGGCGAGCGCATACTGGAAAATCAGCCGACTACCGTTTAGCAGGCAAATCAAAAAACCGCTTGGGGAAACGGTTTTTTGGTTGATTTGATGAACAGTATGCTTAGCGGCGTGGGAGTTTAACCCCGCCTTCTATAAGAGGTGCTGCATTAATTGTGGAAGCCTTCGGTACTGCGCCGCAAACAGCGCATTATTCCGCCAACGAATTTACAGGGCTTACCCCATCGGGAATACCGGTTTGTTTTATTTCTTCTGCCGGCCTTGTTAGGTTTTTGATCCATTTGTACCGATTGCACCGTATAAAATTTGGAATACATTTTAAAAGCTGATCCGATTTCAATATAAAAAAGGTAACTGCCGGCGGAAAATGGAACACAAATGCACTCAGGCAGGAAACAGGGATAACATACAGCCACATAAAGCAGTTGTCTACGATTGCAGCAAACTTTGTATCGCCACCGCCTGCAATGATGCCTGCCTGAACAGGGTATTCGTAGCACGATCCTACGGTCGTGATGCTTAATATCGTTAAAAATGTAATTGTCAGGCTCCGTGTTTCGGGCGTTACCGAATAGGCGCTTATAATAACATCCTTTAATAAAAACAGCAACAACCCGGAAACGGCGCCAATGAGCAGGAATACGCCTTGCAGCGCCTTCGCATAGGGCCGTACCAGCTCCATCCGTCCCTCGCCGATCGTTTTTCCGACGGTGACCGACGCGGCATTTGCACAGGAAAATCCAAAAATTGCAAACATTTGAAAGATTACCGAAGCAATACTGTTTGCAGCAATCGTATTGGAATTGATGTGCCCCAGTATGGCAGTTTGCACTGCCTGTGCAACGCCCCACAACGACCCGCTTAGTATAATGGGAAGCGCCACCCGGATATAGTCGTTCAGGTAGGATTTATCAAAGGAAAGCAAATGACTCAGCTTCATGCGCAGCTTTTTGTCTACTCGGAGAATATATACAAGGATGATTGCCAGCTCCACCACCCGGCTGATTAATGTTGCAACAGCCGCGCCGCGGATTCCCATTTCCGGCGCGCCGAAATTTCCATAAATCAGGCAATAGTTTAGCAGCGCATTGATCCCGATGGTGCACCCAGACATAATGGTCCCTATAAATGCAGTCTGTACACTTTGCAGCGAATACATCAGTACGGCGGAAACCGAATAGATGATATAGGTCCAGCACATGATTTGCAGGTATTCCACAGCGGCGGCAACAACAGCCGAATCGTTTGTAAACAGCCCCATCACCTGGTTTGGCAGTGCAGCGGTAACCGCGCAAAAGCCAATTCCTGCCAGCAAGGCAAATTTTAGCCCGATGGAAATGATATGGCGAATGGGGCCGACTTCCTGCTTTCCCCAATATTGCGCACCTAGGACGGTCACGCCGGCGCCCACCCCCGCAACAAGCTGTTGGAGCATAAACTGTATTTGGTTTACGAGTGCCGCCCCCGACATCGCCAGTTCGCTATACGCGCCCAGCATAAAATTATCGACCAGGTTGACCGTAAGTGCAATCAGCTGTTGCAAGGCGATTACAATAAGCAACGGAAAAAACTGTTTGAACAGATTTTTGGTTTCCGGTTTTATTTTTAACATTGCATGCCTCTTTCCGTATCCTGACAGTTGATAATTCTTTTATTCGGTACTATAATTATATTGCGTAAAAAATTTATATGGTAGTAAATTATAGCCGGATTATAGGACGATATTTCCAAAATGAAAATGAAGCAACCTGCTCGAATCAAAACCAATGCCGACGGAATGGAAGTGATCGATTATTGCGCCCCAGAATACCCGATTGCTTTTTTTCTCGATGAAATTGAAAAATACGACAGGGGCTATATCCGCTGGCACTGGCATTCTTTTATACAGTTTGTTGTTGCGAGGGACAACCCTGTCGAACTGTATATTGAGGATAAAAAAACTGTTTTACATAAAGATGAGGGCGCTTTTATCAACACCAACCGGATGCATATGATAAAGTGTGCGGATGGAGTGTCTGCCGCGTCTTTGTATACGGTAATCGTGTCGCCTGAATTTATTGCGCCAAAAAACAGCCTGATCTACCGGAAGCATGTGCGCCCTCTTATCGACGACCCCGCGCTATCCAATATTCCGTTTTTGTCTGGGGTGGAATGGCAGCAACAAGCCTGCCATATAATAAAGTCTGCATTTTTGGCCAACGAAGAAAAAGCGGAGGGCCATGAGCTCGTTGCACACAGCCTGCTTTGCAGCATATGGCTGTCCGTCATCCATAACCAGGACAGCTTACCAAAACAAAAGCCCTCCCGCGCGGCTTTGCATTCACAAAAACGCATCAAGGAGATGCTTGCTTATATTCAAAGCAATTATGCGCAAAGTATTTCGCTGGCACATATCGCCCGCCACGCCAATGTAAGCAAAAGCGAGTGCATACGCTGTTTTAAAAAAACGTTGGGCATTACCCCTATGCAATACCTGACAGACTATCGGCTGGAGGTTGCTGCAGGACTTTTGGCCGCTTCTGCAGACAGCATAAAAAACATCGCCTACCGATGCGGGTTTGACGATGCAAGCTATTTTAACAAGCTTTTCCGGCGGGCAAAGAGCATGACGCCCACACAATACCGGAGGGCTGAAGCTTGCGCTTCTCCCAAAAAATAACCGGGTTTCGCTCAAAACATGCAGCTGCGAAGCCAAGCCATTCATTAAAATTTAATAGAAAGTTAACAGATGCCTCCATATCTGCCTGAGAAAAAATGGTATAATAAGTTCTGTAAACCAACACGTTTATAGGATTTTTTGTTTAGGAGTATTATCAATGAAAAAAGGGCTTGCAACAACACTGATAGCATGTGCGCTCTGTTTGACATTATCCGGGTGCAGCAGCGCATTGGAACAGTTTGCTTCGCAAGCCGATGCTTCCGGCATCCTGCAGGATCCGGAAAATGTTGCCGCCGTTCCCGATATTGAAAATGTAACAGTAAACGAAGGCCCGGAGGGGACGCAGCTTCCAGACCCGCCGCCCGCGCTGGTTGAACCAAAGCTTGAAAACGGTACGCCGGTGTCGGATGTGTTTTTGGTGCCGGATGAGCACAAGGGCACTGTTGTAAATGTAAAAATGACGGTATATGGGACACCAGTAAATGAAAAAGGCATATTAAAGCTGAACGCCTATCTGGACGGCGACACTTCAAGGCCCGCATGTATCACTGTTTTGGACGAGCTTGCGACGCTTTCCCTGTCCGAGGGCATGCAGATTGGCGTTGTTGGAATTCTTGTAGGCAGCTGTACCAGTGCAAGTTTCGATAATCAGGAAATTCCGATGCCTTTTATTTCTGCTACCAACATCGAAGTATTGACAGCAGCCGATCCTTCGGCACCAGCGGCCGAGCCGGCTCCGTCTCAGAGTGCGCTCCAAACCCCTCTGCCATCTCCTTCGGAAACAGCCGAACCCGCACCGGCCCCGTCTGCCGTGGCCGAACCGTCGCCATCGGCGGCGCCCGTACAGCCCACCGCCACGCCGGACGCTTCCGCTACTTCCGCCGAATAGCCTTTCTTTTAAATCGATTTGCCCTATTTGGCTGCAGCACCCACCTTTCGGTGGTTTTTTTGTGAAAATACATCCCTGGTTCACACAAAAATGTTTCCATTATAGTCGCTCTTAGTGTAAAATAATCATTGGCAAAAGGGAGGCGTCCAGAAGGCGCCTCCCACAGATACACACTTGATATAATGATTTTGGAAAAGAATCAATCAAGGAGTGTATGCAGTAATATGGTAAACGA
>JBMNTU010000099.1:0-7747 GCA_050945895.1 Christensenellaceae bacterium | reverse complement strand
CATACGGGTCCTGTATCCCTCTAAAAAATATTTTTTTCACAAAGATTTTTGTTACCAATTGGCCGAAGTGCGAAAAAAACCACCTACGCAGGCAGTCTTTAAAATCAACGTATTTTTTTTAAATATTCTACTTCGCTTTTTGTCAGTTCGCGGTATTTGCCCTTTTTCAAATTTCCAAGCCCAATGTCCCCTATTGCTACGCGCTTCAAGTAGCGAACGTTTTTATCAATCGCGTCAAACATTTTACGAATTTGCCTGTTGCGCCCCTCAAAAATAATTACCAATACTTCGCTCCTGTCGGAGGATGCGGATAGAAGTTTGCATATAGCCGGTGCTGTTTTTCTTCCGTCGATCGATACGCCGCCTTCCAACATACGGAGGTCTTCTTCCAAAACTTCTGAGTCGATTACCGCCAGGTATTTTTTGGGCACATTGTGCTTTGGGTGCGTCAATACATTTGCCAGTTCCCCGTCATTGGTCATAATCAGCAACCCTTCAGAAGTAAAATCCAGCCTTCCGACCGGAAATAGCCGTTCAGGAATATCCTTGATAAACTGCATAACAGTCTGGCGACCCCGGTCGTCGCGGCAGGTACAAACGACGCCAGCCGGCTTATTGAGCATGATGTATACCTTGTTATTGCGGGCAACAATGCGCTTTCCCTGATATTTTACGATATCTTTCGCAGGGTTTACCAAAAAGCCCATTTCCCGGACGGTTTTTCCGTTTACCTCTACCCCGCCCCGCAAGATCAATTCTTCGCATTTTCTGCGCGATGCAATTCCCGCATCCGCCATAAATTTTTGTAATCTCATACTTCCATCTCTTCCAATGCCAACTCTGTTTGTTCGTCCTGTTCCAACGCATGCACCGCCTCGTCCAGATTATCGAAGTCGATGGGTGGAAGCTGCTCCAAAGATTCCAACCCAAAATGCCGAAGGAACTCGTCGGTCGTCGCCAAAAGGGACGGCCTGCCCAAAACATCCTTTTTGCCAATTACATGCACCAAGCCCTTTTCCCTTAACGCCTGTACTGCATAACCGGAATGCACCCCGCGCACCTCATCGATTTCCGAGCGTGTTACCGGTTGCTTATAGGCAATAACGGCCAGCGTTTCAATCACCGAATTGGAAAGGCTGGTTTTTATTTCGGGCGCAAACACTTCTTTTATGTAACTGGAATACTTCTCGTTGGTAGCAAGCTGCAGCTTATTTCCAACACGCTTAACGAGTACGCCTTCCTCGCGCGAGCGCATATCCTCAATCATTTCCTGGATTACAATTTCAAGCGTATCGGGCATAATTCCCAGCATATTTCTGAAAACCGAAACATCTACCGCTTCGCCTGCCACAAAAAGCACTGCCATAATTGCTCCGCGTATCTCAAGCTTGTTCAAAATCAGTTCTCCTTCTTATACTGCACAAATCTCAATATCTTCAAACATTTTTTTCTGTCGGACCGCTACCTCATTTACATTCCACAGTTCCAGCAGCGCAAAGAATGTAACGGAAATTTCCATTTGCGACGCCTCATTGCTGAAAATCGAAAAAAAAGATACACGGCGTTTTCGGGCAAGCAACTCCGTTATTTTCTGTTTTTGTTTTCGTATGCTAAACGAATCCTGTTTTATTTCCACATTGTCGTAATAGTTTTCTTTCCGTTCCCTTGCATTTTTCATCAACAATAAAAACGCTCGGTGAAGCGCGTGTGCGTCCGCATCCTCTATAACAAGCTCGCTTTCTGTTTCAAACAGCTCTTCGGGCAGTTTGTAGAATACATTGATTGCATTTTGCTCAAATTCCTTCAATTGCGCTCCCGCTTCCTTGTACAATTGATAAACGCGCAGACGCTCGATCAGCTCTTCTTCCGGATTGCCCTCTGCTTCGTCTTCATACAGCGAAAGTTTATCGGGAAGCAGTGCCCGCGACTTGATGTATAAAAGCAATGCAGCCATATTTAAAAAATCGCTTGCGCGATCCATATCTACTTGGCCAATTTCAGCCATATACGTTAAATATTGTTCGGTGATTTCTGAAACAAAAATCTCCTCCAATGCAATTTTGGCTTTTTTAACCAAATGGAGCAGCAAATCCAAAGGCCCTTCAAATTGTTCAAGCTTGATTTGAATTTTTTCCATTCGACCACTCAACCCACAAATAATGAAAAGAATGACAAATATGCATTAAACAACCCGTTGACGGCAGCATTTAGGATATCGCTTAGTATGCCGGTAATCAGCAGGATAATTAAGATAATAAAGCCATACCGGTTGAGAAATTTGACAACCGTGGCGGCTCTGCGTGACAAAAATGTGCTAAGAACCTGAAAGCCGTCCAAGGGCGGAATGGGAAGAATATTGAAAATAGAAAGCGTAATATTGATAATGACCAACCATTGCATGATATTTTGGAAAACTTCGTTGGTTATTCCAAGTCCAACCGAAAGGCCAAACCAAATTCCAAAGAAAACGAACGAGCAGATGAGGTTTGTGATGATACCAGCAAGAGAAACCAAGATGTTGTCCCGCTTATAGTTTTTGAAGTTACGTGGGTTGACCGGTACGGGCTTTGCCCAGCCAAAACGGAAGAAAATAAGGCATATGAGTCCGACAGGATCAATATGCTTAAATGGGTCAAGTGTCATGCGGCCCAGGTTTTTTGCTGTTGGATCGCCTGCTTTATAGGCTGCGTATGCGTGTGCAGTTTCGTGTACTGTAAGTGCTAACAAAATGGCGGGCAGACTATAAAGCACGCCCATCCAGTAGCTTGGGCTGGACCAGTTTTGAAAAAGTGCATTCGAAAAAATCATTGATTATGCGTTTCCCCTGTTAATTTTACAACAAATAATATTATATCACATCATAGCATACTTTTATGAAAATAATATGAATTTATTCCATTGTTTCTAAAAAACCGTCCACAAGCGTTTTCATGCTTCCCGCAACCATCTTGCCTGCCTCAAGCACCTCTTCCATAGTCAGCGCATGCTGGGCAACGCCCGCCGCAAGATTGCTGATACAGGTAATTCCAACTGTTTTGACTTTTGCGTGCGATGCGGCGACCACCTCGTGCACGGTAGACATGCCAACAGCGTCCGCGCCCAGCGTACGCAGAGCGCGTATTTCGGCTGGCGTTTCGTAGGACGGGCCAACCATATACCCATAAACGCCTTCGCGCAGCGAAATATTATTTTTTTGTGCAACGCTTCGCATAATTTCACGCAAATCTTGCGCATAGGCAAAGCTCATGTCCGGAAAACGCGGTCCAAATTCCTTGATATTTTCACCTGTCAATGCGTTTAGCCCAGAGAAATTAATATGATCCGCCATCAACATCAGGTCTCCGGCGGAATAATCCGTATTGATTCCGCCTGCCGCATTGGTAACGACCAGCGTCTTTACCCCCAGCGCAATAACAGTTCGTAGAGGGATAACGGTTTCCGCAGGTGTATAGCCTTCATAGCAATGAAAACGCCCTGCAAACAGCGCCAGTTTTTTCCCTTTGTGTTCTCCAAAAATCAATTTTCCGGCATGACCAGGTGCCGTCGAAACTGGAAACCCCGGAATATCGGCATAATTAATTTCCTGAACAACCTGGTCGATACCTTGCTCGTAACCGCCCAATCCGGACCCAAGCACAATTGCTATTTCGGGGCAAAAATCTGTAACTCGTTCTAAATGGTGCTTTGCCGTCATAATTCTTTCTTTTGTCATTTTTTATCTCCGTTTCAAATGAATGATGTCGCCCAGTGTTGCCAGAAACTCGCTATTTGTGGGCTTTCCTTTATTACTGTTTATAGAGTAACTGAAATACTGGTTAAATAGATCCGGGTCTCCCCTTGTTACCGCCATTTCTATTGCGTAGCGAATGTTTCTCTCTATGCATTTATGGTTCGTGCCATGTGTTTCTGCAAGAATCCTGTATAGGCTTTCGCTGCTAGCCAACTGATTGCCTTGCTTCTGCCCGCACATCAACAGAAGTCCATCGCGTATATAGCGGTACCCCAGCATATTTGCAGGAATACCAAGCTGGCGGAGCAGGTCGGAAATCATGTTTTTCAATACAACAGTATTATCGTAGTCAATGTTCCAAGTTTGGTTACTCCGCTTTAGCTCAGCTGCTTCAAGCAGTCGTTTCAAAAAGATTTCACGCGTGTAGGGCTTGACGAATAAATAATCGACCTTCAGATTAAATGCTTTTTTTATAATCAGCTCGTTGTTTACACATGTAAGCATGATTTTTATCAGATTGTCGTCAATAATCTTCTCAAGCAAAGTAAATCCGTCATATTTTGGCAAAATCGCTTCGACCAGAACAAGGTCCGGCTTAAAAGAATCGTATATCTCCAATGCGGTCTTTCCATCAAAAGCAAACTCCACTTCCTCTATATGGTCCCGCAGAATATCTTTTATTTCTATTACATATTCCCTGCGCTGTTCTACAATCAGCGTTTTCTTAAACTTGATCAACGCTTTTCCTCTTCTGGCAGCTGCTTTTTTATCTGTCTTGCGTTTTCAATTAATTCTTTTGCATATGCAATGGAATGCTCGGTCACAATTCCGCCCTGCAACCGGGCAATTTCTTCTAGCACATCCAAGCCGGAGATTTCCGTAATGGTCGTACGGGTAGACGTCTCCGCAGCGCTTTTGCTAATCAGGAAATTCCGATCTGCAATAGCGGCAATCTGTGCAAGATGCGTGACACAGATAACCTGCTTGAAGCGCGCGATTCCCGCCAATTTTTCAGCCACCACATGCGCCATCTGTCCGCCAATGCCCGTGTCAATCTCGTCAAACACAATCGTGCCAATCTGGTCTTTTTCCGAGGCAATGTTTTTCAATGCCAGCATAATCCGCGAAATTTCCCCGCCCGATGCGGTTTTTGAAAGCGGACGCAATGGCTCGCCCTGGTTTACGGATATATAAAACTCTACTTCGTCTTGGCCTTCTGCGTTGTAAATGATGTCTTCATAGCTTGGGAAGGGTGCAAAACGCACTTCGAATTGCGCATTTTTCATACCCAGGCTGCTCAACTCACGAATCAGTTTTTGTTCCAGCTGCGCTGCTTCTTTATGGCGCAACGCAGATAATACCTTGTACTGCTTATAAAGTGCTTGTTGTATGCGTTCTCGTTCTAATAGCAGGGATGTCAGCCGCTTCCCGGAATGCAGTAGGTCGTCCAGTTGCTTTTGTGCATTTTCTATATACAGAAGGAGCTCGTCTTCGTCCGAAACATGGAACTTACGAAACAGTCCATTAAGCTGATCGACGCGCGCCTCCACTTCGTTCTGGCGTTCGGCATCGAAAACAGTTTCTTCAGAAAAGGCATTTAAATCGTGCGCGCATTCCTCAAGTGAATAATATGCGTCATCCAACCTTTTTTGCAGCTCGGCATATCTTTCGTCATACTGTGTAATTTGCTGCAACGACGCCGAGGCGTTCTTCAAAACGGAAACCACGCTGGACGCCTCGTCCGTTCCAAGATACAGCGCGCCATAGCCTTCAGAAAACACCAATGATATCCGCTGTGCATTTTGCAGCCGCTCACGTTCCAGCTTCAGTTCATCCATCTCTCCGGAGGTAATGCGTGCTGCTTCCAGCTCGTTGATTTCGTACGAAAGCAGTTCAATTGCTTTTTCCCGTTCTTCCGGGCTGCCGCCGATTTGGTCGATTGCACGGTTACACTCTTTCAGCTGGTCGTATAGGCTTTTGATTTCGTCGGACGCACTGTTGTGAAACATTGCGTCCAAGTAGCTTAAATGGTTTTTTGCATATAAAAGAGACTGATGCTCGTGTTGTCCGTGTATATCAACAACTTTGTCCATAAAGGCTTTTAGCGTATTCAATGGTACGATAACACCGTTTATCCTGCATATATTCCTGCCCGCCGTCGTCAACTCGCGCGAAACGATCAATTCGTCCTGCTCGTCTATGCCATGTGTGTCAAAAAGCTCCGACAGCGCGTGTTTATCAACAAAAAAAACCGCGTCGACTCGTGCTTTTTCCTGCCCGGTGCGTATTAGATCGCGGTCTGCCCGTTCACCCAGCACCAAATTCATTGCATTGATAATGATTGTTTTCCCAGCGCCGGTTTCACCGCTCAGAACATTCAATCCGTCCGCAAACTCAATATTCAGTTCGTCGATCAGCGCAATATTCTTTATATGAAGGCTGCAAATCATTCGATACTCCGATTATTGACTTATTTATCCAAAAGCTTTGTAAATTTACTCGACAGCTGCGCTGCGGCCTGTTCGGTCGCCGTTGCCACAAAAATCGTATTGTCACCGGCAAGCGTGCCTAAAATGATTTCGTCAGGAAGGTTATCGATCATTTCGGCAGCAGCATTGGCGCTTCCGGTAATCGTTTTAAGTATTACCAGGTTTTGCGCATGATGGACTGTCAACACTGTATCTTTAAAAATACGCATCAATATGCCGGAATCGTTTGCCTGCGTGCTCTTGGGCAGGGAATAGTAATATAATCCTTCCGCGTTCTGGATTTTAATCAGCTTCAGCTCCTTGATGTCCCTCGAAACCGTTGCCTGTGTAACATTGTATCCAGATTCCCGGAGTTTCTGGACAAGCTCTTCCTGTGTATCGATCTCGTATGTCTTGATCAATTCAACGATTTTGCTCTGCCTTTTTGCTTTCATAGATATCTTCCCAATCCATTTAGTGTATTTTATTCCACTGCATCAGTTTTTGTTGCAAAAGCGGAAAAAAGTTGTCCGGCTTAATGCGCAAAAAACGCGTCTGTACTTCCGACTGCCGTATTTTTATATATTCGCCGGAATCCAGCCTGCAAACCTGTCTGCCGTCCGCAGTAACAGATATACTTGCATTTTCCGTAACGGATTTCACAATTATTTCATCGGTAGGCCGGGTAATAATGCTGCGGCCATACAGAGAATGCGGGCAAATGGGCGTCACCAAAATACAGTTGACATTCGGCGCAACAATAGGGCCGCCGGCCGAGAGCGCATACGCCGTCGAGCCGGTAGGTGTTGCAATAATAAGCCCATCCCCAAAGTAGTGCTCGGCCAGCACGCCGTTTACGTATAATTCGAGCTGTACCATTTTTGCAGGATTTTGGTGGTTGATTACAAGGTCGTTTAGCGCCAAAAGCGGATCGGAAGAAGGGGTGAATTCCGCAGTAAGCATCATCCGCTCGTCAACCGTATAGTCGCCGTTGAGCGCGCGCTCAAGCAACGCGTCAATATCTTCTGTAGATATTTCGCTCATAAAGCCAAGATGCCCGATATTGATGCCAACCAGAAGAATGTTCGCATGAACATATTTTTGGGCGGCGCGCAAAATCGTTCCGTCCCCTCCCAGCACAAACAATACGTCTGCATCGTCTGCATTTTTATATTCATCCAGCGCAAGCGCCTTTGCAGTATCTTCGTCAAAGCAGGGTGTAATTTCCCTGTTTTCAAGCGCAGCTATGACCTTCCGGGTTGCTTTTAGCCCCGGATCTTTTGCCGAATTCGTATAGATACCGAAATTCAAACTTTTTACCTCGAAACTATGTATTTATATGCAAAACTTTATTTGTTAATTATATACAAAACACACCCGATTTACAAGCAGGAAGGAAATATAAACAAAAACTTTTCAGAGGGAAACAAAGGCATTTTCCACAACATCATTTATAACGCCGGAAGAAACAGCACTGATGTCTGCTTCGGTGGACGTGCAAAAATATGCAAGGTATTCAATGTTGCCGCTGGGGCCTTTTATGGGGGAG
>JBMNTU010000098.1:0-7777 GCA_050945895.1 Christensenellaceae bacterium | reverse complement strand
ATTCAAATGTATACACATCGCCTGTGCTGCTTACGGCATATTCCTGCCGGATTGAGTAGGTTTCGTCCGTGATCTCTACAAAGTTGATGCTATAATATACTTCTTGTTCCTCTTCGAACGAGCCGAAGCGCCGCTATCGTTCCCGGTAAGCTGGCGCTCTTCTTTCCTGTATATTATGTTGTTGCTTTTCTTGCGCTGGTTGCTGATTTCGCCCCACCTCCATTTCGCTGCGCATCTTTTTTGTTGTTTTTTCTATGGAACCAAGCTGTTCTAACCTCTTTTTTGAATCCAGGAGCGCCTGCCGGTTCTGCTCTTTTGCATTAAGCAGCCGGGATCGCATATCCGCAATTTCCTGCTCTTTGCCTTTAAATCCCCGCAGCTCAATATATTCGCAGGCATCCAGAAATTCCTTTTTGCGTTCACCTTGTAGAATATCCGCCATGTTTTTATATCGCTCATAGGCAGTGTGGGCGCTAAAGAGCTTGCTTCGTTTACGCTCCGCGCCTGCCAGCCGGAATTTCTCAACATCCAGCTTCTGTATATTACTCTGCACCTGCGCAATCAAGTTTTGCAGCGTGCCCATATCAGAAATGTGGTTCTCTGCTACAAAGGTGAGCTGCTCTTTGTATTGCCGGAACTTTTCATATTCCTGTATGGATACCGTTCCAGCGGATTGCTTTTGCCCGATCTTTCCCAGAAGATAAAGATAATGCAGATACAGAGACTCAAAGCGAGTCAGCTTATGATGCTGGAATTTCTGATTACAGTAATATATCTGCTGCGGTTTCCGGGTATTCTGCGGTAGCTTCTGTCCGGCAATTCTGGCGATGAGCACGTCACTTGGATATCCAAGGGTGGATAACCGCCAGAATCCTGTTTTGCCCGGCGGCTGCACTTTTGGATGCACGCCTTTCACTTCCACCAGATATCCCATATTCTCCAGCGCTGCATAAAACTCGCCAATAGATTTGGATTTGCCGATACAGGTTTCCACATCGGCTATTACCTGTTTCTTAAATCCCCGCTTGTTGCGATGGGCCATATACTCGCCATAGCTCATGTCCCGGTCATCCTTATGCTCAATCACAGACAAACCATATTTCCGGCAAAGTTCATTACTGATTTCATAAATTTTTTCGTAAAACTCATTTTTACTGATGTGAAATTTCTTTCCGGTTTTGCATGAGACGGAGTTGAAAAGAATATGGTTGTGGTAATGCCCACGATCAAGGTGCGTGCCGATAACAACCTCATAATCGCTTAAAAACCGATTGGCATACTCCACGCCGATCTGATGCGCAAACTCCGGCGTTACTTCACCGGGAGCAAAGCTCTGGATGATATGGTACGCTTGACGCTTATCCTGTTTGCCGAAAGCTGCTTTGGTAGCAACCATCTTCTGAGCCGCTGTTTTTGGATTACAATTAATGCCGGTAACATACTGTTCCTGAAGCAGCCCGTTCAATGTTTTTTCTTCGTCCGCAATATATTCAGTCAAAACTTCCACATGCGTCTTATCTTCCGTAATCGCGTAATCCATCGCCGCTTTCAGATGACGCTCATTTTTGATCACCAGAATCTTTGTGTAGGCCATGCTATGTTTTCACACCCCCGATTTTTTCATCTACAATCCGGCAAAGCTCCTGCTGCCACTCCAATATCCGCATCACATCGGAAGAGGGAATATATTTGGTGGTATTCGCAATCCTGGCTATCATATTGATATTGCGCCCAATAGCGTTCATCTCGTTATATATCTTGCAGGCAACCTCCTTATCGATTATGATATGCCTCTTCTCATCCAGGCAGCACCGACGGATGAACGCTGACATATTGCAGCCCGCCATTTGAGCCAGCCTGTGTAGGCGGAAATATTCTTCATCGTTCAATCTGGTTTTTACTTGGTTTCTTCTTCTCAACATACTCTTGCGCTCCTTTTCAATGGATAAAAAAACAGCGCCGGAACGGCGCTCGGGGTCGCAGGGGAACACCCTGCCAAGTTGTGATATGGTACCATATCGCGATACTTGCGACTGAATCGGACACGCTACGAAGTGTCAGGTGCCTGAAAAAAGAAAAACCCCGCTATCAAACGGGGGCATAACTGGACCGATTCCATTCAACAGTATAATTCACCTGCTATCATTCCCAGTCCTCATCTGCCAGCCGTTTCTGAAGCTCTTTCAACTTCCCCAGCCGCGTTTTGTAGTCAGGCAAAACCGACTCTACAATTGCCCAAAATTGTTTGGAGTGATTATGCTCACTGATGTGTGCAAGCTCATGCACGACGACATAGTCGATGATATCGTCGTCAGCCATAATCAACCGCCAGGAAAAGTTTATGCTGTTATGCGTGCTGCAACTACCCCAGCGTGTCTTCGCGCTATTAACCTTAACCGCAATAGGATTAACTTTCATCAGTTTCGCATAATCAATCACTTTTTTTGTCAGTAGATTTTTTGCGACCATTTTGTATATCTGTATCACGGCATATTTGACTTCTTCTGTCGAAAGGCCGGGTGGTAGATAAAAACTTTTCCCATCAAACCCGATGCGATCTCCAATTCTCTCCGATATGGGGTAAGTCTTACCCTGCATGGCAACTGTATCGCCATAGCTCAGTTGGAATTCCTTTTTCTTTTCAAGAGCCTGTTTGCATGCAGCTAAATGTTTTTCAATCCATTTCTGTTTTAGCGCAACAACTCTATCAATCTCGGTTTTTGATACATTCCCAGGAGCACGAACTTCCACGACTGTATCTGGCCTTACACGAATGCCAATTGTTTTACGATTTGAGCGAATTAAAACATATTCCATCACTTCATATACTTTCTTTCTATCAGATCAATAGAGCGTTGTGTTGGCGTATATCCATATTCATAGCTCTCTCTGAAAATCCTTGGAAGCTTCTTTAAGCGAAAATTCATATCGTCTAAATTGAAAGCGTCTAAATCCAGTTCATCTACACCCAGCCATTCACGATATTCATCATACTCCGAGCCTTTTTTCTTCGTAAAGGCCTGTGCCAATTCATACAAACCATGCACACCGCCGCAATCCTCAATTATCCCAAACCCTGCCCCTTCAAGTGCGCGCGGCAACTCGCTTGCGTGTATCTCGAGCTTCTCGCAGCTTTCCAACGTCAGGCTCACACGCCACGAATCACCAAAATCATACTCAAACGTGAATTGCAGGGGCTTAGTCTTGGAAATGTCCGATAGTCGATATCGTCTGGCATCAAAGCTTTTTTCGTTCTCGCTTTCAAATATTTCCTCAAATGGCAATTCAAAGCGCCATCTTTTTTGGATTGCCGCAAGATAACTGTCGTCAAGCACACGCGATATATCCTCGTAAGAGTAGCTTTCCCGCAGTTTATCCATTACCCCGGTTCCAAAATCAAAAGTGAAACAGAAGAGGTGAGAAGCCTGCATTTCGAATAGCGTCATCAGGATATACCCCAGTTCCGCCATAGTTTTATTGCCGGTTACTTCAAATCTTCGCCAGATATTCGGTTTGTAATCATCAAGTTCTGCATAAAATTTGTACACCAAATGTTGCGCCACTTATTTTTCCTCCCGCGTTACGCGTGCTGTATATGGTATGTTATTGTCTTCGCACCACTGCCGGGCAATCTGAGCAAACGCCAAAGAACGAAACGCGTAATATGCTTCATCAAGCCCAGCATAGTTCAGCGTGTCTTTGAAATGGCGAAATGGCTTTTTGCCGTTCAGTGCCTGCTGAAGCCTATCGCGTTTATTGACATCGAGAACCGTTTCGGCGAAGTCCTTCATAATATTGTATTCATCAATATCATATTGGTCCGGTAACCTAACATAATCATCTGAGCCATCAATTTCCTCCAACAGATCATCGTCAGATTCAATGTCCATATCGTTAAATAGAATTGCGAACTCGCCTGTAGCCGTGTTTAGATAGTGCTCGCAGAAGTCCGCTATTTCTTCAAGCTTGTCCACTACGTCTTCTAAAAGCACAACCTTTTTCTTCTGATTGCTCAATGCACTTAAGCTCCCACAATAACAGTTTCAATGGAAAATACGGGCTTCTGTAATTGTATCACGCATCAGCCGCAATTTCTACGGATATTTACCTATCCATTATCTGGTTTCCAATGATATCGTATAAGCTGGTTTTTACCTTCAAAGATCTGCTTTGCTTCCATTTTTTCCTATCTACCTCTCCATATATTGATATTCCTGTTCAACCGGTTTCTGAATCCGTTCTACAGGTTCATGCTGTATATCCTCCACCGGTTCCGGCTGCACATCATGCTCTTTGTTATTCAGGTCGAGCTCAATGTTCAGTCTCGCTACATCCTGCAATTTTTCCTTCAGCTCCTGCTCCTGCGAAAAAGCCTTTCCGAGCTCCTGCTGCGCCATTTCAATCTGTTTCTCATAATCTACAATACTCTCCCGGCTGTTTTCTATCAGCCGGTCAATGCCTTTTTCCACATTCAAGATGCGGGTGATATTGCCGGTGTCGCTTTTGGATAAATCGATAGTGTAAGACTTGCTGCCAACCAGCGTGAGCTGATAGGGATCTTCCTTGCGGAACGCACTGTATTCCAGCACCAGATCAAAATGCTTGTACTTACCGCATTTCAGGGGCTCGTCAGCAGCCGCGCCGGACTTCATAATATTAAGCAATGCTTTTCCTGCCTGCTCCTTGTCCGCATACGCCTGACCAAGCAAGCTCATGCTGAACTCTTCCACAGACTGCGCCTTTTGCATGTCCTCCGTATACCGCTCGATCTTTTCCTGTTCATTCCGGATGGAACGCGGAAGGGAGTGAGCACTCATATCCTGCAAGCGATACTGTTGCGTCTGGTGTTTGTTTTTCAGGAGCTGCAACCGGGCAATATCCATATCCAGTTCCATCTTGAGTTTGATCTTGGGATTACCCGATGCCAGCGCCTTCACCTCAGCATAATTCAGTGTGGAATCGTCGATGTCATCCATGCGGCGGGAAGGCGGCTTGTTGGTCATGATCTGCGAGATAAACCGCTGCTTACCCTCAATGATCTGGTCGAGTAGGCAGGTGACATTACTGCCACCCACCCCTCTAAGAACCGTACGTGAGAGTTTCCCCTCATACGGCTCAAGCCTTTTCAAAGCCCCCTTGCGGGAACCGGCTCAACCTGGAGTGTCTGGGAATGTAGTTCTTTGTGGCATTGGGGATGCACCATCATTTTTCGTGTGTGGCCCTCGGTTTTCACGTCGTGCACCATGCAGCCACTATCGATGGTAAGTTTTTCCCCGCAGTGCGCACAGTTGCCGGATTGGTCGTAAAACAGCTTTGTCATGATATGTCGCCCTTTCAGGCTGACCTTCATTTTGTCTGTCTCGCGTTCCTCGAAATATCTCACCCAGTCAGCATCAAACGGGTTGGCTTCCGCCTTTATCTTGGTAAAGCGCCGAATGTTTGTATCAGAGGCATATTTCAGTCTGATGTACACCGGCTCACCATTTTCCGTCCTCTGCTTAGTTGGCACAGCAAAGGTCCAACCTCTCGTACCAACCCTGTGGAAGTATCTCTTAGCAATCCATTTGCGGCCTTTTCTCTTGTGCCGCCTGCACGCCCATCGCCATAGGCATTTCCAAATCTGGTAGTCTGCCTTGTGAAACACCTCTCCCGAAACATTGAATTTGTGGTAATTTACCCATCCGCTGATGATTGGATTCAGATAGCGAATGAGCAGCTCCTGTCTCATGGATGGATTCCGTTTGATCAGCGTTCTCACCTTGTCCAGAAACGCCTTGATGCTTTTCTTGGATGGTTTTGTCAAGAGCTTTCCGTTGTATTTACGGATATTGCAGCCCAGGAAATCAAAACCATCGTTGATGTGAGTAACTACTGTTTTCTCAGGGGATAGTTCAAGCCCGCGTTCGGCCATAAAGTCCTGTATGATGGGGAGCACACCGTACACCAAAAGTTCTTCCGTTTCGCCGGTGACGATAAAATCATCTGCATAACGAATGAAGTTGACTTTTGGAAAATATGCTTTCCCATTTTTGCAAACTTTATGGTATTTTTCTTTGAGCCTGCGCTCCAATCCATCCAGCACCATGTTACAGATTACTGGCGAGATTGTGCCGCCCTGCGGCGTACCTTCGTCTGTGGGAAACAGCTTCCCGGTCTCCACATATCCACTTTTCAGGAATTTCCACAATATTTCTTTATCCATCGGGATGTTTTCCATAATCCATTTATGGCTGATATTATCAAAACAACCTTTGATATCACCCTCCAGCACCCAAACCGGGGATTTTGCCTTGTTCAGCGATGTAAAGCATTGCTCGATCGCATCCTGCGTGCAACGTCCCCTCCTGAACCCATAAGAATTCGGGTCGGCGGTCGTCTCCGCAATCGGCTCCAATGCAAACTTGTACAATGTTTGCATCGCCCGGTCAGTCATGGTCGGTATGCTCAGTGGCCGCTTTTTGCCATTGGCCTTTGGAATATACACCCTCCGGAGAGGTTGGGGATTATATCCCCGTCGTTTCAGTTTCGAGATAGCCTCAAACTTGGATTTTGGCGTGGACCATAATTCATGGTCCACCCCTGCCGTTTTCTTTCCCTTGTTCTCCGTCACTCGCTTCACCGCCAATGCTTTGGCGTAAAACGAATGCGTCAGCATCCACTGCAGAGCCTTCACTCTGCCGTATCTGCCTTCCTGTTGAGCCTTTACGATACGCATTTGCAGCTTTTTAACGAAGGCTTTGGCTTTGTTGAAATCTATTGATTCCCAGCTTTCAGCTCTGTCAGAAGGGGCACACGTTTTCACGTTCATTTGCACTTTCTCCTCTCAAAAGTTCTGTAAATTCTCTCGTAAAGAAAGACCTAGGCCAGTCTGCCCGCTTTCGCGTGGGATAACGTTGAAATCCCTATCCATCCCCGCTACAGGGCGGCATTCGCTTTTGGCCATCTCCTTACCCGCACTTCCTATCGGCTTCCCTTACGGTAGGCTTTCCCACTGTTGTGGGAGGAAATACGGGCTTACCACGTTCCCCGTGATTCATCATATGAGTAGGTTAGGTTCCGTCTCTCCGCCGGCAGTCATTATGTCCATGTAATCCCAAACATACAGGGGATTAACCGACTGCGGTACCATTTTGGTCCAGGCCTGTCAGCAGCTTTGGCCTGTTCAGCATTAACGACGTTTATTAACGGTGCACATTACATTAACCATACTACCCGAGCCAAGCTCCCCAGCCGCATTGCTGCTCGCAGCTTTGCCGTCCGCTCACGCATCCGGCTTCGCATCCAATGGATGCGGGGCTACCTTTCCATGCCAGCTTCCCACCCAGTCCTTACGAACTACGCAGGTGGCATTGGGCTACTACTGATGGAACAATAGGTTCGGTCATATTGCCGAACAATGAATCACGCGACCTCGTGTCGCACATAACTGTACGAATCGAAGGTTTGCTCTTTTATATAACGGAAAATCTCCACCTCCGGGTACATATTGCCGGGTCTGATGATGCGTCCTTCGCGCTGGGCAAGGTCGCTTGGCCTCCAGGGCACGCACAGGTGATGCAATGCATAAAGCCTGTCCTGGATGTTCGTGCCTGCGCCCATTTTAGCGGTACTGCCCATCAATATGCGCACGTTTCCGCTGCGCACTTTTGCAAACAGATTTGCTTTCTGCACATCCGTTTTTGCTTCATGGATATACGCGATTTCACTTTCCGGTACGCCCAACGCCACCAATTTCTTTTTCAGGTCACTGTACACAGTGAAGCTCTTGCCGGTGGGG
>JBMNTU010000097.1:0-7856 GCA_050945895.1 Christensenellaceae bacterium | reverse complement strand
ATATCTGTCACAGACGGCTCCGAAATTTCAATTCCTTCGTTTTCCATGACAAGCAGCAGGCGTTCTATTCCAAGTCCAAAGCCAATGCCCGGCATGTCCGGCCCGCCGATTTCTTTGACCAGTTTATCATACCGTCCGCCGCCGCACACCGTTCCCTGCGCGCCGATGCTGTCCGAAATAATTTCAAATACGGTTTTTGTATAATAATCCAACCCGCGCACAATGAACGGGTTGACGCTGTATTCTATATCCAGCGCACCCAAATAGCCTTTAAGCGCATCAAAATGCGAGTCGCATTCCTCGCACAAATGGTCGATCATCACCGGCGCTTCCTTTATCAGCGACTGGCAGCTTTCCACCTTGCAGTCCAGTATGCGCAGCGGGTTCTTTTCAAAGCGTTCTTTGCACGTTTCGCACAGGCTGTCATAATTTTCGCGCAGATAATCCTTGAGCGCCTCGTGATAGCCCGGGCGGCACTTTTCGCAGCCAATGCTGTTGATATTGAGCCGCAGGTTTTTCATGCCCACTTTATCAAACAGCGTCAACGCAACGCTGATTACTTCGGCGTCTACACTCGCGTCCCCCGCGCCAAACGCCTCTATGCCAAACTGGTGATGTTCGCGCAGCCTTCCAGACTGCGGACGTTCGTAGCGAAACACCGGGCAGTTAAGGTAATACATCTTTGTAGGCTGCGGGCCGTTTGCAAGGCCGCTTTCGATGAACGCGCGCACCACGCCCGCCGTCCCTTCCGGCTTGAGCGTCACAGAACGGTCGCCTTTATCTGTAAAGGTATACATTTCCTTTTGGACGATGTCCGTCGTATCCCCCACGCCGCGCAAAAAAAGCTCGGTATGCTCAAAAACCGGCGTACGGATTTCTCGGTAGCCGAATACAGAGCAAATCTCCCGCACTGTTTTTTCTATATACTGCCACTTATAGCTTTCGCCCGGCAGAACGTCTTTCGTTCCTTTTGGTGCATTAATTGCCAACAATACCCCTCATCTTTCCGAAAATAGTCCACCAAATATTATACTATAGCATACCTGTATTTTCAAACAGTGTTTTTTTGCGCTGCGCCATTTCTCCTGCGCGCGCTACATAGTGTCCAACGTCCTTTACGTTTGCGCACCGCTCTATACGGTTTTCATTCCCCAAAACCAGCTTAGATATACCGCCCGCGCCAAACGCCATGACGCTTGCAGTCTCTTCCATGTTGTCTATGTTATAGATACCCTCCAGCCCGGGCTTTGCATATCCGACATTTTCCAGGTTGCCGTTCATATATTTTTGGCGGTAAAGGTAATAGGGCGCAAGCCCTGCGCTTTCCAAAAACGCCCGCGCATATTCCACCATTTGCGCGGTCTGCTGCGCGTCGGTCTTCCCCTCCAATCCTTCCGCAAACTCCGACGACCGCTTGATTGCCAGCGTGTGCACCGTCACGTTTTCCGGCGAAAACGCCATTATGTCGTCCAGCGTTTTTTGCATGTCCGCAAGCGTCTCTCCGGGCAGCCCCGCAATGATGTCGGTATTGATGGAATCGAATCCCACTTCGCGGGCCAACGCAAACGCACGGAAAAAATCTTCCGTCGTATGATTTCGCCCGATCGCCGCAAGCGTGCGGTCGTTGGTCGTCTGCGCGTTGATGCTGACGCGCCCCGCCCCGGCGTTTTTTATAATGCGCAGCTTTTCTTTTGTAACCGTGTCCGGCCTGCCCGCCTCCACCGTAAATTCCCCCCGCTTGGGAAACACTTCGTTTATCCGCTCAAGCAGCGATTCAAGCTCGCCCGCCTCAAGCGCCGTGGGCGTGCCTCCGCCCACATACACCGCGCGCACATCGTAGCTTTGCACCGTTTCCCTCATTGCAAGCAGCTCGCCATGCAGGCATTTTAGGTACTCGTCCTTCAGCAGCCCTGCATTTTTCAAATCGCGCGATATAAACGAGCAATACTTGCAGCGCGAAGTACAAAAGGGAATTCCAATATAAATGTCAAGTGTATTATTTTTTATAGTACAGATGTGTTTTCGCTGGTTATAAACGATTTCTTCTGCAAGCCGCGTCTTCTGCGGCGACACGTCGAATGCCTCCAAAAACATTTCGCGCGCATATGCCTCCCCGCCTTCTGCGGCCAGCTCGCGCAGCAGCTTGGTCGGGCGAATACCCGTCAGCGACCCCCACGGCATCGTTATTTTGTAGTGCGCTTTTAGTGCCTCGTATACAACCGATTTCACAAGCCGTTTGGTTATTTTTTTCGTATACAGCGCATCGCTTTGCCGTTCTGCCGCCTGCTTCTGCTCCGCAGCCGAAACGCGTTTTCCGCCCACATAGTACTCTGCCCGCGAACGGTACACCCCATCCGCAACCCAAAAACAATGCATGAGCCGGTGCTCCGCATTGTCTTCTTTGCTCTCCGTATGTACAATTTGCTCCTGCCCTGTAAAAAGCCGTATTTCATCGCAAATGTCGTTGAAAAAAACCGGCGTTTCCGTATAAAGGATAACCATCCGCTATCCCCTCATAAACATGTTGTATTGCCGCTCACTATCCAGCGTGGTCGCAGGGCCGTGCCCCGGGTACAGCTTGTAGTCCCCGTCAAGCCCTCCCAGCACCTTTTTAACCGAATGGTCTATTTCGCTCATGCTGCCGCCCGGAAAATCCGTCCGCCCGATCGAGCATTGAAACAGCGTATCGCCCGTAAAAATGACGTCCTCCGTCATAAAGCATGCACTCCCCTTAGAGTGCCCGGGCGTGTGCAATACCACAAAAACCAACCCCGCCGCTTCTATCTCGTCGCCGCCGCGCAGCAACACGTCCGCCGGCTGTACAGCAAGCGCCCCGCCCACAAACGCCGAAAGGTTTTTGGAGGGCGCCGTAAGCATTTCCGCATCCGCCTCGTGTATGGCGACCTTTGCGCCATATTTTTCTTTCAATTCATCCACCGCGCCAATATGGTCGCAGTGTCCGTGCGTCAAAAGAACGTACGAAGCAGCCAGCCCTTCGCGTTCCAGCGCCGCCTCTATCCTGTCCGCGTCGCCTCCCGGGTCAATCACAATCGCTTCTTTGCTGCCATCCTCCCATACAATATATGTATTGGCCTCCAGCTGGCCTGTTGCAAGCGTTTTTATATTCATCAGTAGTTCACCCTTTTCGCTTCCTGCACATCCTTCATACTGCGCAGCTTGTTGAGCAGCTCGTCCAGCTCCGCAATCGAGCGGATGTTTGTGCGTATCGAAACATTTGCCAGCCCGTTTTTGGTCGTGCGCGCATTGAGCGCCGAAATATCCCTGCCCACATTGTAAAACGCCTGCGTCAGGTCAACCATCAGCCCCGGGCGGTCTGCCGCAATGACCTGCACCTCCACGTTGTACGAGGAGTTTTGGTCGGCAACCCACGCCACGTCAATGAGCCGCTCTTCGTCGATCGCCGAATCGCCCAAGTTTTTGCAATCCTTTGTGTGCACGCACACGCCGCGCCCACGCGTAATATACCCTACAATATCGTCCCCCGGAACGGGGTTGCAGCACTTGGCAAACCGCACCATCATCCCCGTGCTGCCCTTTACGGTCACATCGCCTTCCGACCCCTTGCCCTTGTATTTTACAACCTTCAGCTCCTGCGAATCGTCCGCAATCTGGTTAGCCAGCTTGTACTGGTCAATCAGTTTAAAAAGTACCTGGTTAACGGAAATTGCACCATAGCCGACAGACGCAAACATATCGTCCTGCGAGTTCATTGCAAAGCGCTTAAACACCGGCTGCAGCCACTCTGTCCGCAGCAGGTCGGACAGCTTGTAGCCTTGCCGCTTCGCTTCCTTTTCCAGCATTTCGCGGCCTTTTTGTATGTTTTCTTCTTTCAGTTCCTTTTTAAACCACTGGCGGATCTTGTTGCGCGCCTGCGTCGTTTTTGCAATTTTCAGCCAATCGCGGCTGGGGCCGTTCGAGTTCTTAGACGTCAGCACCTCCACAATATCGCCCGTGCGCAGCTTATAGTCCAGCGACACAATCTTGCCGTTTATTTTTGCGCCCACGCAATGGTTTCCTATATCGCTGTGTATGCTGTACGCAAAATCGAGCGGCGTCGCGCCGTTTACAAAATCCTTCACATCGCCCTTGGGCGTAAACACCAGCACATGGTCGGAAAAAATGTCAATCTTCAAGGTCTCCATAAAATCCTTGGAATCCTTGACGTCGTTCTGCCACTCCATCAGCTCGCGCAGCCACGCCAGCTTAGAATCCATGCTGTCTTCCGCGCCCTCTTTATACTTCCAGTGCGCCGCAATGCCGTATTCGGCCGTTTTATGCATCTCGTATGTGCGTATCTGCACCTCAAACGGGCGGCCGTCCTCGCCAAGCAGCGTCGTATGCAGCGACTGGTACATATTCTGCTTAGGCACTGCAATATAGTCCTTAAACCGCATGGGAATGGGCTTCCACAGCGTATGCACAAGCCCCAGCACGCCATAGCAGTCTTTAATGTTCGAAACGACCACGCGTATGGCAATCAGGTCGTATATTTCGTCAAACACCTTATGCTTGTCGCGCATTTTTTTGTAAATGCTGTATATATGCTTGGGGCGGCCCTCTATCTCCGCCTTAATTTTCATTTCATCCAGCTTTTCTTCAATTTTTGTGATGACAGAGCTAAGCTGCCCCTCCCGCTCGTTGCGCGATGCAGCAATCTGGTTTGCTATTTCAAAATAATCGTCCGGATGCAGGAACTTTAAAGACAAATCCTCCAGCTCCCACTTAATCGCGTTAATTCCCAGCCTGTGCGCAAGCGGCGCATAAATGTCCAGCGTTTCCCGCGCTTTTTCAATCTGCTTGTTTTCAGACTGGTATTTCAGCGTACGCATGTTGTGCAGCCTGTCTGCCAGCTTGATGATAACGACACGGATATCCGACGCCATTGCCAGAAACATTTTGCGCAGGCTTTCGCTCTGCTGCTCTTCCTTAGACTGGAATTCATAATTTTTGAGCTTGGTAACGCCGTCCACCAGCTTGCCGATCTCCGGCGTAAACTCGCGCGAAACGTCTTCAATCGTCAGCTCGGTGTCTTCCACCACATCGTGCATGATGCCCGCAATAATCGTCGTATTATCCAGCCCCAGCTCGGCAATGATGTCGGCGACAGCCAGCGGATGCGTAAAAAAGGGCTCGCCGGAATGGCGGAGCTGGTCCTTATGCGCTTCCTCCGCCATGTCGAACGCTTTATTCACGTCCTCGTCATATTTCAGCTTGTGCCTTTTTATAAAATCGTTATAGTATTCCGACACCTTTTCCTGCTCCATTTATTTAACAGTATCGTCATTTTTTCCATCCGGCATAAGCCGTCTATAGACCATACTGTTTTCAAGTTCTCGCTTCTCCCGCCCGACTACAATGTGTATTCTATCATCTTTTTGCAATTCAAGCAATCCGATCTCCTCAAGCACCGCCGTCATAAACGCCAGGCATTCCGGCGCATTCTCTTCCGTATGCCGGCGCATAAACCGCAGCAGGTCTTCCATGTCCCGAAAGCTAATCTGCTTGTCCGCCGCCGCAAGCAGCACCTTGTATAGCGCGCCAATCCGCTCCCTGTCACAAAAAAACAACTTCTTTTCCGCCGCCGAGAAAACCTTTTCCTCGTGCAGCCGCCGCTTCGCCTTATTATAGCGCACATAAACCGGTTCGTCGTACGAAAAAGTTTCAACAATCATTTGCGGCTTGCCGTCATAGTCGTTTATATTTACCGCGCCAATAATATCCGCCTTTTTGGGTACGTCCTCCGCGCGGACCGAAAACACCACCGCCGAAAGGCACGCTTCGTTATACTTCCCAATCAAAAACTTGGCATGCTTGTCTGCCCCAATCGGCTTTACCTGAAATATATCCGCGTGGCGGATGAGCATCGTCGGCTGTTCGTTTTTCAGGCCATACGGCTTAAGCAGCTCCATCTCCTTCAAAAACTCCAGCGTTGCATCCTGCGGCTTTATTTCAATATCGTAATACTTCACCGGCCGAAACACCTCTTCCGCATATGTTTCCTTCATGTATGCGTTCAGGCGGTTTTTCAGCGTTTCAAGCTGTTCCTCTTTTATGGTCAGCCCCGCCGCGCCGGCATGGCCGCCAAATTTCTCATATAGATGCGCCTGGGTATTCAAAACGCCGTATACGTCCACTCCTTCAATGCTTCTGGCAGACCCGACATAAGCCCCGCCCGACTCCCCCAAAAGCAGCGTGGGCCGCATAAACCGTTCGGCAAGCTTAGATGCCGCAAGCCCCACGATTCCCACATCCCAGTTTTTTTTGTACAGCACGAGCATCTTATCGTCCGGGTACCCGCTTGCCATATCCAGCGCGTCCTCTACAATCTCCTCTTGCCGTTTTTGGCGCTCGACATTATACGCGCAAAGGTTTTCCGCTTTTGTTTCCAGTACGCTCTCCTCATCAGAAACAAAAAGATCCAGCGCGTCGTTGGCACTCGCCATACGTCCTGCCGCATTGATGCGGGGCGCCAGCGCAAACGATACGGTCTGCGCGTCAATCTGCTCCCGCCGGATGCCCGTTTTACGGAAAAGAACGGCAATCCCCAGGTTGGGGTTTCTATTCATTTTCTCTAGCCCCAGCTTTGCAATAACACGGTTTTCGCCAAGCAGCGGCACAATGTCGGCAATCGTTGCAAATGCGGCCAGGTCAATATACTCCATGGCTTCTTCGCCCAAAAGAGCATGCGCAAACTTAAATGCTACGCCCGCGCCGCACAGGTGCTTGTAAGGATATTCCTCTCCCGGACGCTTCGGGTTTAGAATACAATCCGCCTTGGGCAATACGAGAGGGCACTCATGATGGTCTGTCACAATCGTTTTCATGCCCAGCTTTTTTGCCAGCGCAATCTCTTCCACGTTGGTTATCCCGCAATCCACCGTAATAAGCAGGTCTGTACCGGCAAGGCTCTCCACCGATGCTTTGGAAAGGCCGTAGCCGTGGTCCGAGCGGCTGGGCAAAAAGCAGAAAACATCCGCACCCAGCTTTTTTAGCGCTTTATACAGCAGCGCGCACGCCGAGACGCCGTCCGCATCATAATCTCCATAAACACAGATTTTTTTTCCGCCGGAAATCATGTTGCGCACCATGCTTACGCTGTCTTTCATGTCCAAAAACAGATACGGGTCGTGCAGCATCGTTTTTTGGGGGTACAGAAATTCTGTTGCGTCGGCAAGCGTGGCAATGCCGCGGCCGCAAAGCAGCTTAGCCAAAACCGGGCTTATATTCAAGTCGTTTTTCAGGCCCATTGCCAGCGATTCGTCAACATCCATCTCCGGGCGTTTTTTTATTACATATCTCATTGTTTGTACCAGTCTGTGCTCTATTTACCAAAAAGACCTTCTTAACAAGTGAAGAAGGTCTTCCAGACAAAAATCAACAAGTCGTCAGGCCTTTGCCGTTTTTCCTTTTTTTGCTTTTTTTGAATTGTTTTTCTTTATTTTGCCATTTGCTGCATTTTTTGCATTCCGCTTATCCGCAGCGTTGGACATGAGCGCCCACATCGGCCCAGACAGGAACACTGACGAGTATGTTCCCGCCAGCAGCCCTACAATAATAGGCAGCGAAAATTCCTTTATAGAATCCACACCCAGGATGTACAGGCACACGATCATAATCAGGGTTGTCACGGATGTGTTGATCGTCCGGGAAAGCGTCTGTGCAATACTGGTGTTCGCAATCTCGGCGCGCGTTCTCCCCTTCATGGCAACGCCCTTACGGTTGTCGCGGATCCTGTCAAATATAACGATCGTGTTGTTGATCGAATACCCAATGATCGTCAGGCAGCCTGCAATAAAGCCGCTGTTTATCTGCAGCTGCAGGATCGTCACAAACGC
>JBMNTU010000096.1:0-7911 GCA_050945895.1 Christensenellaceae bacterium | reverse complement strand
AGGCGAATACGGAATCAATAAAGAAGCGCTTTCTTATTGGTTTGGCGATTTCATCTGACAGCCTAATCAGTTTAACCTATCTCATATTGATTGATAATCTATTTACGCACGCATTTTTCTAATTCACATGCCCGGACACACCGGAAGTTTTTCTGTTTTGAGAGTCGGCAAATAGCTGCCCCGCTCGTATTTTCTCATGCCCTTATTGCTTCCTGTAATCCGAACCCAGAAATATCTTTACATCTTTTCCTGACGCACCCTCCCCCATTTCTTCATTCATTCAAAACTCTTATTTTTCCTTTTATGCTGCTCTTTTTTCTTTTCTGGAATACAAAAAAGCAGCAGGCTTGTCCTTAAAACCTACTGCTCATTGTATGTTTTAGCGGTCTATTTATGTTCGGACAATAGTGCTAATTTGGTGCTGAGGGGGGTAGCCTTTACTCCAGGAAATCCCGCAGCTTTTTGCTTCGGGACGGGTGCCGCAGCTTGCGAAGCGCCTTCGCCTCAATTTGCCGGATGCGCTCGCGCGTCACCTGAAACTCCTTGCCCACTTCCTCCAGCGTGCGCGCCCTGCCGTCTTCCAACCCAAACCGCAGCTTAAGCACCTTCTTTTCACGCGGGGTAAGCGTGTCCAGCACATCCATCAGCTGTTCCTTGAGCATCGTGAACGCCGCCGCTTCGGCGGGCGCAGGCGCGTCGTCGTCCGGAATAAAATCTCCCAGGTGGCTGTCTTCCTCTTCGCCGATGGGCGTTTCGAGCGAAACAGGCTCCTGTGCGATCTTTAAAATCTCGCGCACCTTTTCTTCAGAAATATCCATCTCCTTGGCCAGCTCTTCGGGCAGCGGGTCACGCCCGTATTGCTGCAAAAGCTGCCGCGAAATACGAATCAGCTTGTTGATCGTTTCCACCATGTGCACCGGAATGCGGATGGTGCGCGCCTGGTCGGCAATGGCGCGGGTAATGGCCTGCCGGATCCACCAGGTTGCGTATGTGCTGAATTTATATCCTTTTTGGTAGTCAAACTTTTCAACGGCCTTAATCAGCCCCAGGTTGCCTTCCTGTATGAGGTCCAAAAATAGCATTCCCCTGCCAACATACCGCTTGGCAATACTGACCACCAGGCGCAAATTGGCCTCCGCCAGCTTGCTCTTTGCCACCTGGTCACCGTCTGCCATACGTTTGGCAAGCTCCACCTCTTCGTCCGCCGATAGCAGCGGCACCTTGCCAATTTCCTTCAAATACATACGAACCGGATCATCGATATTGATGTTTTCCGGCATGGCTATTTCAAATTCTTCTGCAACTTCATCTTCTTTGGCGGGCTCTGCCGCAATATCGTCGTCGATTACGTCGACATTGAGCTCCTCCAGGGTTTCATACAGCTTTTCGATCTGGTCGGGCTTCAGCTGGACGTCCTCCAGCGTATCCATGATCTCCTGGTACTTTACAACCCCTTTTGCTTTGCCCAGCTCTATTACCTTTTGGATCTTTGCCTCGCCCGCTTTAATCTGGCTGTCCGAAAGCGTCCCGGCAGATGGTACAAGTTCCTTCTTTTTGCCTTCACCTTTTGACAAAATCTCACCTACTTATATAGTTTTTATTGCCTGCTTCAATTCGTGGATTTGAAGCGTCACTTCCCGAATCTCCTCCGCGACCTCCGCGCGCGTATTTTCATCGGTCACTCTGCTAAGCGCAGCAAACAGCTCTTTTTTCAGCCTTTCCTTATTTCTCAAAACAATGCGGCTCATGATACCAGACAAATATGCATGATCGCCGCCCATATCCGGAAAGTTTTCCGCCTCTTCAAACAGCTGCGCAGCCTTTTTTAAATCCTCTGTCTTGTTTAGCACAGATAATACTTCGGCACTGGATGGCAAAATTCCTTTTTTTGTGCACTTTAAAATATGAGAAAAAATTGTTTTGTTTGTTTCGTCGTACAAATCGTTTACCGATATCCGCTGCGAGACCAGCTCCGCTTTTTGCGGGTCTGCACACAGCACCGCCATCAGCCTGTTCTCGTCCTTTAGGTCGGGGGGCGCCGGCTCTTCATGTTTCACCGCCGGAACAAAGGCCTGGCTTTTCTCTTCCTGCCCGCCAATATCCTGCATAATAGACTGCACCGAAAAGCCTGTAAGCTTTGCAAGCTTTTCCGCATATTTTTCGCGCACGACTGCGCTTTGCTCTTTTTTCAGCAGCCCAATGCACTCCTGCGCATATTTCTCCATTTCGTCCGGCAGGTCGTACCCTTCCGCCGCCCGGCCAAATTTATAATCCAGCACCGGCTGCGCATTTTTTACCAGCTTCATGTATCCGTCTTTTTTGTGCAAGCGCAAAAAGTCGTCCGGGTCGTGCCCGTCCGGTATGGTCAAAACCCGCGGCTCTATCCCCTCTTTTGTAAGGATATCCACCGCCCGGAGCGCGGCTTTTTTGCCCGCGCCGTCGCCGTCGTAAGAAATATACACCTGTTTGGTATACCGCCGCACGATCTTTGCCTGCTCCACAGTAAGCGCCGTGCCCAGCGTTGCCACGCATTCGCGTATTCCATGCGCATAAAGCGCAATTACATCCATATATCCTTCTACCAAAATCAGGTGCTTTATTCCCTTTAGCTTGCGGATATTGTTCAGGTTAAAAAGGTTTCGGCTTTTGTTGAACGCGGCCGTTTCCGGCGAATTGAGGTACTTGGGCAGCGAATCGTCCAGCACCCGCCCGCCAAAGCCAATGACGTTCGAAAAGGTGTCTATAATGGGTATCATCACGCGGTTCCGGAACATATCGTAGCACTTGCCTTCGTTTATTTTAATCAGCCCCGCAAGCTGCATATCCTGCCGGGTGTACCCCTCTTTTTCGAGCAGGTTCAAAACGCTGTCCCACCTGTCGGGCGCAAACCCAATGCCGAACGCATGGATGACGTTTTTGTTCAGCCCGCGTTGCAGCAGGTAGTCCTGCACTTTTTTTCCTTCCTCCGAAAAAAGGCAGTCGTAATAATAGCGCGCAACGGTTCGGTTCATCTGGTGTATTTTCTGCCGGAGCGCCCGCCGTTTTTCGTATTCGGCGTTGTTTGTTTTTTCGGGCACGGGCAGCTTTACGCGCTCTGCAAGGTGGGTGCATGCCTCCGGAAAGGAAAGCTTGTCCATCTCCATTACAAAGTGGATGGCGTTGCCGCTTTTGCCGCAGCCAAAGCAATGAAAAAAACCCTTTTCCGGATTGACGGAAAAAGAAGCGGTTTTTTCGTTGTGGAACGGGCAGCACGCCCACCACCTGCCGGATTTATTGGTAAGCGGCACATACTCGTTTATCAAATCCGCAATGTTGACCTTATTCAGTAATTCCTGTATCCATTCTTCCCCAAAATATGGCATATATCTTCCTTTACGGCAAACTCTTATTTCCCCAGCGAAATTTCCCACAGGTAAAGCGAGGCTATGGAGCAATACGGGCTATAGCGCCTGCGGTACCGCTCGAACCGCTCCCGCGGGAGCTCCTTGTGCCTGTGCAGCATCATCAGCCCCCGGCGGATCGCCAGGTCGTCCCAGCTGAATATATCCTTGCGCTGCATAGAAAAAATCATCAGCATCTCGGCCGTCCATACGCCCACGCCGCGGAGCTTTACCAGCGCGCCAACCACCTGCTCGTCCGTCATGCCCCACAGCGCATCCAGGTCTATTTCCCCATTCACCACCGCGCGCGCAATGCCTTGTATATATTCCGTTTTCCGCATAGACATTCCCGCGCTTTGCAGCCGCTCTTTGGGCATGGCCGCAACCCGCTCCGGCGTCATCTCTCCTGCCAGTTCGTTCAGCCTCCGCCACACCGTATCCGCCGCCTTCATCGAAATCTGCTGCCCGACGATGCTGGAAACAAGCGCCGCAAAAAGGTCGCCCGTCACTTCCCGCTCAATTTTGCCAATCCGCTCGATCTCTTTTTTCAGGCGTTTGTCCTTGCTTTTTAAATATTCCAGTTCCTTTTCGCCATAGGTAAAGCTTTGCATACGTCCCCCTTATTTTACGGGCAGGCGCAGCACGGTCTTCAGCTTTTCCCTGTCTGTACGCCGCGGGTCGGAGAGGTATATCTCGTGGTGCTTGCGCGCATCGTCTTCAGCAAAGCCGTTTTCCTTTGCAAACGCATGCATCTTTTCCATAGATGCCGCCTCTTGCGAATACGGGCCAATGTGCATAATCTGGACACATTTCCCCTCCGCATAATTCTCGAACCGCGCCCCCGAAACATCGATATCCGGCTTTTTGGCAATGCACTCCGCAACCGCCCAGCGGAACACATTTTCCGTAACAAATTCCGGCTGGCGGATCATCGACGTCCAGCACCAGCTGTCCCGCCTTTCCTTTTGAATATCCAGCTTTCCGTGCTCTCCCCACCAAAGGCCCTCCAGCGGCGGCACAACGTATTCAAAATACCCATCCGGCTGTTTGCCGCCCATTTTGCTCATTTTAATTGTAAACGTCAGGGCGTACAGCGCCGAAAGCGCATCCTGGTATGCCTTTCCCCCCGGCGCTCCTTTGCCGTCTATCATAATAAAGTGCATTTCCGGTACATCCACCAGCACCGGCGTTTGCGGCGGCATATAGAGTATCTTGTATTCCTTCTTATAATCCAGTTTTTCTGCCATCGCTGCTCTCCTTCAAGAATAGTCTCAAATACTTCAAAAAGGCCGCCGGAACGGCATACCGGTCGGCAAGCTCGTCCTTGCGCGCCCAGGTAAACCCCGGTGCGGCGCTGCCGCTTTCTACGCTGTATGCCAGCATATGCCACTCTTTATGCGTAAAAACATGTTTTACATCCGGCAGCTTGCCTATCTTTTGCGGCGCAATGCCCCATTGCAAAAGCGCCTGCCCTGCTTCTTCCGCCCGCAAGTGCCGCCCAAGCGACGGAAGCTCCCACAAATTGCCCAACAGCCCGTCTTTTCGCTTGCGAATCGCCAGCCTGCCGCCGTTTGTTATCAAAAAAACCGTGCGCTTTTCGATCGTACGCTTTTTAGGAGGCGTTTTTACCGGAAGCTCTGCCTGCACGCCCTCTTTTTTTGCAATACAGATATGTTTCAGCGGGCAACGGGCACAGTCTGCGCCTCCGCCCGGCAGGCAGACCAGCGCGCCCAGCTCCATCAGCGCCTGGGTAAAGCTTCCGCAATCTTTATTCGGGTATATTTGCCCAAGCAGGTTTGCCGCCCATTTTTTTGTATCTGCTTTTGCAATGTTCCTGCGGCTGCCCAGCACCCTTGTTAAAACGCGCAAAACATTGCCGTCTACCGCCGGGTAAGGCGCGCCGTACGCAATAGACATAATTGCGCCCGCCGTATATTCCCCAATGCCCGGCAGTTGGAGCAGCTCCTCGTATGTGTCGGGGAAAACACCCCCGCGTTCAAATACGATAATTTCCGCCGCCTTTTTAAGGTTGCGCGCGCGGCTGTAGTAGCCCAGCCCCTGCCAAAGCTTGTACAGCCTGTCTTCCGGAACCGCCGCCAATTCGCGCACGTCCGGCAGTTCGCGCAAAAACCGCTCGTAGTAGTCTATAGCCGCCGCAACACGCGTCTGCTGCAGCATAATTTCCGATATCCACACCCGGTACGGGTCGGTGCTTTTCCGCCACGGAAGGTTGCGCGCGTTTTTCCCGTACCACACAAGAAGCGGGCGCACGATTCCGGCCGGCGCCGCATTGTTTTCTATAAAGCTACCCATGGCAATATTATAGCATGGATACACACCAATAAAAATAACACTTTGTTAAACAGGCAGCGGCATGCTATAATACAGGCAAACCATTGTATAAGGAGTAAAGCCTATGCCACATGTAAAATTATGCACCAACAAAGCCATGACGTCCACCGAAAAGGAATCTATGTTGCAGGGAATCAATCGCCTTATCACGCTTATTCCCGGCAAAACGCCCGAGCAGACGATGGTTACCTTCCAAGACAACAGCAGCCTTACCATGGAAGGCAAATCCGGCCCGCTATGCGTAATGGAGGTAGACATATTCCAAACAGCACCGCTGGAAAGCAAGCAGCGCTTTGTAGAGGAAATGTTCCTGTTTTTAAAAAACGACCATTCGTTCCCCACAGACCATGTTTACATCAAGCTCACAGAGTTTGACAACTGGGGCGCCGGCGGTGTATATAAATAAACCGAAAAATGGCCGGTGTATCAAAAAACTTTGAAGAAAACAGGACCAGGCTGGAAAATTAACCTGTCGGCCAAGGCTCGGCGTCTGCTTCGTCAGCGCACGGGCCTTTTTTATTGCAGGGCCGTTTGCCATTTGCCCGCGCTTTCCAGCTTGTAGAACCCATACGCCTGCGCGAAAATAACTACGCAGACAATAAAAAGCACCCCTAGCAGCACGGTCAAAACGACGGCCGCCCCTTTGTTTGCCCGAAATTTTACATACAGCAGGAAAAAAACGATGAGGGCAACATACAGCAATACCTTTACAAAATTATCCAGGTAAAAGGCCTGGCTGGACGGCAAAAAGGCCATCAGCGCCAACGCCGAAACCGCAAAGCCGGTATTTAAAAGCAGCAGCGCTTTTTCACTCGTCCGCAACGGCTTCCTCCATTCCATTCAAGCTATCGCGAAAAGCCTGCATCTGCTTTTTGAATATTTCCGCATTGGTGGGCGGCGTAAAGGTAATTGCGTCCGCGCCGCATGCAATCGTTTCTTTAAGCGTATCGTCCGTTGGGCCGCCCGTTGCAATGATTGGAACATACGGGTTGTTTTTTCGTATGTTTTCAATAATCGCACAGGTTTCCTCTGCGCCGGACACATTGAGCATGTCCGCACCCGCTTCAAACTTCCTTTCCACATCTTCCTTTACGGAAACCACCGTTGCAATGACCGGAATATCCACCGCCAGCTTTATTTTTGCCGCCGCCTCATATTCCACATCCGGGCCAATAATCAGCCCGGCAGCGCCGCTGAATTCCGCATCGCGCGACAGCTTCACCAGCCGCTTGCTGGACATATGCATTCCGTTGATTCCGCAAAAGACCGGCACCTTTGCAATTTCAATGATTTTCCTGTTTACTGCGGCCTGCGGCGTAAACGGGTGCACAGCCATAACAGCGTCCGCGTTGTTGTTGTTTATGAGCGCAATATCCGTCGTAAAAATAATCGACTTTATCACCCTGCCAAACAGCCGGATGCCCGCCACCTCTTCAATTGCTTCCGGCACCTCTACAATGGAATAGTGCTGCGGACTGTCAACTTCCTTTACAGCCATGCCAAAACACCCTCTTTCCTGATTATTCCGCTTCTGTTTTTATATATACGCTGCCTCCGCCGGCTAAAACAGCCCCCGTCGGCTCCAATATTTCGTTCAGCGTCTCCATATCCCCCGTAAGGATTATTCCGTCCGGCGTCTCCTCGTACTGTAGCCCAAGCTCCTTCGCTTTCAGAATCAGCCCGGCTTTTTCCAGTATGCCCGCAGCGTCGACCTCTGCCGCATAAGCCTCGCCCGCCGGGGCAATATCCTCGGCTACGTGCTCTTGCGCGCCCGCCGCAGGCACGGCCTCGTCCATTACATACATCTCGGCCTCTCCGGCGGCTTCCACGGCCGCTTCCAGCACCACGTCCTCTTCCGCAATGCTCTCCGGCATACTTCCCGTATTCCATGCCGAAAATATAAACGCCCCGCAAACAACCGCCGCCGCTGCCGGAACAAGTATTTTCCACGCCGCATTCCTTTTGCGATGCGCCCTTCCTTCTTCCGGCACTTCCAATGCTGCCTGCCACGCCGCGCGAAAAGACGCCGGCGCTTCCCTGTCCTGCTCTTTTGCAGCCGCTTTTATCTGCAGCAGTTCTTCATAGTATTCACGGTACGCGCCGCTTGCGCCTATCCGGTCCAAAACCGGCTGCTCCTCCACCTTTGGCAGCTCTCCGTCCACCAGCCTGCAAATTTGCT
>JBMNTU010000095.1:0-8011 GCA_050945895.1 Christensenellaceae bacterium | reverse complement strand
GACCGGGGAAGCTCCCGGTCGTTTTTACTTGCGTATGATAGACTTATTCCGCCGTGTCATCCATAACATTACCCACGTCCAAAATCAGATCGCTGCCACTGCCGTCGCTGCTGCTGCCCGTCATTACCCGCGGAAGCTCGCCGTTCCAGTTGCTCCACTTAATATATTCGATATATTCGGGAGACGTTTTAAGCGTTTCCTGGATGAGCCGGATGCTTTCCGCCTCTGCTTTGGCCTGTGTGACCTGCTGCTCGGCCTCGACCTGGATGCGCGCAAGGTCCTGCTCTGCTTTAAGCGCGCTCTGCTGCGCGGTCTGTTTGGCCTCAACAGCCTTGTTAAATTCTTCGGTGAAATCGAAGTTTACAATATTGAATACCTCTACCGTCAGGCCGTAGGGGGTAATCTTTTCCTGCAGCATTTCTTTGATGCTGTCGCCCACAACAGAGCGCTGCGTAATCAGCTCCTCCGCCGTAAACTTTGCACATACGGCCTTAACCGATTCCTGTATGGCGGGCGCAATGATCGTCGTTTCGTACGCCTGCCCGACGTTCTTGTATAGATATGCAGATTGATCGTTTAATATCTTATAGTTGATGCCTACTGTGTATGTTACAATCTGCAGGTCCTTAGATGCGGCAGTACCATCGGCCTCCACCTTTTGCGTGCGGTTGTTTACCTGTACGACGCTTTGCACAAACGGCAGCTTAAAATGCAGCCCTTCCGTAAGAATGGTATCGCTGACCGCGCCCATTGTTACAACAACGCCGGTATGCCCGGCTTCCACTACGGTAGTTGAGGCGAATACCAAAATCAGTATAACGGCAATGACCACACCTACGCCGATCCATTTTTTTGTTTTTTTATCCATCAGGTTCCTCTTTCTTTTCGATTATATTCCTATATAACATTCTACAATGGAAAATGAACTGATTGTGTACAGTCTTCCCTAGGCCGTAAAAAAATCCGCCGAAAAAACTGATTTTCCGGCAGATTTTTCCGTATACAATCTATAGATCAGTCTTTTTCTTCCGCATCCTTTTGTGCCTGCTCTATAACTTTAGCCGCCATCTGTGCGGGAAGCTCTTCGTACCGCTCAAACGTCAGGGTAAAAGAGCCGCGCCCTTGTGTCATGGAGCGAAGATCGGTTGCATATTTGGTCATTTCGCTCATGGGAACCTCTGCTTCCACCTGCTGCAGGCCGCCGCCCAGCGGGTTCATGCCCAAAATACGCCCGCGCCGCCGGTTGAGGTCGCCGATGATATCGCCCATGTATTCGTCCGGAATAACGACCTCTGCCTTGGAGATCGGCTCTAAAATAACCGGGTCGGCTTTTTCGCAAGCCGCTTTGTATGCAAGCCGTGCCGCCGATTTGAACGCAACCTCCTTGGAGTCTACTGGGTGGTATTTTCCATCGAACAGCGTCGCTTTTATGTTCACCATCGGGTAGCCTGCAAGAACGCCGTGCACAAGGCTTTCGCGGAGGCCTTTTTCTACAGCGGGAATAAACTCCTTGGGAACAACGCCCCCTACAATGGCGTTGACGAATTCAAAGCTGGAATCACTATCGTATAACGGTTCGAAGCGCATGTTGACGACGCCGAACTGGCCTGCGCCGCCCGATTGTTTTTTGTGCTTTCCTTCGGCTTCGGCTGCTTTGCGGATTGTTTCACGATAAGGAACCTTGGGATCCATCAAAGCCGCTTCCACATTGAATTTGTTTTTCAGCTTGTTCATGACGACCTCAAGGTGCATTTCGCCCATGCCGTTTACAACCGTTTCGTTGGTTTCGGTATTGGTGGTTACGGTGAAGGATGGGTCTTCTTCTTCAAACCGATGCAACCCGGAAAACACCTTGTCCTCTTCGCCTTGTTTTTTGGCGGTTACGGCAAGCGAAATACTGGGTTTGGGGAAAGAAAGCTTTTCAAACTGGACAAAATCGGACGAAGCACAAAGCGAATCGCTGGTTACCGTAGCGGTAAGCTTTGCCAGCGCGCCGATGTCGCCCGCCTCCAGCTTGGGAATGTTAATCAGTTTTTTGCCAGACATAATGCCCAGGTTGCTGCATTTTTCTGTTTTGCCCGTCGTTGTGTTGAGCACAGTCATATCTGGCGTAAGTGTGCCCGAATAGACCTTGACAATAGAAATTTTGCCGACAAACGGGTCGGCGATCGACTTAATGACCTGCGCCGAGAACGGTGCGGCAGGGTCACGCTTTACTTCGATTTCGTCGCCTGCTTTGTTGGTTGCCTTTTTGGGGCCGATAGAACCGGCAGCCGGCATCAGCGAAATAAGCTCGTCCATAACTTCTTTAACGCCCAGGTTTTGTGTGGGGATGCACACAAATACCGGCGCAATCGTACCTTCCATAATGCCGTCTTTCAGGCCTTTCAAAATATCGTCTTTAGAGAGCTCCTGCCCGTCAAAGTATTTTTCCATCAACGATTCGTCGTTTCCGGCAGCGTTTTCGATCAGGGCTTCGCGCAGCGAAGAAACGTCCGCAGAAACAGCATCCGGCACATCGCCTTCTTTTCCGTCAAAATACTTCGCCTTCTGGCCAATGATATCCACAACGCCTGTCATTTTTCCGCCATCTATAATGGGGAACTGCAACGGCGTAACCGCAGGATTATACTTTGTAGAAAGCGCATCCAGCGTCTTTTTGAAATCCGTGTTCTCCTTATCGAGCTGGGTAATGAGGAACGCACGGGGGATTCCATGCTTGTTGCAATAGTCGTACGCTTTTTCTGTTCCAACGGAAACATGATCCTGCGGCCCGGTAACGATCAGCGCGCTGTCTGCAAGCGTGTATGCCGCAACCACTTCACCTTCAAAATCGAAATAGCCGGGGGTGTCCACCAGGTTGAGCTTTTTGTTTTTCCATTCTGCCGGCGCCAATGCCAGGCCGATCGAAATCTGCCGCTTGGCCTCTTCCGGGTCGTAGTCGGTTACGGTATTTCCGTCTTCTACCCGACCCATACGCTCCGAACCGCCGGCATTATAGATCATCGCCTCTGCCAGAGTTGTTTTTCCCTCTCCGCCATGTCCGACAACAGCAATGTTTACGATGTCCTGTGGGTTGTATACCTTCATTCGTTTTCCTCCCAAACGGTTTATTTATTCAAAAGATTATTATTCTAAGGAAAGAACAGATATCTATATCTTAACAAAACTTATACAAAAAATAAATGTTTTTTTTGGCGTTTTGTATAGAAATTCTCCTGTCGATGTGTAATAATATATTTTACACAGTAAATAAGCAAAACAACCAGCCGGGTTGTTTGAGAAAAATCTGAGTATAACAACGATATGGGGAGTTATGTGGCCATGGAAGAAATGAATCCGAAAAACGAACTGGAAAACGAACAGGAGCAGGTTGCCGCAGAAGAAACGGCAGGTCAACAGGAAGCTGGGGAAATGTCTGTGGTAGAGGTTTCTTCCGCAGAAGAAGAACAGACGGACGCACCCAACGGGGAAGAGGGCGACGTGATTGTTGCGGATGCGGACGAGGAGGAGATCATACCCTACCAGCCAAAGCTGACAGCCAAGCAACAGAATGTACTGCAAATTTTACTGGGCTTTGTATTTGGCTTTGCCATTTGGCTGGCGCTGGCGCTGCCCGTGGTTTTCGGAGAAGAAGGCGGGCTGCTTGGCTGGTTGTGGGTCATCATATTTGCCATTGCCATGTTTGGCAAAAATGCCGTCCAGAAGCGCACGGGTGTTTCCATGAGAACATTCATGAAGTTCTTTGGCATCAGCCTGGTCATATTCATGGGCGTATTTATCCTGACAATTGGCATAAACACAAACTGGACGTTTGAAATGTAATATCCATATAAGAAAACAAAGCGAAAATACCGCCATGCATACGCGTTTCGGCGGTATTTTTTGATATTTATAATTTATTTACATTTCATTCATACTGTGTTCAAATTGACGCTCTATAATAAAGCCATACAAAGAAGCAGACCACTTCTTTGGAACCAGGAATAATCGCTCAAAAGCGTTTATTTCATAGAATATACTTCCAATCCTCGAAAAAGCCGCAGCAATGCGGCTTTTTGCATATTCGTTATTTTTAAATATTTATTTTTCTATAATCGTATTTCGAAAGCCGTAGCGAATTGAGCACCACGCAAACAGAAGAGAGTGCCATAGCAAGCCCGGCAAACATCGGCGTCAGCAGGAAACCGCCCAGCGCATACCAAACACCGGCCGCAATGGGGATACCGATAATATTATAGAAAAATGCCCAAAAGAGGTTTTGCCGGATGATGCGCATCACGCGCCGCGAAAGCAGTATACCTCCCGCAATGCTCAGCGTGTCGTCCTTCATCAGTATAACGCCCGAAGAATCGGCCGCGGCGTCCGTTCCGCCAAATACCGAGATTCCAACATCGGCTGTCGCAAGGGCGGGGGCGTCGTTTACGCCGTCGCCCGCAAAGGCAACCTTTCGGCCGCTTTGCTGCAATTCTTCCACGATGCGCGCCTTGTCCTGCGGCAAAACATTGGCGTATACTTCGGTTATGCCCGCCGTTTTAGCAATCTGTTCGGCGGCTTCGGCATTGTCGCCTGTAATCATCGCGGTCTTCAAGCCTGCTTCATGCAGTAGGCGGATCGTCCTTTGTGCGTCGTCCTTTATTTCGTCGGCAAGGGCAATGACGCCCATGTATTCTTTGCCAACGGCCACAAACACAAGCGTCGCGCCGGCAGGCCGCTCGCCCGAAACGGAGATGCCCTCCATTTCCATAAAATCCTTTGTGCCGATCGTAATCTTTTCGCCTTTTGTTGTTGCAACAACGCCCCGGCCGGCAACGTTTTGCACCTGCTCGGGAGGGGCGGGCTCGATTCCTTTTTGCTTGGCATATTCGCGAATGGCGACGGCAATCGGGTGGGTCGCGCCGTATTCGGCTGCGGCTGCCGCCTCAAGCAGGCGTTCTTCGCTGCCGTCCACGACAGAAACAGAGGTCACGAACAACCGCCCCTTTGTAATGGTGCCCGTTTTGTCGAACAGCACGGTGTCTACCGAGGCGGCCGCCTCTACAATATCACCGCCGCGGAAGAGAATGCCAAGCTGCGCGCCCCGCCCCGTACCAACCATGACCGCAATAGGCGTGGCAAGGCCCAGGGCGCATGGGCAGGCAACGACCAGCACAGATACGAAGATATTGAGCACAAAGCTGGCGTCCGCGCCCGAAATGCCCCAAATAACGGCAGAAGCGATGGCAATGAGCGTAACAGTAGGAACGAACACCAGGGAGATCCTGTCTGCAAGGCGCGATATTTTTGCCTTTTTCTGCTGGGCTTCCACAACAAGCGTAAGCACCTGGGATATGGCGGTGTCTTGCCCAACATTGGTCGCTTCAACATGAAGTACGCCATCGAGGACGAGCGTTCCGCCCGAAACGGTGCTGCCCGATTCCTTGAACACCGGCAAGCTTTCGCCGGTCAGCGTGGATTCGTCCACGCTGGCCTGGCCGGATGAAACGGTGCCGTCCACAGGAATGCGCTGCCCCGCGCCAACCAGAACGATATCCTTGGGCGCTACGTCCGCGGCGGCAACCGTCACTTCCTTGCCGTCCCGGATCAGTACGGCGTCCTTGGGAACGAGCGCCGCAAGGCCGGTAATGGCGCCTTTGGCCCTGTTTTTGCTGTTTTCTTCCATATATTTGCCAATCAGGACAAGTGCAAGCACAACCGCCGAGGATTCAAAATACAGATTGTGTACATTTGCCGCATCCTGCGGGATCAAAATGGTCATAACAAGGCTGTAGATGAATGCGCTGCCCGTTCCCAGCATGACGAGCGTATCCATATTGGGGTGAAGTTTGGTCAGCGCCTTAAAGCCGCTTACAAAAAAGTTCCTGCCGCAGAAAATGACCACGGCGGTCAATATAAGCTGGATAACAGCGTAGTTTAGCGGGTGTGTGTGCATAGATAATACAGTTGGGAGGGGCCAGTTCCAGTGCCCCGCCATACCAATATACATAACGCACATTCCAACGGCAAACGCCAAAATGACCCGCCATTTCGGAAAACGGTGTTCGTCCTCCGTAACAGTAGGGGCGTCCTTCGTTATTTCTGCAGAAAAACCTGCCTCGTCTATGGCACGCAAAAGATCTGCTTCCGTAACGGTACCGTCCGTTACAACGGTTGCGGAATTTGTTGCAAGGTTTACGCCCGCATACAGCACGCCTTCCAGATGGGAAAGGGAGTTTTGCGCGGCAGCCGAACATGCGGCGCAGTGCATCCCTGTAATTTTCAGTGCAAATTCTTTTTCCATTATGTCTTCACCTCGTGCGGAAAGTCCGGATTGATGTGCACAAGCACATCTTCTATATCCGGGTTCGTTTGTTTGACACGGTTCTCTATTTGCTTGGCAATCTCGTGGCTGTCTTCGACAGACATATGGTGGTCAACAGAAACTTTGGCCACCAATATATACTGTGCTCCCACGGGCTTTGCCACAACACTGTCCACATGGTCCACCCCGGGCACCTGCTCTATATCCCCGCGTATGCCGGCGATTTCGACAGGGGGCATATTTTCGTCCATCAACGGGCGCGACGCGTCGCGCAGGATAGAAATACCCGTGTAGACGATCCACACAGAAATGACGACGCCCAGCAAGCCATCGGCCAGTGTTGCGCCCCAGGCGCTCAGCAACACGGCGGCAAGCGTTCCCGCCGAAACGAATACGTCGTTTCGATGGTCCAGCGCGTTTGCTCGGATGAGCATGCTGTTGTGTTTTTTCGCGGAGATCCACGCAATTATGAAAAGCACCAGCTTAACGCCGATTGTCAGCCCGGCGACAAATACGAGCCACCACGAAAACACAGGCGCTTCGCCCTGCATAATAGCGGAGGCAGACTGCGTGACCATATAAATACCCATCGCAACCATGGAAAAACCGATGATCATGGCCGCAATGTATTCAGCCTTTCCATGACCAAACACATGGTTCTGGTCACTGGGCTTTGCCGCATAAACGCTTCCGGCAAGTGTGACGACAGAAGCAAAAACGTCGCCCAGGCTGTTGAATCCGTCCGCGACCATCGCCTGGCTTTTTGCCGTGTATCCCGCTATCAGCTTTAAAACGAGCAACGCAATATTCGCGGCAATGCCCAGGAGCGCGATTCGCTTTCCTGCCGTATAGCGTTGGGATTTGCTGTTAAGTGTCTGCGGCATACCATGCAACCTTTCTTCGATGTTTTCATTATACTATAGATAAACTGTTTTTCAATGTATATGAAAGATTTGCATAATTAGGAACGGCTTAAATTGGACCATTCACAAATACATGATTTTTATGGTATTCTTATAAAAAAACAAACTCATTGACGGTTGCTGGAGATTATAACACGAGGAAAAAATGGATAATATAAGGGAAATAAAAGAAAAACTAACGGGGCTTGAGGCATTGGAAAGCCAGGTTAGAAGCTTGCAGAAGAAGTTACAAGAAATGGAAACCCAAGAAAAAGAGCTCCGTATTCGATATGAAAAGGCGTGTAAAGCGCAAAAGAAAGTGGCGTGGGGCCTCTTTAAAAAGAAATTTGAAAAGAAAAGGCGAGAATTTGAGGAGATCCAAAAAGCATACGAATGTACGACTGCAAGCTGCTCTGAAATAAAAAATGAACTGGAACAAATTAGACTGGAATGGGATGCATTGGGGCAACTGGAAAAAGAATATAAAACAGAACTGAAAAGAAGGACCGACATGCTTTTGAGTTCTCCCGAAAGCGTGTCGGGCAGACGGTATGGTGAGCTTTTAGCTAAAAAGAAGCAAGCGACAATTAAGCTGGCCAACGCTGAATATGCTTTACGTAAGGCGCAAAATGTTAAAAGTGCAGTACGAAAAGCTGCGAATTCGTTACATAGCGCGGGCGGATGGGCGGACTATGACGTTGCACGAGGAGCATTCCTGTAATGGAACAAAAGGCGGATTGAGGAAATAAAAGATACTCCCTAAAATAAGCACAGAGGGGTTGAAACCCCAACACAGGGTCATAGCCCT
>JBMNTU010000094.1:0-8100 GCA_050945895.1 Christensenellaceae bacterium | reverse complement strand
AATCTGTTCAATTGTGTATCTCTTCCTTGCCATTTTCTGCTTCCCTCCAAAGTTAGTTTAACATATCTTTACTAACTTTGCGTCTGGTACAACACGCGGGGGCAAGACCAGATTTAAACGCTCTTCTACCGCAATTGTATCTCGATGGAAACTACACGCCCTTTGTTTTACAGGTGCTACCCGACCCGATAGTACCGGAATTAAACCGTCTGGTTGTAAAGGGAACAAGCAATTACCTGCCGGTGAGCGGTTATTATGATGAAGACAACGAAGTAGGACAGGCCCTGCTAGCAGCTCAAGCCGACAAAATACGGTATCTTGCCATAGCGGTTGGAGAATCGGAGGAGGAGGCAACAAAAATTGTCGAAGATTCCCTCGCATTTGATAGAATGACCATTCCATATATGATGGGCACGGATGAACAGATGCGTTTGCAGAATTCGGATACGCTCGTCCCCTTTGAAGAATTCGCTGCGTACAGCGAAAATATTGATTTTGAAAAATTAATTGCAACCCTTGCGGGAGCCGTTCCCGAACAGGTGGCGCTATGGAGCGAAGATTTTTTCAAAGACATAGATAAGCTGGTAAACGAAGAAAACCTGGATATGGTAAAAAACTGGCTCAAAGCCGATTATCTGTGCGATAACGCGCTGTACCTTTCAACAGATATGCTTAAAGAGAACTACGCAACGTCTAGTGCAGATACCAGCGAAGACGAGCATACAGAAGACTCCTGCTCCCATAGCGCAGACCAGCGCAGTCCTGATCTGGACGAGAGCCCGGGCGCCGTTCCCGATGAAGTACACGAGATAAACCCTGATGCGGATGGTGATGGCGAAATAGACGAAGAGGCGCTGCAGTCCATAACGGTTGCCACTCTAAAAGGACTTTTTCAAACAGAGATTGGGCATTATTACACAGAAACCTACATGGACGAAGAAGTCGCGGCGGATATCGAACAAATGTTTTATGATTCCATCGAGGAATACAAAAAACGCATGCAAGGCAACGAGTGGCTGCAGGATGAAACAAAGGAAAAAGCCATCGAAAAGTTGGATAAGATGTTTGTTGCGGTTGGCGAAACCGAGTTTGTAAACCCCATGACGGACGGCGTCACCCTCAAAAGCAGCGAAGAGGGAGGAACGCTGGTTGACAATATGATTGCGCTCCAAAACAACTTTCGGGAAAAGAATTTTAAACTGCTAAACCAAAAAAACGAGGGCATCCAAAGAATTGGAAATTCATTGCTCCAAACCCCAGCGCATGTTGTAAATGCAGCGTATTTACCGGAAATCAACGGAGTTGTTATAAACGCCGCCATATTATCTCCGCCGCTTTATGATGCAAATGCGTCTGAAAGCGAAAACCTGGGCGGCATTGGCACGATAATTGCGCATGAAATATCGCACGGTTTTGACCAGATGGGTTCAAAGCGCGATGCGGACGGAAACCTGACTGACTGGTGGACGCCGGCCGACCATAAGGAGTTTGATGCGCGCACCCAAAAAATGATTGCGCTTTTCGATGGACAACCGTATATGGGCGGCGTGTTAAACGGTACGCTGACGGTCACGGAAAACACGGCGGATGCGGGCGGCTTAAGCGTCGCAATGTCCATGTTGGAAAAATTGGAAAATCCCAACTACGAAGGTTTCTTTGAAACATGGGCAAAGGCATGGGCAGAAGCTTCCACCGAAGAAATTATGCAACTGCATCTTCAATCCAGTCTGCACTCGCCCGGCAAATTCCGCGTCAACCTGCAATTGGCAAATTTCGAACAATTCTATGATACGTACGGCATAAAAGAAGGCGATGGTATGTATATCGCCCCCGAAGACCGCGTAAGCATCTGGTGATACGAAAACAAAAGAGTGGGTTACCCGAAAAAAGCGCTGGGCATAATGCCTGGCGCTTCTTTTTTGAACCACGCGCCGTTCCTCTATCGCAATCCTTATCGTTTTTATGTATAATAGATGTATTTGAGAAACGGAAAGGAATTGTATGCCAAAAGCCCGAGACATAATATATATAGGAGTGTTTTTTGCGCTTGTGCTGGCGCTGTGGGTTGTGCTTACATTGGTGGTTGGCCCTCAATCCGTACAGCTTGCAGCCGGTACGCAGGCAGAATACGATCTTACAGAGTACAATTTTGAGGATGTGGTATATGTAGCCTCGCCCGTTTGGGAGAGCTGGCCGGAAAAGCTTTATTCTCCGACAGATTTGAAAAATGCCGAAGACCCCGTACCGCAAGACAGCCTCGATTATACCCGCGTGCAATATGCAACACACCGGATGAAGTTTGCGTTGCCAACCGACCAAATCTACGGTGTTGCCTTGGGTAGCCCCGATTATTCCATGCGAATATACATCGACGGTGTGGAAATGGGCAGTGTTGGCGTTCCCGGCGCAACGCCGGAGGAAACAATCCCGCGGGAGCAAGGCTCAGTGTACTATTTCACACCGCAGGCCGAAACGGCGGAGATTGTTGTGCAGGTGTCTAACTTTGTGTACAGAATAGGCGGAACTGCCCCCACCCTCTCCATCGGAACAATGGAAAACATCTCGCAGGCAGATACGCTTTCCAAGCTGAAAAGCGGCCTGGTTTTTGGCTGCCTGCTTACCGCCGGGCTATACCAGCTTGCCATTTTCCTGCTAAACCGCCGTCAGCTTTCTACGCTGATGTTTGCGTTGCCCTGCCTGCTGCAGGCCTTTGTGTCCGAGAGTATTCTCTTTCTCTTTTTCACAGATCTGGACTGGCAAATCGCAATCCGATTGGAATATATCTTTTTCATCCTGGCCATATCTATGCTCATCTTGCTTATTGGAAGGCTGTTTCCCCGCGCATTGCATAAATGGGTTTCCCGCGGATACCTTGCATTGTGCGCTGCGTATAGTGTACTGGTGTTGGTGAGCGGCACCACTTTTTTCACCCGTCTGCTGCCTGCCTTCCAGATTGTGTGCATAGCTATGGCTTTTTATGTGCTCGTCCGCCTTGCCATGCAGCTCAAAAGAGCGCTCAAAAACATACTGGCGTTTGCCGGCATTGTAATCGTTGCACTTTTCAGCATAAATGAAGTGTTGATCAGAAACGGAATCTATATCTTTGGCAATATGCCGGGAAAGTCATTCGGTGTAAGCGAAGGAATGGTGTTCTTTGTGCTTTGTTACGCGGTTCTGCTGTCCATCGATCAGGCCGAAGTAAACAGGCGTCTGGATGCCGAAAGACAAATGGTTTCCGAAGCGAAAGCCCGCTACGAGAGCCTGCTGAAAAAGCAGGGCGTCGTTCATGCGCCGCAAATCGTGCTTTCCGGCCTAGGGCTGACAAAACGCGAGAGCGAGGTTGCGCTGCTTCTGCTTGATGGTAAGAGCCGCGAAGAGATCACCAATCTACTAAACATCAGTATAGGCACCGTAAACTTCCACTGTAACAATATCTACCGAAAGGCAGGCGTAAGCGGTGTAGCGGAGCTTGCCAAGCTGATGGTACATAACGGCGAACAGGAACAAAGCAGTTGAAGCGCCCCCTTATTTCAAGCGTCTTCCTCTGCGGCCGGCACCCTAACCTTTTTTGCCAGTCGTTAATTTGGCTTTGTCCCCCGTTTTCGTCCGCTCCTGTTTTTTTCTGTATTTTACCATCTGCCTATAACCTCCCGAGTAAACTCCTTTTTTAGAGCCACGGCCAACGCTCAGTAAATCTTTGCACGCCTTCTGTCCGCAGCCCACTTTGCTTTCCGGACAAAGGCTCTTTACGGATTGCCTTAATCACAGTATAATTGGAATCATTAGAAATAAAATAGGTATTGCATAAATATTCATTTTAGTGTATATTTATGCTAAATCATAAATTTGTGTATAAGGAGTCTTTAAAAACATGAAAAAACAGTATAAAAAAGTAGTGCTTGCCTATTCGGGCGGGCTGGATACCTCTGTTATCATCCCCTGGCTAAAGGAAAATTACAACTGCGAGGTTATTGCAGTATGCGGCAATGTGGGCCAGGGCAAAGAGCTGGATGGTCTGGAAGAAAAAGCCATCAAAACCGGTGCAAGCAAAGTCTTTATCGAAGACCTGACAGAAGAGTTCATCACCGATTTCATTTACCCTACTATGCAGGCCGGTGCTGTTTACGAGGGCAAATACCTGCTGGGCACTTCGTTTGCGCGCCCCATCATCGCAAAGCGCATGGTAGAAATCGCGCGGGCAGAGGGTGCAGATGCCATCTGCCACGGCGCAACAGGCAAGGGCAACGACCAGGTACGCTTCGAACTTACTGTAAAAGCGCTTGCTCCCGACCTCGATATCATCGCCCCCTGGCGCATCTGGGATATCAAATCCCGCGAGGACGAAATTGAATATGCCGAAGCACGCGGTATTCCCATCCCCGTCACAAAAGAGCACAACTACAGCATGGACGCCAACATCTGGCATCTGTCGCACGAAGGCTCCGACCTGGAAGACCCGTGGAACGAGCCCAAAAACAATCTGTACCAGATTACCAAAACGCCCGAGCAGGCGCCTGACCAGCCCACCTATATAGAGCTGGAATTTGTAAAGGGCGTTCCCGTTAAGCTGAACGGTGCGGCATTCGCGCCCGTCGCCATGATCACCGAACTCAATAAGCTGGGTGCGGAAAACGGCGTGGGTATAGATGATATCGTAGAAAACCGCCTTGTGGGCATGAAAAGCCGCGGCGTGTACGAAACACCCGGCGGCACGATTCTTTATGCAGCGCACAGCGCGCTGGAAACATTGACGCTGGACAAAGCAACCATGCATTATAAGGCGTTGGTTGCACAGGAATATGCGGACCTCGTATACAATGGTATGTGGTATTCCGCCCTCCGCGAGGCACTGGCAGCCTTTGTTACCGAAACACAAAAAACCGTTACCGGCACTGTGCGTATGAAGCTGTATAAGGGCAACTGCCACGCAGCAGGTATCCAGTCTCCCTATTCGCTGTACATGGAAGAATTTGCCACATTTGGCGAGGACGAAGTGTACGACCACAAGGATGCGGAGGGCTTTATCAACCTGTATGGCCTGCCGCTTAAGGTCCGCGCAATGGCACTCAAAAACCAGTCAGGGGAATAAATATGAGCAAAAAACTCTGGGGCGGCCGTTTTTCGGGCGAAGCGGACGCGTTTGCGGAAGATTTCCAGTCGTCTATCCGGTTCGACCAGCGGCTGTACAGGCAAGACATTGCAGGCAGTATTGCCCATGTGCAAATGCTTGGAAAATGCGGCATAATTGCGCAGGAAGACGCAAAAAAAATTGAAGACGGCCTTGGCCTCGTATTGCAGGATATTGAAGACGGCAAGGTGGAGTTCACCGTTAAAGACGAAGACATCCACATGAATATCGAGCGCTTGCTGACCGAGAAAATTGGCGACGTTGCAAAAAAGCTCCACACCGGGCGTTCGCGCAACGACCAGGTCGCTACCGATTTCCGCCTGTTTGTAAAGGATGCGATTGAAGAAACGACCGAAAACCTTGCGCTGCTTTGCGCGGCGTTGGTGGAAATTGCCGAAGAACACCTCCACACGGTCATGCCCGCGTACACCCACCTGCAAAAGGCGCAGCCCACTACGCTTGCGCACTATATGCTGGCTTATTTTGAAATGTTTATCCGCGATATCGGGCGTTTTTCGGACTGCAAAAAAAGGGTGGACGTATCTCCCCTGGGAGCGGGCGCGCTATGCGCCACCACCTACCCCATCGACCGCGAATACACGGCGGAACAGCTGGGCTTTTCGGGCATTACCCAAAGCAGCCTGGACGCTGTTTCGGACCGCGATTTTGCCATCGAATACCTGGCGGCCGCATCGACCTGCATGATGCATCTTTCGCGTATTTCGGAGGAAATCGTGCTGTTTTCCACCAACGAATTCGGCACCTTGCGGCTGTCTGACGCCTATTCCACAGGCTCTTCCATTATGCCGCAAAAGAAAAACCCGGACATGGCCGAGCTTATCCGCGGAAAGACGGGGCGTGTATACGGCGATTTGGTCGGCCTGTTGACCGTTATGAAAGGCCTTCCCCTTGCGTATAACAAAGATATGCAGGAGGACAAGGAAGGCCTGTTTGACGCGCACGATACGCTGAACGACTGCCTGTCCGTTATGCGCGGCATGCTTAAAACGGCGGAGTGGAATAAAGAAAAGCTCCGCCAATCGGCGGGGCTGGGCTTTACCAACGCCACCGACGCCGCAGATTATTTCGTTAAACAGGGCATGGCGTTCCGCGATGCACATGAGGTCGTGGGCAGGATGGTGCTGTATTGCGAGCAGCATGGAAAGGGGCTGGAGGAGCTTTCGGCAGAAGAGCTGAAAACGCTTGCCCCCCAGGCAAAGGACGATTTTTATGACGCCATTTCGCTGGAATCGTGCATAGGTGTCCGCAATGTACCCGGCGGGCCGGCCCCGCAGGCGGTGGAGCTGCACCTGCGCCATGCAAAGAAGTTGTTGGGGAGTTTATAGCGGCACGCGGAAAACCATGCGTGTATATGCACCCTATGCGTGCACCACTGCGGTTCCAATAACTGCGGCTACCCCGCAAGCAACCATAGCACAGAAGCACGAAACACCGCAAAAATATCTACTCTAAAGGAGAACACCATTGGCACTGAGAACGATACGAACCTTCGACGATGAAATATTGCGCAAGCCGTGCAGGCCTGTAAAAGAGGTCACCGACCGCATTCGCACGCTGATCGAGGATATGGTTGAAACGATGGCCCAAAAGGACGGCGGCGGGCTGGCGGCCAACCAGGTGGGCATATTGCGGCGCGTCGTTGTTATTGACATTGCAGACAGCGGGCTTTTAAAGCTCATCAACCCGGAAATCGTAAGCAGCGAAGGAACGGCGGTCGTAGAAGAGGGTTGCCTCAGCTTTCCGGACGTTTGGGGCACTGTTGAGCGCCCCGAAAAAGTAACGGTTCGGGCGCTGGACGAAAACGGAAACGAATTTGAAGTTTCGGGAGAAGGGCTGCTGGCGCAGTGCCTTTCCCACGAAATCGACCACCTAAACGGCATTGTGTTCACCGATAAAGTTATTGAATATATTGACCCATACGCCGAAGACGAAGATGACGCCGACCTCCAAGCCGGAGAAAAAACGGAGCCCGATGAACAGGCCTGATTTTGGCGGGCGCTGGAAAGGCGCAGGATACACGCTGGAAATCGTAGAAAGCGGGCTTGTGTACCGCCTGTTGCCGCAGGGCGGCTCGCTGGGCATCCAATATAACGATTCGTTGGCCATGGCAACATTTGACCCGGCTGCGCCCGCTGCAGGCATTGGCATCTATATTCCTGCGGGAGACGGCTCTTTTCGCCCGCTGTGGTCTTCCATCGGGCACCCAGGCAAGCTGGGTATGGGCACGGTAACCCCCATCCGGGCTACTAGCGGTTTTTGCGGCGAATATGATGTTTGCTACTCTATGGAGGATACCGTCCTTAGCTCGTTTACCGTTCAGATAGACACCCCTGCCGCAAACGAGATTCACAGGCTTTCGTGGAAAAAGGAAGAAACGGCAGTACTGCACGGCGCGGGCTTCCCGCTGGACGGCGCACTTGCTTTTGCGTGGGGCAGCGTCCCCCATGCGTTTGACCTGCATGTATTTACCATTGGCGACGAGATGCTTCGCCAAAAAAGCCTGTTTTGGGACTCCCCTGCTATTTTGCAGCAATCTTACATACGGGAATAACTTGCTCCGTTTACCTGTATATTGTTCCCATTGCCCGCCGCACCAATCAACGCCAAGGCAATCGTAAGTCCCTCAGACAAAATTGCAATAATAAGACCCACGGTATCGATTTTGGTGCCCCAGGGATATTTCGTTTCGGCATCGACAAATGGTTTGGTTAACACCTTTTTCCATACTATTCCCCTCATCATCGCGTTTTCATGCAATTTTTACTGTGGCTGACAGCACGTAAATTACAATGTCGCACCGTGCAGTTTTGTAAGAATTTTTATATTGCATGTAATGTGTTTGTCAACTGAAAAGTACAGCGTTTGGTCACGAAAATATACAGCACCCTCAATCACCGAAGTTAATTAAGAATTCCGTTGTGGAAGGGGGCACCGTCCCCCTTCCACAACGG
>JBMNTU010000093.1:0-8168 GCA_050945895.1 Christensenellaceae bacterium | reverse complement strand
AGCCTTGGCGGCAGGCCGCCAGCGCCTCAGAGCATGGTATATGCTGTATAAGAAACTTTTACGATGCCTCCTCCACTAACTCTGTACTTGGTACAAAGATTGGGGGCAGCCCACCCTATTTTGGCGAAATGATTATGAGTGAAATCAGTTCTGAGGACATTGACAAATTCACTGAAGAACTGTCAAAGAAACCTTGCAAAGGGTCAAAGAGCTATCATAAGAATCCAGAGGATATCCCAACTCTATCTTCCGGGTCAGTGAAAAAGTGCTACAATATCCTAACTGCTGGGTTTCCGGTGGCAAAGAGATGGGGCTACATCGATGATATTCCTCATTCAACTGCACCAGTGGAAAAAAACGCAAAGCGAAAAGCGTGGGAACCGAAAGTGTGCAACGAGCATATCAGTATTATTAAGGGCAATGGAAATAACGAGGGTGACAAACTGTTGCATCTTGCCGCACGACTAGCATTTAATTGTTCACTCAGAGCAGGTGAAGCTGCGGGTATAGAGATCAAGACAGTCAACCTTGAGGAAAACAGCTTGTGGATTACGCAGGAAGTGCAGAGGGTTTCGGATGAAGCAATCAATAATTTGCCCAAAACAGAAGTATTCTATGTGTTCCCTAAACAGATTGCCGATTGCAAGAGCAGCCTTATACTGAAAGCTCCCAAAAACGAGCGCAGCCATAGGAAATTGTATTACAATGCAACGCTGGCTGAAGATATTAAAGTGCGGCTGGAGCAGATTGAGAAAAACAAATATTTCTATGGTGAAGAATATCAGGACTATGGACTGTTGATCTGCCAGCCTGATGGAAGGCCTATTGAATCAAAGAAATTTGGAAAGTGGTTCAAGCAATGGCAAGGCGCAAATAACATCAGCGACCAGTTGGACTTTCAAGGTCTACGAAAAACGGGTCAGATGCACAAGGTACGCCTCACCAATAATAATTTTCAACTGGTGGCAGAGAACGGCGGGCAAACCGAGCCGGTCTTGCATAGCAACTATAATGAAGTCCTGGATTATGAGAAAAGGCAGCTTGCAGAACTGATTGAACAAGACCTGCACTCGGATGGCAAAGTGGAAAACGAAATTCTGATAGAGTCTTTACAGGATAGCGTGAAAAAGAACCCCGATTTATTTGGGCAACTGGTTCAGCTATTATTGCCCAATGCACTAGCTACACAGCAGGTATAAACTTTCTACCTATAGCTGAAAATTAGCTGGACAATTCTAGGCTGTATGAAGATTCAAAAATAAGGAGCAAATATGCAAAGCCAGTATGATATCAGATTTTTGGAAAAAGAAACGGCTTGCATGAAGTTGAATTTCATACAAGCCGCTCTACAAAAGGTTTTTTTGGAGCTGCTGGCGGGAATTGAACCCGCGACCCCGTCCTTACCAAGGACGTGCTCTACCTCTGAGCCACAGCAGCAAATACAGAAATATTAAATTTTTATGCAGCCCACCTCATCCTTACCAAGGAAGTGCTCTACCTGCTGAGCTACAACAGCAACCGGGTTTGTGTCTTTACCATACCAAAAACAGCAGCCAAATAACCATTTTTAGTAACGATTGTTATTATATGATATTCTATTCCTTTTTTCAACTTTTTTTAAATTTTTTGCAGGACTTTTTCCCCTAGGGGGAGAACTATTATAGTACACCCATACAAAACGGTGTATGAACAAATTGTAAAAACATCTCAAATAGGTTTTATTCTAAAAAACACGGTTATATATAATTTAACAGTAGGCGCTTCAAGTAATAGAAATAGTGAATGATGTGCGTACTGATAAATAAAAGGTCCGGTACGGAAGATATCCCACAGAAAGTATCGGGATATGGAGAAAGGCTAAATCAAAATAGTAATAATTGGTTTAGATGCAGCCGGGCAACCAGTCACATTCGGCGGGCAGCGGCCCGGGGTGTGGCACAAAGTTTATAGAAAGGGCGTGATGCCGATGGGAAATGATGAATTTATATTGACGAGTGGTATATCAGCGCTTTTTAGAAAGGCTTTGTACGTGCACTGAGGGATTGCGGGATACGATTTTTGTTAAGCCTGTTTGGTCGGTACAATTTGAAAATACCGCAACGGCAATCGTAAAGAAGGTTGCAGCACGGCAGGGTTTATGCCGGGTGCAGTGCAGGCAATAAGCTACGAACGACAACGCGAACTGTAAAGACGCTGTATATACAAGAGCACGCTGCATGGCTTGATGATTGTCAATCATTTGAAAAGCCGGGTTTATACAAATAAAGAGCTATATGTGTAAATTTAGTGGACGGCCATAACCGAGGGGAGAGGCATGATCCGAAAATGATGGCAAGGTTTGACAGCTGTGGAAAAGCGGGCTATACAAAAGGGTAAAAATGTAAATATGGAAATTCAAATATAGGCGGGCACCGATCACTGGTGCCCGTTGTTTTTACGTTCTGCCCCAAGAGGACAGCGTCCGATTGGCAGGCAGAACGTATGCAAGGGTTGCCCAAGAGCCAAGCCGAAGGCGAAGGAGATTGGGAGCAACCTACTGCAAGTATGCCCCAAGAGGACAGCGTCCGATTGGCGCAATCCCTATTCAAAATATGGTATACTGTAAAAAAACAAAGGAAGCGGAAATATGGATGTAAAAATCACCTATCTCGATCAAAGCGGGTTTTATGTTGCGGTAAATGGGCTGACGTTGGTTTTCGACTATTGCAACAATTCGCCGGTTGCCGGCAAAACCGGCCTTTCGGGCGGAACCATCGGCAGCGAAGACCTCCGGGGGAGCAGCGTCTATGTTTTTGTTTCCCATGCGCATGGCGACCACTACAATCCTGTCATTCTAAGCTGGCAGAAATTGAACGACCAAATCCATTATATTTTGTCCGGCGATGTCCGCCCCGGAAAAGACGCGCTGGGCGTTGTGCCGGATAAAGAATACCAAACCGACGATTTTATTTTGCAAACGCTAAAATCCACAGATGAGGGCGTTGCCTTTTTGCTGGACATAAACGGCTACACCATCTACCATGCCGGAGATTTGAACTGGTGGCATTGGGAGGGCGAGCCCTACCCGTGGAACGAAAATATGGAAAAGGAATATACCTCCATTATAGATACGTTGAAGGGAAAAACGATCGACCTGGCGTTTGTTCCGGTAGACCCCCGGCTGGAAAAAGACTGCATCCGCGGCCTGGACTACCTGATGCATACGGCGGATGTTAAAACGGCCATTCCCATGCACTTCTGGAGCCAGGCAGCCTATGCGGAAAAAGCCATTCGAACATTCCCCCAAACAAAAGATTACCGCGACCGGGTCCTTGCCCCTATGCAGCGCGGACAATCGGTCGAATTGAAATAAGCGCAAGCACAAAAAAACTGCCGCGGGCGTTTTGCACGTGGCAGCGCGTTCGTTTTTGTAATTACAGCCACTGCGGGCGGGTAAAGATTTTTATGGGAAAAACCTCGCCCGCATACCCCAGCTTGGAAAATTCGTCGATCAACGCAGGCGTCCCCGAAGTAAACGCCAGCGGTATGCCCGTATTCTTACCCAGCTCCATGCAAAATTCGTATCCGTGCACCAGGTCCTGTACGGTCGTTTCGCCCGCAACGTTTGTATTATTCACTAGCGCGTGGATGGTCAAGCGGGAATTGTTCTGGATCTGGTAAAGCATTTCCTGCGCGTCTTCAATGCTTCGCTGGAAAGGGCGGCGCGCGTTTATCACATAGTAAAACATAAAATCCGGCTCAACATCTTTGAAGAATTTCTTGTACCCGCCCAGCGCCGTTGCGCCCACCGGGTCGCCGCCCGCGTCAAACACGGCATATTCACTTTTAAACGCGGAATAGACCTCGGCGCTAAGCGCCGGAACATCTACCGTTGTGTTTGCAAACGGCGGGGAAATTACACGAATGCCCTCTTCCTCAAGCATCTCTTTGCTTTCCGAGCTCCGAAAATATGGGTTTACGATATCCATATCCACAAGCGCTGTTTTGCCGCAGTTTTTCAATTGCAGCGCCATATTGAGCGAAAGCTCCGTCTTACCGCTTCCATAATTTCCCGCAAATAAATTAAACCGTTTCATATCCATTCTTTCTGCCTGCTATGTGATCGTAACAGTAATATATTCTGTCGGAGAGGTAATTTCCACCTCCAAATCGGGCAAATTCTCGTACTTGACCGAAACCGTGTGCGTTCCTTCCGAAAGGCCTTCCAAATCGACAAACGGAAGGAGTTGGTCGGCAGTAATCGCCTCCACTACCGTTTGTGGGCCGGTGAGCATTACATCGATCGATTCCGGAGAGAGCGACGCCCGCAGGCCGTTCCCCAGGTTTTTGACCGTAACATCCATTGCATCGTACGTCTGGGTGATTTCCGGCTGCGCGATTGTAATCTGCACCTGTATTTCGGGCGGAACGGTTAAATAGATGTGCTCTGGCAGTACGATGCTGCCGGTTACCACCACATCTGCCGATGCATTGTCCAGCGCAATCGGCGTTATGGTCACAGATTCAATTTCCTCCAGGTCGCCCGGCGCGCCCACAACTTCCACCGCAGCGGGGGTCAAAACAATATCTTTCACCTCATAGCCTTCGGCAACCCCGGTCAATGTGCTTCGTATATTCTCCAAATCCACCGGCACTTCTTTTTTGTGGTAGATTGGTACCTCCACGATAACGGAAGGAATGCCCGAAAACAGGCTGCTTGGAATTTCATTGCCGTCTTCGTCATACAGCGAAACCTGCCTCGATTCCTTAGAGGACTCTTCCATCGCGTTGATGTCGATATAGCAGATGCCCTTTGCTACCGTTTCAAGGTTGGAGCGGGAGCCGGTTACCTTCACTGTGTTTTCCGAAAGAATGGGGTCTCCATAGTACAGGTCGTCCTTCTTGTCGCCAATATATTGGACTTCCACCGGAACATCCCGGGTAACAAGTTCTTCTACTTCCAGCGTGACCGTTTCGGGCTGTATGGATACCACATCGCCCATCATTGTTGTGGCCTGCAGCGAAAGCGTATACTCGCCCACGTCAATAATAGGGGAGACGTCCACATACACCGTTATCATACTTTCGGAAATATACTGCAGCTGGCTTGCTTCCTCGCGCACCGTGACAGTCGCCGTGCGCAGCACGTCGGAAAACGGGATAGACGGAGTAAGCATCTTGTCCTTCAACTCCTCCGCATTGGTATACGAAATGGGAATATCCCTAAAAATCTTCTCGCGGGGCGGGTTGGTATCCGAAATGACAAAGCTCCACAGCAAAAATGCAAACAAAAGCGCGCCCAGCTTCATGCCCCAGTTTTTGGTAAAAATCGATTTTATAGCTTCCCATATTCTGGCGAGTATATCTTTCACTTGTCGTCACCCACCTTACGCTTGAATTTGGAGCCAAACGACTTTTTCTCCTTTTCAATTTGCGGGTCGTACAGCTCTTCCAATATCTCCCGCAGGGCTTTTGCGTCTATAAAGCGTTTCAAAATACCATCGTACATATAGGAAATGATTCCCTTTTCTTCGGACACGACAAGCACATAGGCATCCGAAACTTCCGAAACCCCCAGCGCGGCCCTGTGGCGCGTTCCCAGCTCCGAAGCAATCTGCCGGTTATCCGAAAGCGGGAGAAAGCAGCCGGCCGCAATAATTTTTCCGTCGCGGATAATCATCGCGCCGTCGTGCAGCGGTGTGTTGGGGTAAAAGATGTTTTCGATCAGCTCGCTCGAGACCTCCGCATCTAGCACGGTGCCCGATTCCAGCACATCATTTAGGCCGGTTTTCCGTTCGAACACGATAATCGCGCCAATTTTGTGCTTGCTCATATTAAGTATTGCTTTGGAAAATTCCTCTACAAGCGCCGGCCCGTTGCTCAGATTCGTGTGCAGGGAGGTAAATATCTTTCCCCGCCCAAGCTTTTCGAGCATCCTTCGAATTTCCGGCTGGAATAATATAACAACCAAAACAGCTCCGGCGTTGAATATCCACCGAAGCAGCCAGTTGACCGTATTGAGGTTTAGAAGCTCGAATACGCGGGCACACACCAAAATAACGCCCAGCCCAATAAGCACACGGATCGCGCGTGTTTTTGCAATTGCCTTAATAACAACATACAACAACACAGCGACAATAATAATATCTATTACGTCCTGCCATCCAAACTGTGAGAGTCCATTTCTGAGTGGTTCAAAAAAATCTGTCAATCCGCTTACTCCCCGTAAAACGATCTGAAAAATATAAAGGCCCTATTGTGCTAACCAGTGCATAAAGCTATTGTAACAAAACTACCGGACAAAGGAAAAGGATATTGCCCGTAATTTAAAAATTATTTATATTTACCGCCCTGCCTGCAAAGATATTTGAAAAAATCAGCATTTTTCGCAAATCAGCAGTGTCAGGTCGTCCTCCGGCTTTGTGTACAGCTCCTGCCGGACATTATAAATAAACTGTTCGCCCGAAAAAGGCGTCTCGCAAAACAAATCGCAAAAACGGTCGCTAATCTCATCTTCGCTCTGGATGCCCTTTATTCCGTCGGAATACAGCAAAAGCCGGTGACCGGGCTTAAGGCGAATGCTTTCTCCTTTAAAGTCCGGCTGCTCGAACCACCGGGAAATGGGCGGCGCGCCCATAAACAGCCGGTTTACTTTGCCATCGTACAAAATCGGCTCAACCGGAAGGCCTGCGTTGGCGTAGGTCAACTCGCCGGTCTTTATATCTACAATGGTCAAAAAACCCGTAATATAAACCGAATCGGAAAGGTCGAGCGCCATAAATTCGCTTTGCACATAGCGAAGGATTTCCGCCGGCCGGAAAAGCCCCAGCGAACAGGCCGCGCGAACGGTACGCGAAAAAAAGACCGATAGCATGGCAGGCATAACGCCATGCCCCGAAACATCTGCAACATAAATGAGCAGCTTGTCGTTGTGGAGAATGCAATCGTAAATATCGCCGCTTACCGCCTCGCACGGGAAAAACCCGGCGCTCAGCTTGTATCCGTCTATTTCGGGCAAAATGTTTTTAACAAGGGACTGCTGGAGGTTGTGCGCCAGCTTAAGGTCTTTTTGCATTTTTGCGTTTTGCAAAAGCAAATTCTGCTTGATATTGTAATCCAGCGTCATGTCGCGGAAGACCTCTACCGCGGCAACGGTTTTTCCTTCGTCGTCCTTCAACGGAGAAACCGTCACAGAATATACGCGTTTGTTGTACCGCCTTACAAGCTGCTGGGGCACATCGTAAAGAAACACCTCTTGCGCCAGGCATCGTTCGCATTCATCGTCCTGATGAAGCACCTTGTAGCATCGCTGCCCAACGGTAGCCCGGCTGCCGGCGAACTTTTTGTCAAACGCTTTGTTTGTGAGTGCCACACGGCCTTCTTTGGTAATGACGCGCACCATATCGTTCATTGCATCAATAATAGAAGACAGGTAGCCGCTGTTCAGCAACTTATCATCCACTTATATTCAGCCCTCTTCTTCAGTATGATCCAGCATGTCCTGCAGCTTGGAAACCTCCAGGCTAATTTTGCCGCAACGGGCATTTTGCCGGAGTATTTCTGCGTCGGTAAGCGGGGCACTAATCGAGATACGTTTTGTAAACATATCGCCCAGTTTTGCTCTTTCTTCTTCCAGTTCGGCAACCTTTTCAGCATGCATTTTTTTCAATTGCTCTTTTTCCAAAGAATACCTCGCCATTTTATCATCCGGAAAAGCCGCCATGTAGGCTTTTAACAACGGATGTTATCATGCACATGAAACTAGATGCGGGTAAATCGCAGACAGTTTTTATGATGATACAATCCGCGCATTTTGCGCGGGCACCGTTTGTTTCTACCGGGTTACAACAAATTAATAGGTACAATATTTTTTGTGCAGGTGCGTTTGTATGTGCTGCCGCATTGCAGCTCTGCCAAACGCCTGGGCAAACCGTGCGCCAGACAACGGTATATGCCTGCTGCCCGGCTAAGTAAAAAATTGTATTTCGTTACTAGGCGGACTTCTCTATTATCCTGTTTAATACTACCATAAATAAAGGTGTTTGTTAATAACATTTTATTTTTATATTCCGTTAGTGTCAAGTAAACGTTGGCAAGCAAGAGCCTTTTACAAAAGATATAATGACATTTGTTTTTCGTATCTATGACAACATCATATCACTGAAGCGTCATTGTTGAAAAGGGTTTTT
>JBMNTU010000092.1:0-8218 GCA_050945895.1 Christensenellaceae bacterium | reverse complement strand
CTTTTCCAAAATCATTATATCAAGTGTGTATCTGTGGGAGGCGCCTTCTGGACGCCTCCCTTTTGCCAATGATTATTTTACACTAAGGCAAAAACCGGCCGGGTGTTATGAAGTTGTAAAAATACGAAAAATGGTGCTTGACTTGCATACAGGGGGGTTATACAATATCTATTGAACCACAAGCCGATGTTATACATCATATTGTGTTGGCAGGCAAAAATACTTTGCTGCCCGCACGCGGGTGTTTATCCGGTTTTTCCACAGAATATATTTACAGATGCAGCCGGTTTAATGATTAAATGATTTTTTGTATTTATTTTAATGCAGCCAACAATAAAAAACTGGTATCGATAAAAACACATAAGTAAAAACATATGGATTGAAGTATAAAGAGGGTAAAGGAGTATATGGGATGATTACACAAATCAGGAAAAGGGACGGCAGCGTTGCCCCGTTCAAAAAAGAAAAAATTGCATGGGCGCTTTTTAAGGCTGCCACAGCCGTTGGCGGAGACGATTTTGCGCTGGCGCAAAAGCTTACGAACCAGGTTGTAGACCTTGCAAACCTGCGGATAAAGGACGATACGGCAGATGTGGAGGACATTCAGGACCTTGTGGAAAAGGTGCTGATCGAAAACGGCCACGCCAAAACAGCCAAAGCCTATATACTCTATCGGGAAAAACGCCGGGCGGCGCGGGAATCGAACGCGCTGATCGGCGCGACAATCAATATGTTTTCCGATTACCTGGACGACAAGGACTGGCAAATCAAAGAAAACGCAAACACGCAAAAATCCATTAACGGAATGAACAACTATGTGCGCGAAACGTTCACCAAGCAATACTGGCTGCACGAGGTATACCCGGACGAGGTACGAGAAGCGCACACAGAGGGCGATTTTCACATACACGACCTTGGCTTTTTTGGGCCGTATTGCGCGGGCTGGGATTTGAAGCAGCTTTTAACGGACGGCTTCGGCGGCGTAGAGGGCAAGGTAGAATCTTCCCCGGCAAAGCACCTGCGCTCGTTTTTGGGGCAGATTGTAAACTCTACGTTTACCACGCAGGGCGAAACGGCGGGCGCACAGGCCTGGTCTTCCATCGACACCTATTGCGCGCCGTTTATCCGTTACGACAACATGACCAAAAAGCAGGTCAAACAGGCGCTGCAGGAATTTATTTTCAACATCAACGTGCCTACGCGCGTGGGGTTTCAGTGCCCGTTTAGTAACCTGACGTTCGACATTACCTGCCCGCGTACGCTAAAGGACGAGGCCGTTATTGTCGGCGGCAAGGTTATGCCCGACCATTACGGCGACTTCCAGGCGGAGATGGATCTTTTCAACCTCGCCTTTTGCGAGGTGATGCTGGAGGGGGACGCCAAGGGGCGCGTATTCACATTCCCCATTCCCACCATTAATGTCACCAACGATTTCGACTGGGACAGCCCGGTGGTAAACAGCTTTATGGAAATCACCTGTAAGTACGGCATCCCGTATTTTTCCAACTATATCAATTCCGACTTATCGCCGGAGGACGCGCTTTCGATGTGCTGCCGCCTGCGGCTAGATACAAAAGAGCTGCGCAAGCGCGGCGGCGGGCTGTTTGGCAGCAACCCGATGACCGGCTCCATTGGCGTCGTGACCATCAACCTGCCGCGCATCGGCTATATTGCAAAATCGGAAGAGGAATTTTTTGCGCGCATCTGGCGGCTTACGCACGCCGCCAAAAACAGCCTGGAAATTAAGCGCAAGATCATTGAGGACCAGACGGAAAAGGGATTGTACCCGTTTTCGGCGCATTACCTGCGCAACATCAAAATGCGCACCGGCCAATATTGGTACAACCACTTCAACACAATCGGCATTTTGGGCATGAACGAAGCGCTGCTGAACTTCTTTGGCGACGGTACAGACCTGACGACCGAAAAAGGCCAGGCGTTTGCAAAAAAGACGATGGAGTACATGCGCGAGCTCATTACCGAAATACAGGAAGAAACAGGGCATTTTTACAACCTGGAGGCGACGCCTGCCGAGGGGACAAGCTACCGCATGGCAAAGCTGGATCGCGAGCGGTATCCGGAAATTATTTGCGCGGGCGAAGATACGCCGTATTACACGAATTCTTCGCAGCTTCCGGTGGGCTATACCGACGATATTTTCGAAACGATGGATTTGCAGGACGACCTGCAAAGCATGTATACAGGCGGTACGGTATTGCACCTGTACCTGGGCGAGCGCATTCCGGATATTGAGGTAGCCAAAACGCTGCTCAAAAAAATATTCAACAACTACAAGCTGCCCTACGTTTCGCTGACGCCTACATTTTCCGTTTGTAACGAGCACGGCTACATTGCGGGCGAACAGTTCTCCTGCCCGACCTGCGGGCGCGATACGGAGGTGTGGAGCCGCGTGGTCGGTTACCTGCGCCCTGTGCAAAACTTCCACAAAGGCAAAAAGGAAGAATACGGCGAGCGCATCAAATACGTTATAAAAGACGAAAATGAGGTTTTGGAAGCAAAATGAACATTTCCGGCCTAGTAAAAACAACGACCATCGATTATCCTGGCGCACTTGCAGCCGCGGTGTTTACACCCGGCTGCAATTACGACTGCGGATTTTGCCACAACCGCATGCTTTTGGCGTCTTCCGGCAAAATGCTGGACGACGCGGAAGTACTCGGCTTCTTTGAAAAGCGGCGCGGGCTTTTGGACGGCGTTGTTATATCGGGCGGAGAACCCACGCTGCAAAAGGATCTTGTTCCGTTTGCGCGAACGCTGAAAAAAATGGGTTACAAGGTTAAGCTGGACACAAACGGCAGCCGCCCGCAGGTGGTTGAATCGCTCCTTTCAGGCGGACTGCTGGATTATGTTGCAATGGACTACAAAGCGCCGTTTTCCGAGTACCCGCGCATTTGCGGCGCGGACGCTTCGGGCGTGCAGCAAAGCATAAAGCTGCTGCATGAGGCGGGCATCGAGTGGGAAATGCGTACCACCGTCATACCCGAGCTGTCCGAAGCGGCCCTAGTATCTATGGCGCAGGCCGTTCCCGTGCTGCCGCGTTATGCGCTGCAGCTTTTCCGGCCGGGGCAAAGCGCCCAACAGCAGCATGTATATACGCCACCGGAAATTGAGGACATGTGCGGCATCGTGCGGCAATTCCAACCCAATGCTTTTGCCCGTTGTTGAAGCAGAAATCTTTGCAATACCTGCACAAACAAACCGGTTTTAGGCGACCTCTTTTGCATTTTTATACATAAATAATATAAATTTCTGTATAAAAATAACATTTTTAGTTTTTTTTAGAATTAATGAAAATGTTACAATTTAGACAAATATGCAGTTTACCCTACAAATTATTCATGGAGTTATCCACTTTATCCACAAACTCATGCACAAAATATGAGAAAGTCGCAGCCCGTATATTTTCGTTATCCACATTTATATGCACCTTTTCCACAATTATGCATAAAAACATCCGTTAGGGCGCATGCGGCGAATATGCATTTTTATTCGTTTTGTAGTTCTATGCCGATCTTATCGGCAATAAGCGCAATCAGCTCCCCGTTTGTGGGGCGGCTTCCCTGCGAGAACAGATCGCAGCCGAAAATCTGGCGGGCGTTTTTCATTTTACTTCTTTGCCAGGCAACTTCAATCGTGTGCCGGATGGCAAGCTCTACTTTGGTGGGCGTCGCGTCAAACTTTTCGGCAATTGCGGGATAGAGCTTCCGGGTAATACTGTAAATCATGGAAGGATCGTTAATCACCATTCTGATTGCCTCGCGCAGGTACTGATAGCCCTTCAGGTGCGGGGGCATGCCCAGCGCCAGCAGTATTTCCATAATCCGATGTTCGACAGTGACGGCTTTGCCGCGAAACGCCTGCGCGCCGTCATCTGTGGCCGACGCCGTTTTCATATCCTGCAAATCCATGATGCGCGCATGCATGATGTCTGCATCGCACGGCTTGATCATATAGTACTTTGCGCCCAGGTCAAACGATTTACGAATGGCATGCTCGTGGTTCAACGCCGAAATAACGATAATATCGGGCATCGCTTCCATATGCATCCGCGCAAGCTGCTCCATGCAATGGAACCCGTCGCAATGAGACATAATAAGATCGAGAATCATAATATCGAAGCTTGCCGCGCCCAAATGCTCCAGCGCTTCCGCTTCCGACACTGCACATTTGATGTCGCCGATATTATCCTTCTGCCCCAGTTTATATTTTAGCATTTCCGCCGTTTTGATATCGTCTTCCAAAATCAGAATATCGATTTGCTTCATATGAAAAATATCCTTTCATTCCTCATTGGGAAACCAATGGGCTGCTTATTATTTATTGAATTGAAATCCATATCTATAGTGTATGCTTGGGGCCGCTCCCATATTCCGGTTTTTTTCAAAATAATCATTTTTTTTCACAAATTTTTAAAGTATCCTTTTTTCGGCAATGCGGTTATAATATAATGTGTTTGAGCCAAATGCTGATTTTCTGAAAGATGAGGAGCAGTCATGTCCATTGCAAACAAAAAAAAGGGCCTAAGCCCTGCGCAGGTGCTTGTTTTCGGGTTTGGCGGCATGATTGCCATTGGTACGCTTTTGCTTTTGCTTCCCATTGCCACCAAAACGGGCGAGCCGCTGTCTTTTGTGGACGCCCTTTTTACATCCACATCGGCAGTGTGTGTAACGGGCCTGGGCGTGTTTGACCTGGGGCAAATGCTCTCACCTTTTGGCCAGGTAACGATGCTTTGCCTGATCCAGATGGGTGGAATTGGCTTTATGACCATGACGTCTATGGTCTATATGCTTTTTGGAAAGCGGTTTACACTCAAAGACCGTATGCTGATGCAAAATTCCATGAACGGCTACAGCATCCAGGGCGTGGTGCGCATGGCGCGGGACGTAATCGTTTTGACCGCAGTCATCGAGCTGGCGGCCTTTTTGATTTTTGCTATCCGGTTCGTGCCATTGTACGGCACACAAACCGGGCTGTACTTCAGCCTGTTTCAATCCGTTTCCAGCTTTTGCAATGCAGGCTTTGATGTTTTTGGTATGGGCACAAGCTTGCAGCCGTTTGCAACAGACCCCCTGATTATGACCACAACAATGTGCCTGATTACGCTGGGCGGATTGGGCTTTTATGTTTTGCTGGATATCTTTTTTAAGCTTCGGAACAAAGGTCACCGGTTTATGTTACATACAAAGGTCGTATTACTCATGAGCCTGGTATTGACACTGGTTGGCTTTGTGCTGTTTTTATTTTTTGAGTGGGGCAACCCAAAAACCTTTTCCATTGAAGCGTTTAATGTCGGCGATAAGGTTTCGGGGGCGTTTTTCCAATCGGTTACTGCGCGTACGGCGGGCTTTGCGGGCGTGGTGCAGGCCGACCTTATGCCCACTTCAAAAATTTTGACGATTATACTGATGTTTATTGGTGCTTCGCCTGCAGGTACGGCGGGCGGTATTAAGACGACGACCATTGCGCTGGCGGCGCTTTTCCTCATTGCCACCATTCAGGGAAAAGAAGATATTGAAATATTTGGGCGGCGCATCGACCGGCAAATTGTGATGCGGGCGCTGGCAACGCTGATGTTGGGCATCCTTTTTGTTATTATTGCGACGATTATTGTTGCGGTTGTCGAGTTTGGCCGTATCCAAATTGCGGATATTGTGTTTGAAATTGTGTCTGCGTTTGGCACGGTGGGCATTGCATCGGGCAATACTGCGGCGTTTTCCGCAATCAGCAGGGTTGTGCTGGTTGTAACAATGTACGGCGGCCGCGTTGGAATCTTTACCTTTACCATGGCAATTGCGGCGCGCATGGAAAAAACAAAGATTGCAAAAAGATATCCGGAAGATAAAATAATGATAGGGTAAATGCGGCGCAACGCGGCATACTGCCCTACCGTTTTTAAGAAAAACAGCCAAGCAGCTGTGGCAAAAATAACGGCGGGAAACGCACAGGGTTTTATCCCCGCTTCGCTAGGAGTAAAAAATGAAAAAAAAGTTGCAGTTTGTTGTTATTGGCCTGGGCCGTTTTGGAGAGAGCATTGCCCGCACGCTGATCGAACAGAAGGCAGAGGTGCTGGTTGTTGACCAGGACGAGGAGAAGGTAAACCAGGCGATCTCTTATGCGACACATGCGATCCAGATGGATGCGACAGACGAACAGGCGCTGAAATCTCTGGGGATACGGAATTTTGACGTTGCCTGTGTATGTATGGGGGATATTCAAAACAGCGTTTTGATTTCTCTGCTTTGTAAAGAGCAGGGCGTTCCATATGTGCTGGCAAAGGTCCGCAGCGAAATCCACTCCAAACTGCTGGACAAAGTCGGCGTAGACCGCGCGGTCTTTCCCGAACGAGAAATGGGTATCCGCGTGGCGCACAACCTGCTGTCTCCGGGAATACTCGATTTTATCGAGCTTTCGCCCGATTATGGCATCGCCGAGCTGGACGTGCCGGAGCTGTGGGCAAACAAAAGCATTGTCGAAACCGATTTCCGCAAGCGCTATGGGCTGAATATTGTGGCAATCCGGCACGACGACAACGATATCAACGTAAACCCGGAGCCCAAGGATATTATTTTGCCGGGCGATACGCTGATTGTCATCGGCTCTGAAGAACAGATTGCAAAGGTGGACGATGTGACCAGCCGGCACAAATAGCGGGGTTTCCTGTAAACAAACCGTGTACAATGGCAAAAATGCATTGCCGTTTTGCGCCGGATGCTTTATAATAGTGCCGGTTTATAGGGCAAAAACAGTCTTACGATCGGGGTAGTATTTATTTGAGAACATACCGCAGCCGCCCTGCAGGCGGATTTTCAGATTTCATAAAACGATATCGGCGGCCGCTTTTGCAGCTTGTTATTTTTATTGTCGTCATCATTGTTGTTGCCGGCCTGCTGGTTGGGCTGAGCAACCGCAAAAGCCTGAACGAAAGCTTTCTTGCCACACAGGATACGATTACAATTGGCCTGCGGTCGGATATTGCGCCTTTTGGCAGTCTGGACGAGCACGGCGAGATCGCCGGATATGACAGGGACTATATAGACGCTGTTCTTGCCGTTCTTTTTCCAGAGGGCGGAAAGCTTTATGACTATGTAGAAATCACCTCTCTTGATGCCGGGGCAAATATAAAATACGGCGTGACCGATATAAATCTCGGGCTGCTCATTCCGGGGGCAGACAAGGTAAGCGGGTTTTTGTTGACCGAACCCTATTGCTACGACCGCGCAGTTGTGGTTACCCATGGAGATTCCCGGCTGGATAAGCTGGAAAACATGCAGGGGGGCAAGCTGGGTGTGCTAAACACAACCATTCCCATTTCCCGCGTGGAGGATTTCCTGGAGGAGCGCAGCCTTAGCTACGAGGTATTGCGCTATACGGATTACGAAAGCATTATGATCGATATTTCCAACGGAGTGCTGAATGCGGTGGTTGTGCCCGAGGTCATTGCCCAACAGTTTGAAAACGCAGGATTCCGCGTATTGGCCGAGCCGCTTTTCGATGTTGGATATGCCATTATGCTGCCCACTGGGCAAACCGCGGTACAAAGCGAGTTCAACCGCATCATACATCAGTTTGAGCAGGACGGAACAGCGGGAAGGCTGCGGGAAAAATGGGGCATTTCGCAAAATTGACTTTCGCCTGGCCGGCCCATTTCGTTAACAAATTGTTTTCACACTTAAAATAGCGGGTATTATTGACATATAGACAGTTTTTTGATAGACTGCGAATTGGGAGCCTAAGTAAAAAGAGACTACTCCCAAACCCACAATATTATTTTAAGGAGGGAAAAGGAGTGAAAATTAAAAACATCACGGAGCCCCAAAAGTTTTTCGAGGTTTTGAAAGATTGCAAGGGTAAAGTAGAACTGGTTACCTCAGAGGGGGACAGGCTCAACCTCAAATCCACACTGTGCCAATACATCGCGCTTACGCAGATGTTTAAAGACGCACAGATCGACGAGTTGGATTTGATCGTTTCCGAACCGGAGGATTTGAACCTTTTGCTTAACTATCTGGTACGGGGCTAAAACTCCAAAGCACGCAAAACCGCCCGAAAGGGCGGTTTTTTTGTATGCAGAATCTTAGTGTAAAATAATCATTGGCAAAAGGGAGGCGTCCAGAAGGCGCCTCCCACAGATACACACTTGATATAATGATTTTGGAAAAGAATCAATCAAGGAGTGTATGCAGTAATATGGTAAACG
>JBMNTU010000091.1:0-8318 GCA_050945895.1 Christensenellaceae bacterium | reverse complement strand
AATGACGCTTCAGTGATATGATGTTGTCATAGATACGAAAAACAAATGTCATTATATCTTTTGTAAAAGGCTCTTGCTTGCCAACGTTTACTTGACACTAACGTTTTGCTTGGAGAGTTGCCATAATCATAAAGAATGGTATAATATTAACGATACAACAACTATAAAAGCAAAAATGGCCATAATTCTATGGTATTTTACTTGGGCACCCCGTGTGGATAGCGAGGGCGCCCGGGTTTGCGTATATTAAGGGGTAGAGCATGAGCAAAGCAAAATCTAGCAAGTCGGTCTCGGCAAAAACGGCAGTCATGGCGTTTGTTATGATTGTTTTAGGGACTGTTGTAATCGGCGTTTTCGGGTATTTTTCTTTTAGGAATGAAGTGATTGATGCAAAGGGTGAAGAAGCCCGTACCATGGCGCAGGCAGTGGCGTATGCTGTAAACGGCGATAAGATGCAGGAAGCGATGGATACGATGGAGCATAGCGACTACTGGTACGAAATGGAAAGCTATGTCGACCAGGTAAAGACGGGTACAGATGTAGAGTACCTCTATGTTATCAATAAAAACGAAGAAGGCCATTGGCGCTACTTTGTGGAAGGACGGAAACCGGGAGACGATGAAATCGGCTATTTGGGCGAAGTGGAACCGGACGGCGTTTTTGCAGAAGAAGCAGATATGGCATACGAAACCGGCCAGTTTGCTGTTACGGATATTGACAATTCTGAGGGGTTTGGATACATGGTTTCCGGATTTGCGCCTGTTTTTAACAGCGCAGGAAGCATTGTGGGCGTGGCAGGTGTAGATATTTCGGTAGATGAAGTAAACGCAAGCGCCGGATTTTTTGGGATGATTACGCTGATCATTATCATCGGGTTCAGCGTTTGTTCCGGATTGTATTTTATGCGGTATATCCGGAAGACGGTAGGAAACCCAATTGAAGCGCTGTCTGTTGCGTCGAGGAAAATTGCCGAGGGCGATATGGACATAGACCTTTCTTACCAGTCTGACGACGAAATCGGTATTCTTACAAACGCGTTTTACGATATGGTAAACAGCACGCAAAAACAGGTCGAAATGCTCGAGCAGATAGCGGGGGGAGACCTGACCGTAAGGGTAGAAAAACGCGGAGAAAACGACCATATGGCCGAAGCAATGATTGAAATGGCGGACAGCTTGAAAAGTATGGTGCACCAGATTCGCGCGGCCACAGAGCAGGTGCTTGCTGGATCTAAAGAGCTGGCAAGCGGCGCGTCTGCGCTTGCGCAGGGGTCGATCGAGCAGACTACGTCTATTGCGCAGCTCTCCGATTCCATATCCGACGTGACGGACAAAACCAAAGAAAGCGCAGAAATTGCCGAAGATGCGGCAAGGCTTGCCAGCGGCATACAAGCGGACGCCGAAGAAGGCACGCAAAAAATGGAAAACCTGACAACGGCAGTCCGGGAGATTGGAGACGCAGGCGATTCCATCAATAAAATCATTAAAACGATTGACGACATTGCATTCCAGACCAATATATTGGCGCTGAATGCAGCGGTTGAGGCGGCTCGTGCCGGAGAACACGGCAAGGGCTTTGCCGTTGTTGCGGACGAAGTGCGCAACCTTGCACAAAAGAGTGCAGATGCGGCAAAGGAGACGAGCACGCTGATAACGGATTCGAATGAAAAATCGAAACTGGGAGTGGAAATTGCCGAAAGCGCAGCGCAGTCGCTGGCAAAAATTGTTGAGGGAATTGGCCGCAGCTACCAGCTGGTAAATGATATTGCCGGCTATGCGCGGTCGCAAAGCACGGAAATAGAGCAGATCAATGCAGGGATCGAGCAGGTCAGCCAGGTGACACAACAAAACAGCGCAACAGCGCAGCAGACGTCTGCCGCAAGCCAGGAAATGAGCGGGCAGTCGGAGATGCTGCAGCACATTGTAGAGCGGTTTGAAATCGGAGAATAGACGAAGATTATAAAAAGACCGGCAGTGTTGCCGGTCTTTTTGCTTTTGACCAAGCTACTTTTTCGATGCGCCCGTCCGCACGACTTTAACACCGTTTAAAAGCGTTTGCTCGATGGGGCAGTTTTTCTCTACCAGGTCGGCCAGGCGGTCGAGCGTTTTCTGGTCGGCGTCCGAGTCGAAATACATATGAAAGCGGATTTCCGTAAAGGCAGGGGGGCCTTCGGGCTGTGTATCTCCTTCTATTTCGCTGTGAATTCCCTTTAGGTCGATGTTCATTTTTTTTGCCAGCGAGGTAGCGACCATCTGCTGGCATGCGCCCAGGCAAGCCAACAGCGTTTCGCCGGGCAGCGGCGCCGTATTTCCGCCTTCTGCGGTTTTGGGGCCGTCAAACGTTATGGTGTGGGTTCGGGCCTGCGCTTCTACGCGAAGCCCGTCCAAACGGGTTACAGTTACTTTTTCTGTGTTTTTCATTTTGACCTCCGGTTATTTGTAGAAATTAAATCGCTTGCTTTATAAATACACCGGTTTTTACAAGTCGAAGCAAAGCTCGTAGATGCTCTCTTCCCACGACGACTCGTAGGTGATTTCGTCGGCGACAATATAATCGCTGTTAAAACCTGTTTGCCGGATATATTGCTGGATGAGGCGGAAATCGTTGTGGCTGCTCAGCATTTTGCGCTGAAAGCACATGCACTGGGAAACTGCGAGCGTGTGCAAACTTTCGTGCGGCAGCGGCGGTTTTTCCGAAAGCTCGATGTATTCGGCGACGATTCGGACCTCGTTTGCCATAAAGGCTTTTGTATCGACAAAAAAGCCGTAGCGATAGGTAAGGTAGGGCTGGAATTCTTTTATGGAAATCAGCTTTTTGAGTCGAATATCAATACTTTCGATATCAAAGCTTTCTTTGGCAAACGAAACGACGATGTATTTATCCGGCTTTTCGCGCACATATCCTTCTGCCTGGCCCCGGTGCTTTTTGACATACGCCATGTCGTCCAGCGTATGGTCGATATTTCGAAGCATTTTTTGAAACGTTTCGATTTCCTCTTGTGCACGCTTTTTTTGCATCAACAGCAGCTCGTACATGTTTTTTCCGCTTTCGTCGCTAATCATTTTTCCAATGTCTTTTAAGGGAAGGCGGAGCATTTTGCCATACTTGATGGCGTCAATAAAGTAGAACTGCTCGGGCGTATAGTAGCGGTAGCCGGTCTCTTCATTAATATATGCAGGCTTAAGCAGACCAATCTCGTCGTAATATCGCAGCGTTTTGATGGGAACATGGTTGATTTGCGCTGTTTCACCAATGGAAAAATAACTTTTCATTTTTTCCTCCTTTTTGCTTGACTCTCCTGTTGCTGGATAGTTTATAATAACTCACTGTGGCTGTCAACACCAGACGAAAAAATCTTACAGGATAGCCGCATATATGACAGGAGGTGTTTAAATCATGCTGAAGGAAAACCTGCTCAAGGAAAAAACCGGGAAGCTGTACGCGCGGTTTTGTGTAAGCGGCGTGCTTGGCATGATCGGGATTTCGCTATATGTGCTGGCCGATACATTTTTTATTGCAAATGGCATCGGACAGACGGCGCTGGCTGCGCTCAATATTGCCATTCCTATTTATTCGCTGATTACGGCGGTCGGGCTTTTGTTTGGAATCGGCTGCTGCTCGAGCTATTCCGTATCCAAGGGAATGGGCGACACAAAAAAAGCGGAAGGCTATTTTACGTTTGCTGTGCTGGGCGGCGCGGCCGTTGGCTTGGTATTTTTGCTTTTGGGGCTGTTCCTTTCGGAAAACATCGCGTTTGCTTTGGGTGCGACGGCAGAGACGATCGGGCATTGCAAAACATACCTGCAGGTCATTTTGGGGTTTGCGCCCATGTTTATTTTAAACCAGGTGTTTTTGGCGTTTATGCGGAACATCGAGCGCCCCAAGGCGGCAATGGCTTCGATGCTGGCGGGGTCCATTTTCAATATCGTTATGGACTACGTAACCGTTTATATTTGGGGATGGGGAATGTTTGGCGCAGCCATTGCAACGGCATTTTCGCCCATCGTTGGAATGGGAATAACGCTGCCGTTTATCGCCAGTAAAAAATCCGGGTTGAAGCTGACCCGCACGCGCATTACGGGCGGCATGGTCAAAAATGTATTTGCGGGCGGTACGTCCAGCTTTGTGGTGGAGCTTTCGGTAGGCATCGTGGTGCTCATTTTTAATATGATTATGCTGCGGCTGATCGGCAACATCGGCGTTGCCGCGTACGGAATTATTTCGAACGTATCCATTGTGGCGTATTCTATTTTCACAGGGATGGGGCAGGCGCTGCAGCCTATTGTCAGCACAAATTACGGCGCGGCGCAAAAGAGCCGGATTAAGAGCACGCTGGGCACGGCGGTCGTTGCCGCGCTGGCTGCGGGCATTGGGTTTTATCTTGTCGGGCTGTTTGGCGCAGAATGGATTACAGCGGCGTTTAACGGCGAAAACAGCATAGAATTGGCGCGCATTACGGAAAACGGTATACGCGTCTACTTTATTGCGTTCATTCCAATGGGCATCAACGTGGTGATGTCGTACTTCTTCCAGTCGGTGCTGGCAATGCGCCAGTCGCTCACCATTTCGCTGATGCGGGGCTTTGTGCTTATTGCGGTGTTTGCGCTGCTTTTATCCAACATACTTGGCGTAACGGGAGTGTGGCTTTCTGCGTTGGCCGCAGAGGCCGTTACAATCGTATATGCGCTGATATCGGCAGGGAAGTGGTTTAAGCTGGACATTGCCCTCAAGCAGGAAAAAAAAGAAAGCCGTAAAGCGGCGGAGGCACGCTGATTGCAGCGCTGCGGACGGACTGGCGGCATAGCATAAAAAAGTACCCAACGGGTGCTTTTTTTGTGCTATAATGTTTCGTATGAGTGTGAAAAGAAAGAACAATATGATAGGGTACATGCTGCTTATAGCGGGCATCGTTTTGTTTGACCAGCTGGTCAAATATGCCGCGGCTACGCAGCTTACGCAACTGCCGGGCAAAACGATGGAGTTCATTCCCGGGTTTATGGATTTTACCTATGTGGAAAATACCGGCGCGGCCTTCAATATGTTTAGCGGCGCAACGTGGATACTGGGTGTCATTTCACTGGTGCTGGCAGGCGTAATCATCTACCTGATGTTCCGGTTTAAAAACATCCGTTCCCGCCTGTTTATGCTTGCACTGGCCTTTATTGCGGGCGGCGCGCTGGGCAACGTCGTAGACCGCTTTTTCAGGGGATTTGTTGTAGACATGCTGGAATTTACGTTTGTGGACTTTGCCGTATTCAATGTTGCGGACAGCTTTGTATCCATCGGCGCGGTTATGCTGGCGGTATATATTATCTGGTTTTGGGATAAAGGAAAAAACAAGAAAGAAATAGCGGATGGACAGCCGGAGGAATGAGTTTGTAGTGGACAGGGCCGGGCAGCGGCTGGATGTTTTTTTGAGCGAAAACATGCCGGCGCATACCCGCTCGTTCATCAAAAACCTTATAGAGGAAGGCTGCGTTTTGCTCAACGGGAAAAAGGTTAAAGCGGGCGCCAAGCCTAAGCCGGGAGACAGCATAACCGTAGACATTCCGGAGGTGAAGGAAGCGGCGGCAACCCCGCAGAATATTCCCCTCGACATCGTATATCAGGACGAGCATATTGCGGTCATCGATAAGCCGCAGGGTATGGTGACCCACCCGGCGGCGGGCAACCCCGACGGTACGCTTGTTAACGCTGTGATGTACCACATAAAAGACCTTTCGGGCATTGGCGGGCAGCTGCGCCCGGGCATTGTGCACCGGCTGAATAAGGACACTTCCGGGCTGATTATCATTGCAAAAAGCGACGCAGCGCACAACGCGCTTTCCGATATGCTCAAAAAACGCGAGATCGAAAAGACGTATATCGCGCTTGTACACGGCAATATCCGGCAGGAAAACGGAACGGTGCATACGAATATAGACCGCGACAAAAGAGACCGCAAAAAAATGGCGGTAGCGGCTGCGGGGCGGGAAGCGATCACCAATTACCGTGTGCTGGAGCGGTTTGGGCAGTATACGCTGCTGGAGGTAGATATTTTGACTGGGCGTACCCACCAGATTCGCGTACACCTAAAGCACATTGGCCATCCGGTTGTGGGGGACGCGCTCTATACAAAGCAGGCCGACCCGTTTAGCCTTTCGGGGCAGCTGCTGCATGCGGCCAGGCTGGGGTTTGCGCATCCGGTGACGGGCAGTGAAATGACGTTTACAGCGCCGCTACCGGCGTATTTTGAAAAGGTGCTTGAAAAATTACGCGCATCGGCCGGATAAGAGTTGAATAAAAAGGCCGGGTTTGCTATAATAAGAACCAATTGAAAATGACGATCCTTTAAACAGGTACAGAGAGGCCGTAAGGGGGCGCCGGAGCGTTTTACCGGCAGAAAGGGAAAATGGGATTCCCTTTCGGTGTGGCTTTGTGTATCTGTAGATATGCAAGGTTTTTTTGTTACAGAAATTTGGCTGTAACAGGGGGAGAGGGATATGGCGGCAGCCGATATAAAAAAAGTGATTATGAACGGGGACGAGATGCGTCGTGCGCTTAAGCGGATATCGCACCAAATATTGGAGCACATCCCCGATACGGATGTGTTGCTTTTGGTGGGGATCAAGCGCCGGGGCGTATCCATCGCCCAAGAGATTGCGGAAAACCTGCGCTCTATCGAGCGGGTAGAGGTTCCGATCCACGTGCTGGACATCACCTATTACCGCGACGACCTGGTTAAGAAATCTGCCCAGCCGGTCGTTATGCCGGCGGAGTTCGACGTGGACGGAAAAAAGGTCATTCTGGTGGACGATGTGCTGTATACGGGGCGCACGGCGCGCGCCGCAATGGACGCCATTATGGATATGGGCAGGCCGGATGCGATCCGGCTGGCCGTGCTGGTAGACAGGGGACACAGAGAGCTGCCTATCCGTGCAGATTTTGTGGGAAAAAATGTTCCGACGGCAAAAGACGAGATGATTTGTGTAAAAGTAACGGCATACGATGGGGAGGAGTGTGTGGAAATCTCGCAGGCGGGCGGCGGAGCATGATATAGCAGTACAATGGTTTGGCTCCGTGTTTTGCGGAGGGACAAGCGGCGGCAGGCCGCTGAGGATTTGATTGAGGAGTAGGAGGTATTGTTTTATGGAGGATTTGTCAAAAAAGCAGCACTCATTGGGTAAAAACATTATACTGGGCTTCCAGCACCTGTTTGCAATGTTTGGCGCAACGGTGTTGGTACCGCTTTTGACGGGGCTCAACCCGTCGGTCGCTATTTTCTGCGCGGGGGTGGGCACCATTATTTTCCACCTCATTACCAAGCGCAAAGTGCCGGTGTTCCTTGGCTCCAGCTTTGCGTTTATTGGGGTCATCGTTATTACGGCGACGCAGTTTTCGGGCGTAGACACAGCGCAGGAGGGCTTCATGCAGACAGAGGCCTACCAGGCGGCGCTGCCGTATGTAACGGGGGGAATTATCAGCGCGGGGGTCGTATACCTGATTATTGCGCTTATCGTTAAGCTGGTTGGGGCAGAGCGTGTAATGAAAGTATTCTCGCCAGTTGTAGTCGGGCCGATGATTATGGTTATTGGGCTGACGCTTGCGCCCACGGCGTTTTCCAACATCACCAGCGCGCCGGCAGGGGGCGTTGTTCCGGATGTGCTTTGGATGCGCTGGGTCATTGCGGCGGTGACGATAGTAACGATGGTCGTTATCTCTATCTTTGCCAAAGGCTTCTTTAAGCTGGTTCCTATCATCATTGCGCTGGCTGTGGGGTATTTGGTGGCGGCGCTGATGGGCCAGGTAGACTTTTCCGGCTTTGCGGACACCGCGGCGCTGGGCTTTAAGGTGCCGGAATTTTTCCTTCCCAAGTTTGATATCCGCGCCATTAGCATCATTGCGCCGGTTGCCATCGTAACGTTTATGGAGCACATCGGCGACATAACCACAAACGGCGCTGTGGTGGGGAAAAACTTCATCAAAGACCCCGGACTGCCGCGCACGTTGATGGGAGACGGCATTGCAACGATGGCAGCGGGCTTTTTGGGCGGGCCGGCCAACACGACCTATGGCGAGAACACCGGCGTGCTGGCAGTTACCAAAAACTATAACCCCGCAACGCTGCGCATGGCGGCGGTGTTTGCCATCATAATCAGCTTTTTTGGGGTATTTTCGATATTTTTGTCCTCCATACCCGGCGCGGTCATGGGCGGCATATCGATGATATTGTTTGGGATGATTGCGACAATTGGCCTGCGTACGCTTGCGGAGGCGCAGCTGGACTTTTCACACAGCAGAAACCTGATCATCGTGTCGCTGATGCTGACGATTGGGCT
>JBMNTU010000090.1:0-8467 GCA_050945895.1 Christensenellaceae bacterium | reverse complement strand
GCCGTCCCCATTGCGCAGTGTGTGTTAGCCATCACATTTCCATGGAACTGGCTTTACTACACAGATATTACGTATGTGGCCGATGTGCTCGTTCCGCATTATGAGACGCAAGGTTCTGTGATTTATTATATCGGCTTTATCTACACGTATATCCTGACCTTATGTGCCGTTGCTTTTGCAATTTACTACCACCGTAAAGGCGACGCTCTACACAAAAAGCAATCGGCAATCATCATTGTTGCTACGGCTATTCCGGGGATTGGAAATGCCTTCAACGTGCTTGGGTCACACCTGCTTTCATTTGATATCACATCATTGATGTTGAGCGGAACTTGTGTGTTGCTTGGTTATTCTTTCCTGCGGTTGGGTTTGTTCCAGATTGCGCCCATTGCGCGGGAAAAAATCGTTGAAACCATGCAGGATGCTTTTGTGCTGGCAGATCCGCACGGACGGTTTATCGATGCGAACGCCGCCGCAAAAAAGCTCTTCCCTCAGCTTGCGGCAGCCAGTATAGGTACCCCCATAGACAGTATAGAAGGAATCCCCTGGTCCGACATGGACACAGACACAGAAAATTGGACATTTCGTTTACAAGACGAGTTGGGCGATTTCCGATATTACAGCATATCAAGAACCCCTGTGGGCCACCAAAACAAAACGATTTGCAATTGCATCATGATTTATGACGTCACAGAATCCAAAAAGCTTTTGGACGAGGTAAGCAAGCTGGCGGAGCGCGACGCCCTGACCGGGCTGCTTAATCGGGGCACTTTTTTTAAAAAAGGAGAGCCTGCCTTCAGGAAGGTCGCTTCACAAAAAGGCGATATGGCTGTTTTGATGATGGATTTGGATCACTTTAAAAAGTTAAACGATACATTCGGCCATCTGACAGGCGACAAAGTGCTGGCAACCGTTGCCCAAACCCTATCCGCGGCGTTTCGTGATGTCGATCTTTTTGCCCGCTACGGCGGCGAAGAATTTTGTGCCTTTTTGCCTGGGACAGAAGAATCCAGCGCAATGCAGATTGCACAACAATTATGCAAAATTGTTGAATCGATCGACTGGGGAAGCGAGCCGGATAATTTACATGTCACCATCAGTATTGGCGTAGCGGCGTACGATACCGCACGCCACTATACGTTCGATTCGTTTGTCCACAGTGCAGACACAGCCCTATACGCTGCCAAAAACGCAGGGCGCAACAATGCTTGTCTCTATTGTTCTGCGCAAGATGGCGAACTGGATAAGGTGTTAGCACAAAATATACCGTTTGAATCTTAAAAAGCCGAAAGATGTTTTGTCTTCTATTTAGAATGGACAGAGTCGTTTTTAAAAGGAATACAATAACCTGTGCGGATTATTCTTTTATTCCTTGTGCAGCGCTTCGTATACCTGCTTTGCCACATTTTTTGGAATGCCCTTCACGTTTTCAATATCTTCCAAGCTCGCCTGTTTGATCTTTTTCAGGCTGCCAAAGTGCTTGAGAAGAACCTTTTTGCGCACATCACCCACGCCTTCTATCAAATCCAACTCACTCTTGTGGTGCCTCTTTTCGCGAAGCTGGCGGTGAAACGTGATTGCAAAGCGGTGCGCTTCGTCGCGGATGCCTGTTACCAGGCGAAATTCCGGGCTGCCCTTTTTAAGCAAAATACTATCCTGCATATACGGAACAAAAATTTCCTCTTCTTTTTTTGCTAAGCTGACAATGGGAATATCCTCCAGCCCCAGGCTTGCAAGCGCGTCCATCGCAGCCGAAAGCTGGCCTTTGCCGCCGTCGATAATAATGAGGTCGGGCATTGTTTTAAAAGCCACGTCACTTTGCAGCCCGCGCACCAGCCGCCGCGTTACCACCTCGTTCATTGCAGCAAAGTCGTTCGCGCCCTCAAACGTTTTTATTTTAAACCGGCGGTACTGCTTTTTATCGGGCTTTCCATCTGTAAACACGACCATCGACGCCACGTTGTCCGTTCCCTGCGTGTTGGAAATGTCGTAGCATTCGATCCGCGATAAAACACGGTCTATACCCAGCGCCGCCGCAAGGTTTGCTGCCGCCTTTTCCCGTTGCTTTTGCATGCCCTCTTTTATTTTTATGGCGTCCCGCGCGTTTTTTTGCGCCAGCAGCGCAAGCTTGTTGTTGTCCCCGCGCGAAGGCTGGATGATTTTCACTTTGGAGCCGCGTTTGCTGGTAAGCCATTGTGATAAAAGCGCAGCGTCGTCCGGCATGGGCCGTACATAGATCTGCTTGGGGATTCCCGTCTTATCTGCATAATACTGCATCAAAAAACTGCTCATAATCTCTTCTGGCGCTTCTCCGCCAAAATCAAAATAGAATTTTTGTGCATAATTCAGCTTGCCGTCGCGAAATAAAAACGCCTGCACGACTGCAACCTCGCTGCCTGTTTCCAAACCAAATATATCTTTATCATCCAGGTTCGGAAAGCCCGCTTTCTGCTTTTCGCGGATACGGTCGAGCAGCCTGATCCTGTCCCGCAGCGACGCTGCCAGTTCGTAATTCATGTCTTCTGCCGCCTGCTCCATGCGTTCCGCCAGTTCCTTGCGCAGGCCCGTTTTATCTCCGGAAATGACGCCCATTACCTCGTTCACCATTTCCATGTATTCTTCCCTGCTTATCTTGCCTGTGCACGGCCCGCAGCAGCGCCCCATTTCATAGTTCAGGCAGGGGCGCTCTCCCCGCTCGATTGCCCGGGGGATATCCTTCTTACAGCTCCGCAGCGGGTACAGCCGGAAGATGTGGTCCAAAACGTCGTTGATGACATGCGCGGCAATAAACGGCCCGAAGTATTTCGCGCCGTCGTCCTTTACGCTCCGCACAACCGTAAACCGCGGAAAGTCCTCGTTCAAATCTACCCGAATGTACGGAAAATGCTTGTCGTCCTTGAGCATGATATTGTAATAAGGGCGATAGCGCTTGATAAGGTTGCTCTCCAGCACCAGCGCTTCCATTTCGGTATCGGTAATGATGTATTCCAGATCGGCAATGTGCGATACCATCGCCGCGACCTTCGCGTCTTTCTTATCCTTGTTGAAATACTGGCGCACGCGGTTTTTGAGGATGCGCGCCTTTCCTACATAAATAACATGGCTGTCCGCGTCCCGCATGATATATACGCCGGGCGTATTGGGAAGGTTTTTCAGTTTTTTTGCAATTGTATCGTTCATAGCCGTCAGTAGCCAAGCTCGATCGCTTTGGAGAATATCTGCCCTGCCAGCGGCGTTGCGTGCGCCGAACCAAACCCCGCGCCCTCCAGAATGACCGCAATGGCAAGCGGATGACTGCTGTCCTCAACGTACCCGACAAACCAAGAATGGTTCTTGACTGCGCCTGCTTCGTTGTCGTAATACTCCGCCGTGCCCGTCTTGCCGCACACCGTTGCGCCGCCGATATTCGCGCTTGTCGCCGTGCCATGGTCGACCGTTTGGCGCATGAGCACGCCAACCTGCTGCGCCGTGCCGGACGACATGATAGAACGGTATGTGTTCGAGCGGAACGTATACCCGCTGCGGCTGCCGTAGCGCACATCCAGCAGCGTCTTTGGCTCCATTACCGTGCCGCCGTTGGCAACTCCGGCGGAAATGAGCATGTTGTGCATGGGCGTGACAAGGTCTTTATACTGGCCGATGCCCGCCCAGCCAAGGTCTCCATCGTTGTTCGGCGCTTCGTAGCTGCTTTTGGAAACATTGATGTCCGTAAAATCGAACGACTGGTTGAACCCCATGCGCTCCGCTGTGCTTTTCATGCTCGATTCTCCCAGCAAATTTGCCAGTTCCGCATAATAAATATTGCACGAGCGTGTAAAAGCGCTGTCAAAGTTCACATGCCCATGCCCGCCGCTTGTCGGGCAGGTGATTTTCTGCCCCGCAATGGTTTTCGTACCCGTGCAGTCTGTTTCGTGCGTCGTCACGCCGTTTTCAACCGCGCACGCCGTCGTCACAAGTTTCATTGTGGAACCGGGCGGATACCGCCCCTGCACGGCGCGGTTAACATATTTGGAGCCTGCGTCGTCCGTATCGCTTTTGATGTTTTCCGGGTCAAATGTCGGTACGCTTACGCTTGCGAGAATTTCTCCCGTCTGGTAATTCATCAGCACGGCCGCGCCGTTATAATCCATATTGTTATAAATATATTCCGAGAGGTTTGCGTCGATTGTCAGGTAGACGTCCCCTCCGCGCGTTTCGCTGCCTGCCGCCGCGCCCAGGAATTTATCCATAATTCCCTGGTCATACCCGTACAGGTACTTGGCAAAATAGCTTTCCGCGCCCACAGACATACCGTATACATCCCCCACGATATGCGAAACAGCCCGGCGCATATCTGTGTTTTGGGCGTATTTGCGTTCGTCACCCTCCGACCATGCAAGCCGCACGCCGTTTCTGTCGTAAATACCACCGGCGTTTTTGATGTTGTTCGCAGCCGAAATACGCGGGTTGTACGGCGACGAAAACCACTCGTCCCCATGTGCAACGGTCGTATAAAGAAGGTACCCCCCCAAAAGCACAAACATAAAGACAGCCACAACAAGCATCGCCTGCATATTCCGTTTTGTGTTTGTCTTTTTCACTCGATGCCGCCCCCCATCTCGCGCAGCTCCGCTTCGTCCTGCTCACCGTTTTTAAGGGCCACGCCTTCTATCAGCCCAAGCAGCATCATCGAAGAAAGCATAGAGCTTCCGCCGTAACTGACAAAGGGCAGCGTAATACCCGTTAACGGAATCAGCTTTGTGACGCCCGCCATAATGATAAAGCTTTGCAGCGCCAGCATGATGGTCGCGCCAAACACCAGCAGCTTGTCGAACTTGGCGCGCGCGTCCATTGCAATGAGTATTCCGCGGATAACAAACACCAGGTACATCGCAATGATGGCGATGGCGACGATGATGCCGAATTCCTCGCAAATTGCTGCGAAGATATAGTCCGTATGCACCATTGGTACTGTCTCGGGCATGCCCAAGCCCAGGCCGGTGCCAATCATGCCGCCGCTGGCAATGGCAAGCAGCCCCTGCACCACCTGGTAGCCGTTGTCGTTGTACGTCGCCCACGGGTCCTGCCATATTTCCACGCGCGTACGCACATGCGGAAAAATTTTATAGGCAAGGTACGCGCCGCCCGCAAACGCCGCCACGCTGCCCAGGGTTATGAGGATATTTCCCGTAGCCACAAAGAATACAATGAGAAACGTTCCTGCAAACAGCAGCGCCGCGCCCAAATCGCGCGACATAACAAGGATGCCCACGCAAAGGATTGTAAACACAAAATACGGCCACATCTCACGCTTGCGTTTTTTGGCGGACAGGTAATAGGCGCTTACAATCAAAAACAGTATTTTTACGAATTCGCTGGGCTGGATGGTAAAACCGCCGATGCTCAGCCAGTTTTTTGCGCCGCCAATGACGTTTGCCATCGCAAACGTCAGCATCAGCATGCCAATGCCCAAAACCATGAACACCGTATTCGCTTTTCCAAAATTGTGCGTCCGTTTTATTACGAGCATCGTAATAATCATGACGATGTTTCCCACCAGTATAAACGTCAACTGGCGCGTGGGGATGCTTCCGTCCAGCCTGTACATCATCACCACGCTAAGGATGCACAAAAAATCCGCCACAAGCAATGCAAAGCGGTCGATGTGCCGGAACGCCGTTTTAAGGATATTGTATTGCAGCACAATAGCCGCGCCAAACACCACCGCCACAAGAACCGCATTTTGGTCAAACCCGCCGTCCGAAAACGCCAGCAGAAGCATGGCGGAAAGCAGAAACAGTATCATCAGTGTAAGCACGATGCCCGCGCCGTATTTTCTAATCGTCATACTGTAGCCTCTTCCGTTTGATGTACACGCGCATGTCCACATTGCCGAAGGTAATGATATCGCCTGTTTTGAGCGCATGCGCCGAAACCGCGCGGCGGTCGTTGATTTTTGTCTGCGCTTTTTCCATCGGCTGGAGGACGATCTCTTCGCCCTGCTTATACAGCAACGCATGCTTTTTCAAAATGCCCTTTTCGGGAATGGAAATGTCCATGTTTCTGGCGCTGCCAATCGTATTTTCGTCTGCAATGCCAAAGCGGTCTCCAATATAGGCCTTGGGGCCTCCCACGATTTCGAGGTAGCCGCTATACCTGCCCATTTCGCTCAAAACCTGGCGTTTCTCGCGAATTTCTTTATAGGAAATATAAATCATGGCAATCAGTATTCCAACCACCACAAATATGAACCAGTAACGCATTGCAAACGAAGCCGCTTCAAACATTGCGCTGTTCATACATTTCCTCCTTCATTTTCTCAATCAGTGGCGCCCCGCGCCCACCAGCCGGTTGCGCATATTCGCATAATATGCCGCCGCAATTTTCGAAAACGCCCAGTCGTAAAGCAAGAAGACTGCTTCGCCGGCAATCAGCATCCCCCACCATGGGATGCCCAAAAAAGCCCACTGCGCCGTAAAAAACCCGCCGCCGAAAAAGTGAATAAGCGCCATTCCAATATTGTAATACACCAGCTTCAGCGCCAGCGCGCGGCCCCGGTCGCCGCTGCCGTCCACAAACGATTTGAATATTCCATAATGGCCGAAAAAAAACAGGTACGGGAACATGCCCGCCTTATCCGGCACAATCATAAAACCCAGAAACAACACCGCCGCAAACGATAGAAATGCGGATACCGTCATCCCCTCCAGCATAATACCCATAATAAACATGGAACATATAAAAAAGCAGGTAATGCGCAAAACAGGCAAAACATTTGCCATACATACAAAAAGCAGCGACAGCGCCGAAAACATAACGGCAGCGCTTCCCCTATGCGTTTTATTCTGGTATCCAGTATACAAATCGTATCCTCCAGGTTTTTAGGCTGTCCATCAGAAGCAGAAACACGGCCAACACCAGATGTTCCCACCCAAGCAGCACATTGCGGCCGCGCCGCAGGCGCATATCCTGCACATCATGCTCGACCTTCCGCCCGAAAGGTCCACATCGCCAAAATCTGCATAGCCGCCCGCCATCTGGTTCATGGAGCGAAGCGCCTGTTCGTATTCCTGGTTATCCGGCTCCATCTGGTGCGCCTGCGCAAAGTGCTGCGCTGCGCCGTCGTACCAGCCGCGCCGGAACAATAATATCCCCTTTAGGTAGTGCCACTCTGCCGGGCGCTCGCTCATGCGCGAGAGCATCGCCTCCGCCGTTGTAAGGTCGCCCCGCTGCAACGCCGCGCGAATCTCCGCAAATTGCGGCGCGCCGCTCCAGTTATAAGTGCCCTGGCGTATTTTTGTTATCATGTCGTACGCGGCGTTCACCTGCTTTAGCTTTTCCGCCGCAGCCGCCTGCTTTTCCGGTTCTTTTGCAAACCGGTCCGGATGGTACTTCTTTACAAGCTGCCTGTAGGCTTTTTTTATCTCTTCATCCGTAGCATGCTCGCTAACGCCCAAGACTTCGTATGGGTTCATCCATTTTTCCTTCTAATACTTTATTCGTCCGATCCTTTAATCCGTAATATACAATATTTTCCAGTATACTTTTATTTTTTTTGATCTCCAGTCTGGAAAACTCCTGCGCGGCATTCCCCAAGGCATAAAAAAGCGAAAACTCTGCGGCTTTCTTCACCTCTTCGGGAACCTCTCCGTCTCCGGAAAGCTTATACTTTTCTACAAAAACATTGTAGTCCCCCTGCCGGATATCCCTTTTTATGTCGTCGTACGCGTCCACAAGGTATACCCAGCGGCCTAGGCTATAGCCAAAATCGTACAAAATATGGGACTGCATCAAATCCAATTCCATCAATACGCCGCCGAAAAGCTGGGCATATGTATGCGCCGTGGCGTCCGTATCCGCAGATTTTTCCTGCTCCAGCCGGGTAAGGCCTTCCGACATCTCCAGCATTTTGCCATAAATCAGCGGCTGGCTTTCCCTTGCTTTTTTATACAGCCTTTTGTAAAAAGGCAAAAGCAGCTTTGCCCGGAACCGACCGTCCCGCGCATCGTCTTCTATTTTTGCATGCCCCATCAGCGCGTTGATGTCCGCCGCATAACCGGCGGCCTCCGTCACCAGCGCATTTCTTTTCCGTATGGGGTGCAGCCTGCATGCATACGGGGCCGCCTCGCCTGCCTGCTCGTTTTTTAGCGCATCTCCCAAAAGATAGATAAATGTGCAGTCGTAATTCAAAATAGACGTTTTATTGTACTTTTTCTTCAACACGCTGCACAATCCACAATAGTACGTCTGGTATAGCTCGTATTCGCGGACTTTCAGTTCTCCCACATAAGGGGTTATATACCCAAACATGGATTTATTATATCATATTTTTGGAGTTTCAACAAACTCGCTTGTGCCGCTAGTTAGTGTCAAGTAAACGTTGGCAAGCAAGAGCCTTTTACAAAAGATATAATGACATTTGTTTTTCGTATCTATGACAACATCATATCACTGAAGCGTCATTGTTGAAAAGGGTTTTTGCGACAAG
>JBMNTU010000089.1:0-8661 GCA_050945895.1 Christensenellaceae bacterium | reverse complement strand
CTTTTCAATCATTCAATTTTTTTATGAGTGAAAAATTTATCCAATTCGTGTAAATGTAACCGTTTACACTTTGTATGCCTATATATTATACTAAGAAATATTGATTTGTCAATAGCAAAAAATAGTTTTTTTTCAAAAAGTATGCAAATTACAAAAAAAGTATGTTATTTTATGCTAGTAAGACAAATAATTGGGTGCGGAAAGAAATTTGATATTAAGAATAGGTATTTCAATATTGCAGATTGGTAAATCCAAATATCATACCTTTTGCGGCCTGATCGAAAAAGGAGTGTTCGAATGAAGAGCAGCTACGGAAAAAACTTGGGTATAAGAGATATCGCGAAACTTGCCGGCGTCTCTACCGCAACCGTTTCCCGGGTCATCAATACCCCCGAGGTCACGTCGCAAGAAACATACGAAAAGGTTATGAACATCATAAAACAGAATAATTATGTACCCAACCAAATTGCCCGCAATTTTATCAGCGGTTCCTCCAATTCAATTGGTTTCATGGTTTTTGACCTGCGCATTCCGTTTTATGTAAGCATTATCCAGCACCTGAACCAGCTTGCGCTTGAAAACGGTATGACCCTGATGATTTGTGATACGGGAACATCCATCGAACGCGAGTTGACCTACTACCAGCATTGCCGAAGCATACGGGTCACAGGTATTGTACTGACGGAGGGCTGGGTAGAGGGCTGGTACGAACATATCAACGATACGCTGGAAGAAACCTCCAGCCATATTCCCATCGTGCTTTTGGACCGCGACACGCCCAGCGGGCTTAACTGCTATTCTGTAAAATCCGACCACAAACAGGGCATCAGCCTGCTTGTCGAATACCTGCATAATCTTGGGCACAAAGAAATCGGTTTTATATGCGGACCCGATTATATGTCCTCCGCCGTAGAACGGTATGCCAGCTACAAAGCAAGCCTTAGTAAGTACAATATTCCCTTCCGCAAGCAATATATATTTCGGGGCGACTTCTCTCAGACTGCCGGAATGGATGCCTTTGACTATTATGAATCCCTTGAGACTCCGCCAACAGCGCTTATTGCAGCAGACGACAACATGGCAAAAGGGTTTATTTTAAAAGCCAACTCTTGCGGTGTAAAAATTCCTGAGAAATACTCTATTTGCGGTATAGACGGCATTGACCCCAGCGATTTTTTCCCGCAAATAACAACTATACGGCAAAACACAAAAGCGCTTTCCCATGCGATTTTTGATTTTATAGTCAACTTTGAAACAATTAAGCCGCCGCAGCAGTCTATTATTGGTGTTGATTTATTCGAAGGGCAGACCTGCTGCAAAATATGAACGGAAGCGCTCCGAAGAACAGTCGTTCTGTTATGTCGTTTTTTTGTGCAACACTCGTTCTATGCAGCGTAGCTCACTCCTTAAAATCCATTGCATAGATAGGGTTCCACCGCATTTTCCCTTTCCAGAAAAACAGTATTGTATAGGTGCTCAGCCGCCGCATCCGGCTCGTAAGGCGACCCCGTTTTAGACCATTCAAGCGAAAACAATGCAGAATGGACGCCCCGACCTTTGAGCTCTGCATGAAGCAGCTCTGCATATTTAGAGAGTGCAGCAGTCGCTATCAGGCAGTGGTCCATTTGCGGAACGGTCGTTGTTGCAGAAAGGCCTGAAGTAAAAATCAGCGTTCCCTGACGCATTTCCAGCATCGCAGGCAAAACGTGGTTTACTGCTGTAATCGCTCCGGAAAGCATATGGTCCACCGCTTCTCCAAACGACCGTTCGTCCATTTCCAGTACATCCAACGGTTTTGTTAGATTCATGACCGGGCTATACTCCAACACATCAATCGCTCCAAAGTGTTCCTCCGCCTGTTCTAGCGACCGTTTTAACGACGTCCGGTCCAGCATGCTGCCTTCAAAACCCTTTGCGTTGATCCCTGCTTGCTGCAGGTAATAGGAGAATGTCTCCAGCTTGATTTTGCTGCGGGAAATCATTGCTACGTTATAGCCCTGCTTCCCAAATGTTTTTGCAACAGAATAGCCAAAGCCCTGGCCTGTTCCAATAATCGCAATCGTTTTCATTATCATCCTCCTATATATTACGGACAGTCAATACAGGCCAATTCTATTACAGTCTTTGCTGTGTGGTACATGTTTTTTCGGCCTGTATAATATTTGTTCCACCAATCTTTATAAGCAGGTATTGATGATTTGTACTCCGGTTGATTTGTTTTTAAAGAGTAGAACGGGTGTTTTTACCTAGCAGCGTTTTTCCTGTGTAAATATTATATACTTTTAATAAACCATTTGTATATTGAAAAAACTTTCCCCGAAAGCTATAATCTGCATAGAGTCTGGTTCCATACAATTATTTCAGGCAGCGTACAAAACAGGAGGAAAAATGGAATATAAAAAATTTGATACCACATGGGTCATCCGGCTGGATCCGGGAGACGAAATCGTTTCATCGCTAAAAGCGTTTGCCGAAAAAGAGCACGTTTTCCTCGCCTCTGTCAGCGGCCTAGGTGCTGTAAATCGGGCCGTTTTAGGGCTTTTTGACCCTCAAACAAAGGTGTATACGAAAAATACGGTCGAAAAAAACATGGAGATCGTGTCTCTTGTGGGCACGGTTTCAACTATGGACGGGGAAACCTATCTGCATCTCCATATGTCCGTCGCCGACGCCCAGGCTGGCGTATACGGCGGGCACCTGAACGAAGCCCATGTCAGCGCCACCGCCGAATTGACCGTTACAGAAATTGCAGGCAAAGCAGACCGGGCATTTAGCCAGGAAATCGGCTTGAATCTTTTGAAATTCGACTGACCTCGCTTTTGTAAGCATTCTTGACTTAGCCTATGCGGCGTGCTAGAATTAGCTGGAATTTTGGCTGGCAAATTGCCGTCAAAAAATAATACGATGGATGTGTATGAATGTCCGTATCTGAATAGGGCAATTACAAAAAAGACAATGCCGGAGCGCCCGTAAAAATTGTGCTCTGTGTTTGTTGTGCAATGCCGCCTTGTTCAGAAATCTGTAATTTATGCGTTTTTGAAAATGCGGCTTTGCTGCCGCATTTTTTTATTTCTCCAAGCAGTGCACAACATTCTTTTTTCATTTAAAAGTGCAAATAAGAAAGGATACATCAATGAAACAACCATATACCGACCAGTTTAATAAAGAATTTTTGCTCCAAACAATGATGGGCCCAAACGCTATGCGAGTTGCCGAAGAAATGGCCTCTTTTCTGGAAATCGGTAAAAATGACCGCGTACTGGACCTTGGCTGCGGCATGGGAATTTCCAGCATTCTGCTTGCAGAAAAATGTAATGCAAATGTCGTCGCAGCAGACCTGTGGATCGACCCTACCGACAATCACCGGCGTTTTTCATCGCTCGGGCTGGATGACCAGATATTTCCCGTACGCGCGGACGCGCAAAAGGGCCTTCCGTTTGCGCACGGGTACTTCGATATCCTGTTTAGCGTGGATTCGTACCACTATTATGGAAACAATGAGCAAATGCTTCCTTCACTCGTTCCATTCGTAAAAAAGGGCGGACATATTGCGGTTGCCGTTCCCGGGCTAAAAAAAGACCTTTTGGGCGCCATTCCGGAAGAACTCGCCCCTTACTGGGTAGACGACATGAACTTCTACACATGCGACTGGTGGGCAGATTTGTTTTCAAAAACGCCTGCCGTTAAGGTTGAGGTGTGCCGGGAAATGGACGTATGCAAACAGGCTTGGGACGAGTGGCTTTTGTGCGACAATCCCTACGCCAAAAACGACATCGATATGATGCGCGCCGAAGGCGGGAATTACTTCAACCTGGTGCAAATTATAGCAAAGGTACTTTAGCCGCAGCATAGCAGGTGCAGCCCGAAGAAATCATTCTTCGGGCTGCATTTTTTCCGGAGCGGCGGTTTTCCGGTTGCTGTCCAGCTTTCGCACAGCGGGTATCAGCATACATAGGAAGGATATCCCCATCATGGCAATTCCCGAAAAGAAAAACCACCGATTAACGCCCACGCCATCCGCAAACAGCCCGGAAAACACGAGGCCAATGGGCATCGCAAGCGACATCAAACTTGTGCTGAGCGAAAAAACCCGCCCCAAATATTCCGGGGCAATCTTTTCCTGGTAAAGCGCTGTGCTGATTCCCCCATAAAACGGAACAGTCAGCCCCATTATGGCGCAGCATATTGCAAAAACTACAAATCCCTGCGGCGGCAAAAATCCCGATATAAGCAGCGCCCCGCCCATAATAAATATGGCCAGCATAAACGAAATGATGCGGTTTTTAAAGCCGCCTGTCGTGCCCAGCAGCAAGCCGCCCACCAGCATGCCTACCGCAAAAACAGATTCCGCAACCGACGCATGCACCGTCGTTCCGCCAAAGTAATCCAGGCTCATCAGCGGAAAGAGCGCATTGATGGGCATAAAGACAACCATAAACACCACGCCGATCCAAAGCAGGTAAAAAAGCCCCTTTTGCGCATATAGCACCTTCAGCCCCTCTTTGAATTCACCCATAAAGTGCGGCCTTTCGGCCTTTCCTGTATTTGCACGCTCTAGCTTGGGGATATGCGTTGCCGCCACTGTAATGCTGGCAATGATCGCGCCGATGATATCGATCGATATAATTTGCGGCAAGCTCCAGTTTGCATACAGCACAGCCGCCAGCGCCGGACTCAATATTAGGCTGATGCTCGTTAAGGATTGCGAATACCCCGCATACTTTGTCAGGCTGTTCTCGGGAACGATCAGCGGCGTAACTGCCGAAAGCGACGGACTGTGGAACGCCGTGCCTATGCTCCGAATGCCCAGCACAACCAGTACCCCTGATACGGGTATTTCCCCAAGCAGGCCAAAAACCGCCAGTACGCCCGCGACCGCTGCAATAAAAAGGTCGGAAAGGATCATGATCTTTTTGCGGTCCCACCGGTCGATCAACACACCAATAAACGGCCCGAGGATGGCCTGCGGCAAAAATGCAATGATAGATGCCAAAGACAGCACCGCCGCCGAATTCGTCTGAAACGTAATGTACCAGATCAGCGCCATTTGCAGCACGCCGCTCGTAATCTGCGAAATTGCCTGCCCGGTCCATATTGTAAAAAAGCTTTTTTTCCAATTTGTGTTTGTCATGTTGCATTCCTTTTCTCTGCAATTAAAAATGCAGCCCCTTACCGGATTTGGCTGCAATACAATGACAAACAGATACACAGGAGCGATCGGTAAACCATTCGTCAAAAAAAGCAACACAAAACCAGCTTAAAAACAAGTTCTACGAGCTTATCTCAGACGAATAGAATACATGTACACCCCTCCTGTTTTATTGCAGTTTGTACAGCCATATAAATAAAAATCATATGTAGGCTGTATGCTGCGCGCGGTCAAATGACAGGTTATGACCATTTGCAACAAACTGCTATCCCCCAGAGGACCTTCTCTCGGCCCAAAGGGCCGATTCACCTTGTACCCCAGGGCACCCTCTCTCGGCCCAAAGGGCCGATTCACCTTGTACAGCGCACATTTTTTGGTCGCGCAAGCGGCCTACGTTTAGTCAATACGCTGTAAAATGTGTAACAAATGTATCAAAAACAGACTGGAAAGTCAATCGTTTTTTTCCGGTTATTATGTTTTGCGGCGCATAATTTTTATGGCGGCAATACTGTGTATCAAATCTGAACAGGCAGCGCTATTTTCGAAAAAAGCCTTTCCTATACGCAATTCTTTTGCTATAATATCATTAGCTTAACTTGTTACAAATATGTGCGCCAGGTATACCGCCCGGTGCATTTTGTACAGAAAGATGGACAAAGAGAAATGGCCGATGCAAATGGAAAAAAATTTTTTGGCATAAGGCAGATCGCGCAGCTGGCGGGCGTTTCCACTGCCACCGTTTCGCGCGTGTTGAATTCGCCCGAATCAACAACGGAGGCGGTTCGTAAAAAGGTTATGGATGTCGTGGAAGAGTACGACTATGTGCCCAACCAGTCTGCAAAAAACCTGTTTTCCGGACAGGCAAATTCGATCGCGTTATTTGTGTACGATATGGCCAACCCTTTTTACATCAGTATTATCAAGCACCTGAACAACATTGCTTTTGAAAACAACTACACAATGCTTGTGTGCGACGCGGAAGACAGCTTTGATCGCGAAATGAAATTCTACAACTACTGCAAAAGCATCCGCGTATCCGGCATTATCTACACCGCCGGTTCTACGCGCGATTCTCTGGGGGCGGACGGCAAGGTGCCCGCGTTTCCTGTTGTGGTAATCGACCGGGAGGGGTTTAAAGACAAGAAATGCTATTCCGTAAAGGCAGACCACGAAAAGGGAATGTCTTTGCTTGTGGAATATCTGTATAACCTGAACCACCGGAAAATTGGCTTTGTAACAGGCCCCATGACCATCCTTTCCGCACGCGAAAGGCTGAACAGCTTTCTTCTTGCCATGAAAAAGCTGAACCTCGAGGTTCCGGAGCACTACATCAAGCGCGGCAATTATTCCGTTACAAGCGGAATCGAGGCGTTCGACTATTTTCATTCTTTGCCCGATAAGCCAACGGCAATCATTACTTCAAACGACCAAAACGCGCAAGGCGTTATTCTCCGCGCCAATTCCCTTGGGGTAAAGGTTCCGGAAGAGTTCTCCATTTGCGGGTATGACGGAATCAACCTCGATAATTTTTTCCCGGTAATTACCTCCATCAAGCAGGACACTGTCGCCATATCGGCGGCCGCGTTCGATAATATCATCCGTTCTGAAACAACGCCCCCGCCGCTCCAAACGCTTATAGACGTTTCCATCAATATGGGAACGACCTGCCGGAGCATCGAACGCTAATATTTTTGAGTGACACTTTTTTTCAATTAATTACATTCCGCTGTAAAGGCTGCCTTTATGAATTTGCTTCTTTTTTATGTTGCGCGCAGCACGTCTCTGCACAAAGACAGGCCCGTCTGCAATGCAGGCGGGCCGGTCTTTTCCGTAGTGGAATTTGGAATATATGTGAAGTTTAGGCGTCTTCCGGCTCAGGGACAATTACCACTTTAAGCGCCTGCCCTGCGCGCAACAGGTCGAGCGCATCCTGGAAGCGGGACAGCGGAATCACATGGGACGCAATAACATCCAGCGGAAGCTTGCCGCTTTCAATCAGCTCTGCAACCCGTTTAAACATATACTTGCCAATAAACGCACCATGGATCTCCAGGTCTTTGCGCACAATCAGCTGGCCCACGTTAATCTGGGGCGTCGCAATTTCGTCGTGGCCAAACTGCATTACCTTGCCGTTGTTGCGCGCAAGGTCACAAGCCGTTGCAAACATCTGCCCCACGCATTCAACGGAAACATCGACGCCGTCATTATTTGTCTCACGCATAACAACAGCTTTGATATCTTCCTTCGTCGGATCTACAACGATATCCGCGCCGCATTCCAGCGCTTTTTTTCGCCTGTATTCGGATGGTTCCGATACGATAATTTTGGATGCGCCGTTCATCTTTAGCAGCGCTATAAACAGAAGGCCGATCGGGCCTGCGCCCAGCACGCTGGCAACATCTCCATTTTTTACATGCAGTTTTTCGACTGCGCATGCCACGCAGGCGATAGGCTCTGCAAGCGCTGCCTGCTCAAACGGTACATCCGGGCTGATATGGTACAGCGAATTTGCCGGAGCAACAATATAGTTTGTATGCGCGCCGTCTTTAAAGATGCCGGCCGTAATTGGGTGGTTGGCAAATTCCGGATGGTCTGCGGGGAAGTAAAGCTCGGTGCAGCGGTCTGGGCGGTCTTCGCGGCAAAACTCGCATACGCCGCAGGACGGATGCGGGTCTACGATCACCGTATCGCCCGGCTTGAATTCCGTTACAGCAGAACCGACTTCTTCCACTTCCGCCGTGTACTCATGCCCCAAAATAATGCCAGGGATAGACGGATGGATTGCATCAGGGTGAAGTATGTGCAGCTCTGTTCCGCAAATACCAATTCCACGCACCTTCAAAAGCACATCGGTCGGTTTTTTGATTTGCGGCTTGGGCCTGTCTTCAAACCTGAATTTTCCTGGTGAATCAAATACGATAGATTTCATTAAATTTTCCTCCTTATTGAATGCTCTCTATTATTTTCCGAATAAATGTTAGACTTTCTTCCTGTACTTCAGCAAATCTGCAAGTACGGCTACAATTATAATAACGCCAATTGTAATTTTCTGCAAATGTGTAGAAACGTTCAAAGGGTTCATGCCGTTTCGTATGACCGCTATGATAAGTGCGCCCACCGCCGTACGCAACACCAAGCCCGCGCCGCCCGAAAGGCTGCATCCGCCAATAACAGAGACGGCAATGGCCGCCATAATCCTGGCGATCATATACATCAGTGTTGTGTAGAACTTCGTATTTACGACAGACAGCTTCATTACGCCGATATTGCTGCCGATCGCATACATATATATAGCGTATACTTCCAAATGATGAATACGCCGGAAGAAAAACATGACACATGCCCGCTCGGTTCAACAATAGCCGCATCCATCATTCCGTCTTGTTTCATTCCTCTTTTCTAACGGTTTTGTTGTATCCCAAGCCTTATTGCCGCTTGTATAAGGTCAGATCTCCGGCAACAAAAACAAGCCGCTTGCACCTGTGATTTTGGCACAAACAAACCCTTCCTCT
>JBMNTU010000088.1:0-9131 GCA_050945895.1 Christensenellaceae bacterium | reverse complement strand
AGGTTGCGCGCGGGTTTGGCGATCTCTCTGAAAATGCCGAATACGACGAAGCAAAGAATGAGCAAGCGCGCATTGAAGGTGAAATCGTTTCGCTGGAAAAAATGCTGAAAAGCGCTGTTGTTGTGGACGAGGACGAGGTAGACCTGAAAAAAGTCAACGTTGGCACAGTGGTAAAATTGCTGGATAAGGAATTCGACGAAGAGGTTGAATACCAGATCGTCGGCTCGGCGGAAGCGGATTTGTCTAAGAACCGTATTTCGAATGAATCTCCGGTGGGCAAAGCGCTGATCGGAAAAAAAGTAGGCAATGTCGTTAAGGTGGAAACGCCGGGCGGCGTCACGAAGTTTAAGGTTTTGGATATCCACAGGTGAATGAGGAGGGCGCATGGCTGACCAGCAGGCGAACAATACGGAAACACAGGATTTGAATGAAATTCTTCGGATAAGGCGCGAGAAGCTTGGCGCGCTCAGGGAAGAAGGAAAAGATCCTTATCAAATTACAAATTATGACCAAACGCATTCTTCTACAGAAATAGTAGACCGTTTTGACGAATATGAAGGCAAGGATGTTTCGGTTGCCGGGCGGATTGTTTCTAAGCGAATTATGGGCAAGGCGAGCTTTTTTCATATTTTGGATGGAAAAGGGCAAATACAGGTGTATGCGCGTAAGGATGTTTTGGGCGATGACGTTTATGCAGAGTATAAAAAAATGGATATTGGCGATATTGTCGGCGTTTTTGGAGAGGCATTCCGCACAAAGGCCGGAGAGATATCCGTAAAGGCGCACAGCGTAACACTTCTTTCGAAATCCCTTTTGCCGCTTCCGGAAAAATGGCATGGATTGAAAGACACCGATCTTAGGTATCGGCAGCGCTATGTGGATTTGATTGTTAACCCTGATGTGAAGGAAACGTTTTATAAGCGCTCGAAAATTATTAAAGCCATCCGCGACTTTTTGGATGAAAAAGGCTATATTGAGGTAGAAACACCCATTTTACAGGATAATGCCGGCGGCGCTGCTGCGCGTCCGTTTATTACGCACCACAACACGCTGCATATGGATATGTACCTTCGGATTGCGACGGAGCTGCACTTGAAGAGGCTCATTGTAGGAGGGTTTGAGAAGGTATATGAAATTGGGCGTATATTCCGCAACGAAGGAATGGATACGCGCCACAATCCGGAGTTCACCACAGTTGAGCTGTACGAGGCGTATACCGACTACAAAGGCATGATGGACCTTTGTGAGGAATTGTTTTTGTACTGCGCGGAAAAAGTAACGGGCGGACAAACGCTCCTGTATGGAGACGATGAGATAAGCCTTGCTGCCCCATGGAAGCGTATGACCATGGTAGACGCGGTAAAAGAATATACGGGAGTTGATTTTGGCGCTGTAGAAACGGACGAACAGGCCAGAGCGCTGGCAAAGGAAGCGGGAATCCATTTTGAGGGCACGCCAACGCGCGGCATGCTGCTCAATGAAGCGTTTGAGCAAAAGGTGGAAGAAAAGCTTGTTCAGCCGACGTTTATATGCGACTACCCCGTGGATGTATCTCCGCTTGCCAAGAAAAAAGCAGACGAACCTTGGCTTACGGAAAGATTTGAGCTATTTATTACAAGGCGGGAGCTGGCCAATGCGTTTTCCGAGCTAAACGACCCGGAAGACCAGCGGGAACGTTTTTTGGACCAGATGAAAAAGCGCGAAGCAGGAGACCTTGAAGCAAATACGATGGACGACGATTTTGTTGCTGCGCTGGAATATGCGATGCCGCCGACAGGCGGAATGGGAATTGGGATAGACCGGATGGTTATGCTTTTTACAAACAGCCACTCTATTCGGGATGTACTGTTGTTCCCCACAATGAAGCCGAGGGAAAAGTAGCAACAGGGGGGCAGGGTCAATGTCTAAGGGGAAAAAAGTTGCCATAGCAATTGGCAAAGGAGCCCTCTATGTTTTTTCCAGAATTGTAGTTTTAGCGGTTGTTATTGCGCTGATTGTTGTAGGTTATTACACTGCCATGAACACGATGAATGTGAGAATGGTGGTAAAGGACGCATTTGAAAAGCGTGCGCAGGTAATTTTGCAGCCAAGCGACGAGCCGGGTGAAGATGCGGCGATGCTTGAAAAGATGTATACAAATAAAGGACTGACTTCAGATACGCTTATATATGATAATGCTTACAGTGATTATGAAATAACTAATTATTTCCACCGTGCAGACCTGGGAGATTTTGTTATTTGGCCTTGGCAGGAGTTGGTGACGCTTGAAGTAACGGATATCATCCAGGATATCCAGGGAAGTGAAATTGTTGATGCGGACGAACAGCCGGCTGAAGAAGCGGGCAGCGTCGAGAACGAGTTGAGCGGTGAAAGCGAGGAGCCGGAAGAAGACGCGGCTGAGACGGAAGAGGGAAGCGAAGAGCAAGCAACGGTTGATGAGGATGAGATAGAAGATGAGCCGCAGGTAAGAGAACCGCCGCAGTGGAAAAACTCGCTTTACGAGGTAGAAGTGGTTTTGCGGGGAGACAACTGGAAGATTAATAAAATTACGTTGCTTGAGTGGGTTTATGTGGACTGAATTATGAAAACGGTATACCTTGCGCCAATGGCAGGCGTAACGGACGCAGCCATGCGCGAAGTTTGCATAGAATGCGGCGCAGATATGACAGTCACCGAAATGGTTAGCGCAAAGGGGCTTTCTTATTGCAACAGGCGTACGGAAGAACTGCTTTTGCTGAGCGGCTTGGAAAAGCAGGTGGTCGTTCAAATTTTTGGCAATGAACCGGGGCTTATGGCGGACATGGCAAAGAAGCTGGAAGATTGGATGCCCGGGCGGATATACGGAATCGATATCAACATGGGCTGCCCCGCGCCTAAAATCGTAAACAATAAAGAAGGCAGTTATTTGATGACCGACCTGCCGCTTTCTGCAAAAATCATTTCTGCAGTAAAGCGGGCCGTGTCTGTTCCGGTAAGCGTGAAATTTCGTTCGGGATTCAGTAAAGAGCGCAAAAATGCGGTGCAGTTTGCCAGGATGGCCGAAGAAAACGGGGCGGATATTGCTGTTATTCATGGGCGCACGCGGGACCAGTACTATAGCGGAACGGCGGACTGGTCCATTATTCGCGAAGTGAAGCGTGCGGTAAAAATACCGGTGATAGGAAACGGCGACATCTTCAGCGCGGAGGATGCAAAGCGCTTACTGGATGAGACTGGCTGCGACGCGGTGATGGTTGCGCGCGGAGCGCGCGGGAATCCATATATTTTTCGGCAAATTCATGAGCTTTTGGCTGAGGGCAGGGTAAAGACCAAGCCTACGCTGAGGGGCCGCATGGAAATGCTCCAAAAGCAGGCGAGGCTGGCGGCGGAAAATAAAGGCGAAAAATTGGCCATGCTGGAAATGCGTACTCACGCCGCACATTATATAAAAGGCTTGAAAAATGCCGCACACTTGCGCGAGAGCGCAGTGAGGATAACGACACTGTCCGAATTAAGCTCGTTAATTGACGAAGTACTGGCAGCCGGATAGCCTGTGGATATAAAAAATAATTGCATTTTTAGAGCGGTTATGGTATAGTATGGTCTGTTATGTAGAACTTTGGAGGAAATTATGGAGACTTTGACTCTTATCATCAAAATAGTACTGATTGTGTTTTCGGTTTTTCTAATCGCGGTCGTGTTGCTGCAATCGGGACAGCGGCAGGGGCAGGGTTCCGTTGGCGGCGGCGCCGAGGCTATGTTTGGCAAAAAGAAAGCCCGCGGTATGGACGCGCTTTTGGTTCGGCTGACGAAAATTGCGGCAATAGGTTTTATGGTGCTGGCGGTACTTCTGGTCATTATTCAGAAGTATTGGACTGCATAACCCGCAAGCCTGAAAACACACCCGAAAGGGTGTTTTTTTGTGAAAACGAATGAAGGGTATAGATAAAGAGTTGTGGCAAAGGATGGACAGGAGAATGATTTGGATATAAAAGAAAAGGTTTTAAAAGTAATCGAAAAAAAGGTATATGCCGATAAAAAGGATTTGTTTGGCAACATAAAGGCCGGTAAAAAGACGATTGACAATGCGCTTGGCGAGCTGGAAAGCGCACACGCGGTAGGCCGGACAAAGCAGGGGAAATATGCGCTTGCCCATGTGCTTGGCTTTTTTAAAGGAACGATAGAGATCAAAAAGAACGGATTTGGCTTTTTGCGTACAGGGGGAGAACTAGGGGATATTTATGTAGCTAGAGAAGGCATGCGCGGCGCCATCAATGGGGATACTGTTTTGGTAAAACTACGGAAGCGCCAATCGGGCAGGAAAAATCTGGAAGGAAAAGTCGTGGAAATACTGTCGCCTGCGGAGCGGACAGTTGTGGGCATTGTGCAGGTGTATAAAAAAACGGTTTATGTTGTGAGCGAAGAACTGGCAGGAGATATCTACATCCCGCGGGATAAGGCGAAAAAAATAAAAGACGGGCAGATGGTTGTGGTAAAGCTGCTGAAACGGCCGGAAGGGCGCAAAAGCGCGGAAGGAGAAATCGTTGAAGTGCTGGGTATGCCGGGCGAAAAGGGCGTGGACATACTGGCGATTGCGCGAAGCTTTGGCCTGAATGCCCGTTTTAGCAAGGAAGTGGAACGGGCTGCGTCGAAGCTGAAAAATGAGGAATTTACGCTGGAGGGCAGGGAAGATTTTACAAAGGAATGCGTAATTACGATAGACGGAGCAGACGCAAAGGACCTTGACGATGCGGTTTCGCTCAAAGTACTGAAGAATGGGGATTGCCGGCTTACGGTGCACATCGCAGATGTTTCCCATTATGTACGGGAAGGGGACATCCTCGACAAAGAAGCGATGCACCGCGGCACCAGCGCATATTTGATCGACCAAGTGGTTCCGATGCTGCCCAAGGTTCTGTCTAACGACCTTTGCTCGCTCAATCCGGGAGAGCTGAAATACACGCTTTCGTGTATGATGGAAATAGGCAAAGACGGGGAAGTTAAAAGGCACAGGTTCTATAAAGGTGTTATTAAAACACGCTACAGGATGACGTATAGCGATGTCAATATGATATTGGAGGGCGACAAGGAGCTTGCCGGAAAATATAAGGGAGCTGTGCGCATGCTAAACAGCATGAATGGACTTGCGAAGCAGCTTCGCGAAAAGCGTTTTCTGGCGGGCAGTATTGATTTTGACTTGCCGGAGGCTAAAATTACGCTGGATGACAATGGCGCGCCGGTAGAGATTGGCGTGCGCGAACGTGGGGATGCGGAAAAACTTATCGAAGAATTTATGCTTTTGACGAACTGTACGGTTGCAGAGCATTTTTACAGGAAGGATATTCCGTTTATTTACCGGACGCACGAACAACCGGACCCGGAAAGCATGCATGAGCTGGCGGTATTTTTGAAAAACTTTGGCGTGGAGCTTAAAGGCGTGGGCGACATCCAGCCAAAGGCAATACAGGAGGTACTGACGCAGGTGGAGGGCACGGACGAAGCAGGGCTGATTAACAGCGTAACACTGCGGTCGCTGAAAAAAGCAAAATACGATACGCATCCGGTCGCGCACTTTGGCCTTGCCGCCGATTGGTACTGCCACTTTACATCGCCCATCAGGCGTTATCCCGATTTGGCGATACACAGGATTGTAAAAGCGTTTGTGGAGGGAAAGCTTTCGCCGGGCTACGAAAAGAAACTGGAAGGTGTTTTGGAAACGGCGGCAAAACAGTCCAGCGAGCGTGAACGGAACGCCATTGAGGCAGAGCGTGCGGTAGACAACATGAAAATGGCGGAATATATGTCCGCGAGGATTGGCGAAGAGCATGAAGGCGTTGTGTCCGGCGTAACAAACTTTGGCATATTTGTGGAATTGGAAAACACCATCGAAGGAATGATTCCTTTGGCGACGCTGGACGACGACTATTACGAATACGAAGAAAAACAACATTGCGTTGTGGGCAAGCGCACGGCAAAACGGATTACACTGGGAGACAGGGTAAATATAAAAGTGGTGCATGCGGAAATATCCACAGGGAAGATTGAATTTGCTTTTGCTTGATAATATAATCAAAGAGTTCGGTTTGTATATTTTTGGGAAGGATATGCTTTAGCGAACGAAGTGAGTTTTACGTCCAACCAACCGCTAGGATTTATTGAGGATTGGCGTATAACGAGCAAAGCGAGTTTCACCATATCCTACCTTGGAGATTTTTTCGGAAGGATATGCTATAACAAGCCGAAGGCGAGTTTCACCATATCCGACCTTGGAGATTTTTTGGGAAGGATATGCTATAACAAGCCGAAGGCGAGTTTCACCATATCCTACCTTGGAGATTTTTTCGGAAGGATATGGTATAATATCAGCCATTAGAGGAAAGTGATATGGAAGGACAAAAGCTGCTTGCGCAAAACAGGAAGGCGCGGCACGATTATTTTATAGAAGACACATATGAGGCGGGGATTGCGCTTGTTGGCACGGAAGTAAAATCGTGTAGGCAGGCAAAGGTCAACCTGAAGGATTCGTATGTGCAAATAAGAAATGCGGAAGCATATGTTGTAAATATGCATATCAGCCCGTATGAAAAGGGCAATATCTTTAACCGCGATCCGGTGCGCCAAAGGAAGCTGCTTCTTCATAAGCGCGAAATAACGAAATTGCTTGGGCTTAGCGCACAGAAGGGGTTTACCCTTATCCCGCTTAAAATGTATTTGAAGCATGGCAAGGTTAAGTTGGAAATTGGTGTTGCAAAAGGAAAACACACATACGATAAGCGCCATGACCTGAAAGAAAAAGCGATGAAGAGGGACATGGAAAGGAGCATGCGGTGAGTGTGTTTGAAATCTGTATGCTGCTGTGCTTTGCAGCCGCGTGGCCTGTTTCGATTTATAAATCCTACAAATCCCGCACAGCAAAAGGGAAGAGTGTTGTTTTTCTTATCATCCTGCTGGTGGGGTATGTGATGGGGATGCTGCACAAGGTGTTTTATAATTTCGATTATGTTATTATTATGTATGCGATCAACTTTTGCCTTGTGTTTACCGATATTATGCTATATATTCGGAATCGTAAGCTGGACATTGCAAGGGAAGAGGAGGTAATGGAACTAAACAGAAGCGACCTACAGTAAAACAAATGCATGGGGCCGTACATGGTTTCGACGGGGGCATTTGTTGTGGTAATCAGCAAGCCGCAGTTTGGGAATGCTGCGTTAAAAAGCCCAGCTAAATATAAATGCAAAAACAGAAAAAACTGCAGTAGCTGGTTCTCCGGCGCTGCTTGCTGCTTAATTTAAAGTGGCCTTCCTGCGTAGCCCTGCCTGCTTGGGCGGCGTAAGGGAGCAAATTATTAGCAGGGAACCGTGTTGCCAAAGCTTTGCGGCAATACAGGACATATGAAGCTACCTCTTTTACGCTTTTGTGGCTTTTGGCGTAGCAGAGGGAATTTTAAAAAGTCAATAAGCTTGTAGAAGGTTGCCCCGGCAGGCTTTCGGACAGGGGTTCGACTCCCCTCGGCTCCACCAAGAAAATACCCCGTAACAATCACGGTTTCGGGGTGTTTTTTATTTCCTTGGGCCCACTTTTGGTCACACTTGCATCTTCTTTTTCCATTTTTAGCACCTTGCGATAAACGGCATCTACCTGCGTGGCAGCCTCTAGGTCGTCGCCTTCTATTTCGTGGATGTACGTTCGATTGTCAAACTTTGGACTGTGGCCGCCGATCGGGCGCACCAGCGAATCGGGCAGGTTCTTTGTAACAGAAAAGAAAGTATGGCGAAAGTCGTAAGGAACTCTGTTCGGGTCGATGTTATTGTGGGCGCGGTATACTGTAATACCCGCAATTGCAACGCCCGCTATCATGCAAAGTGCGATATACAACGACAGGTTGTTTTCATCGCCTGTTTTAGGGCTGGTGCTGCTTGTTGTTGAAGTCGTTGTTACAGACATTGCGCAGGCTGCACCGGGACATTCACCTTCAGCGTCAAATCTGCATAACCGTCCGTGAACTCTGCGCGGAACGTATGTGTACCGTTGGCAAGTGTTTTGAGATAGCTTTCTTTCAGCGTGATGATCGTGCTGCCATCCGTATTGGTGTAATTTGCCTTGTTTACTTCGACATTGTTATATTCTGCCTTATGCTGGTGTTATACTTCTTTCAATTCGTCCAGCATATCCGTAACCATTGCAAGTAGTGGCACGGAGGCACGGCTGGCCTCGTTCTTGGGGTCTTTTAGAATGGCCTTGCCTGTTAACCTCGCCATTGCCCTGTCAATTATAACAAGTGTATGCAATGAATCTGAGTAGTTACCATGAGAAAGACTATGATTTTTACATCACATATATCAGTTCCGGCCTTTCACCAGTATTATTTAAACGAACAAAAGCCCGATGTTCCAAGTAAAATGCAGCCATACACCAGCATAGATGTTCCCAAAAAGCAACCTTGCAAGCCCTAGTATCAGCGCAGCCGGCAAAATCAAAACACATGACATCAGCGCGCCCCATAAATCTTTGTTGCCGGATAGGATGTGCCGTGGAAAGTGGAAAAAAGCGAATGCCACCACCGTTATCAAAAGTGCCTTCCATTTCCCCAACCAAGGCGAAATGTTGCCCTGCATGAAACCACGAAACAGAAATTCTTCAGCCACTGCAGGCGTCAGGCAACCAATCACGGAATATATACCAGCTCCATCAAGGGATATTCCCGGAACAATATGCGGAACTATGAAAAAGGTAACTGCCGCTACAACTGCACCGAAAAGATTCGAGGCAGCTATTTTCCCCTTAAACCCCAGATTGTCAAGTGACGCCTTGGTAGAGAGCGATACAATAACCGCAGGGCTTATGATGAGAAAAAAACCTGCCAAATTAGAAAAAGACACCGCACGTTCGTTATCCGGCGGCACTTTCCAGAAATAAGGCAACAGTATTGTAATCAGCAGGGCTGCCGCAACTGCACAAAATGTACATAACCCCTGTTTTTTTACGTTTTTTTCCATATCTTCATTATATGACAGCCCCTCACCGTACTGGGCTGCCCCCAATCTTTGTACCAAGTACAGAGTTAGTGGAGGAGGCATCGTAAAAGTTTCTTATACAGCATATACCATGCTCTGAGGCGCTGGCGGCCTGCCGCCAAGGCTACTATGTGG
>JBMNTU010000087.1:0-9173 GCA_050945895.1 Christensenellaceae bacterium | reverse complement strand
GCTCGTACAACGGTGTTATTTTTGTATCTTTCATGGGGGTTGCTCCTTTCATTGATAAGCTGTGAATGGCTTATTTATGGGCTTTCGCCTATACTTGATAAACAAGTCTTTTACAGCTTACAACACCCGCGGCTAATTTAAATTTCCGGTACTGCCTGACAGCAAAGTGATCCGGATCTTTCTCCTCCAAAGCGTCAAACATCAGATCAACAATATTCTTAAAAGACTCGTCATCTTCCCGGACTTCCATCGCGCCGAGCATCTCAGCAAGTGTTGCAAAGTTGCGCTCGTTTTCCGGCGACTCATAATGCAAATATGCGATGAGCGCGGTATATAGCAATGTTTCTGATTTCTCCCAAAAACCGTCTCCGCCTTTTTGCTCACTTTTGGTGTTGGCAATCAGGCAGGTCACAAGCTTCAAAATATCCTTTTCTGAATGGATATATTGGAAGGGATTGTAATGGTGAGATTTGCTCATATTGATCGTATTTAACACCTTTATCCTATATGGATCATACACAATTTTTCCTTTCTTATCCCGCACAACTTCTTTGATAGGCTCGCCGCGTTTGTTTTTCATTGGCTTGCCATCCTGATCAAGTTTTGGCTGCATTTTAGGCGCGCCCCGTTGCAGCATCTTCCCGCACTCCACCAGCACCGTTCCCTTCGGGTCCGTCACTACAAAACTAACCGGATAGTCCGTTGAACGGCACTGCATCAAGTTGGGCTTGATAACGAACCGGGTTTTACCACTGCCCGAACCGCCGATGACCAGCATATTCTTATTTCGCGCATACTTTGGATTTTCGGGACGTGGATTCATGGTCAGCCCCTCGGTCTGCGTCAATATGATATTGTTCTCTGGCTTTGCATCCATATATGGGGCAATGTCATCCTGCCCGCCCCAGCGTGCCGACCCGTACTCTACATTCTTGCGGTACTTCTTTGCGTTTTTCCTTTTGGCCGTCACAAGCCCATATATGATAGCAACGCCGACGAGTCCAACACAGAAGTCAAACAACACAAAACTGGGCAGCGGGTTACGCATCACCGGCCCCAATGTCGAAACACTCTGCGTCACCCGTTGAAGAAAATCCGCGCCATGCGCCAGCCGATAGGCTTCGCCCAGCTTATTCGCAAACCAAAAGATAAAAGCATAAGGCAGGTTTGGCAGGATGTACCGTTTTAAGAGCATTTTAATTCTGCTTATGTTCATAGCTCCGGTCCGCTCCTTTCCTTACGCTTGCTGCGGTCAATAACGGCATTCTTCACAACTTCCTTCAATTCCCGCATTGTTTCGCGTGTGGACGGCTTTTCGGCCTCGTGTTTCAACGTTTTTTGCGCGAATTCTTTGAATGCGGCTGTCATTGCGTCCGCATCCTTTGCCTTGAAAAGCACCAGCCATTTTGGTGGATCAACCGAATCGTCTTTTGTCAGCTTGTATTGAACCCCATGCTTACGCGCTATCGGTTCAAATGCTCCTATATTTTCCTCGCTTATTTCAATATTTTCATACGAGCCGCTCTCTGCTAATTCTTTTGCAGACTTCATTGCAGAGCTATCCCGCTCCCTGCGCATCTTACGCAGCACATTCTCCATGGCCCTTGCCAGGACGCGCGCCGTCATTTTTGCGCCGTTAGTTACAAGCGCAACACTCTTTTGTTCTATCTCCTCCTGCATCATCTTCATCACCTCCTGCCGGCAGGAATACGCCTATTAAGCGGCAATCGCTTTATCTGCACTATCATCAGCATCTACACGTATCTGTCCCGCATTTGCATAGTGTGAGGACAACTCAATACCCACAGCGGGATAGCCTTCCTTTTTAGCGGCAACAATGGTGGTACCCGCTCCGGCGAATGGATCCAGTATGGCGTTACCCGGTTCCACGATTTTGACAATATTTCGCATGACCTCCAAGGGTTTTTCGGTCTGATGAATGCGCCTGGCATACGGTGGCATAGATTGTCGGAAAACACCAGGAAGTACAGGAGCATTACGTGTAGCAGGCATATGGCCGTTACTCCCCCACACGATAAACTCAGCTTGTTGCCGAAAGCGGCCGCGCTGCGGGCGGCTGTTGGTTTTATCCCATACAAGCACGCCTCTCCAAATCCATCCAGCCCATTGGAGTGCGTCTGTCATACTGGGAAGTTGTCGCCAGTCGATGAACATGCAGATAGGCGCGCCTTCCATCGTTACGCGTCGCGCCTCAATAAGCCAGTCTGTCATCCAATGTGTCCACGACCGTTGGTCTTTGGAATCCCCCTCAAAATCAGGGAGCCGGTTATCTGCTTTCGCGCTGGAATATTTCTGCGCAGTGGATTTCTGGCGAGCGTTCTGATCCGCCGCGCCAGATGCGTAGGGTGGGTCGGTGATGATTCCGCCGAACAGATCGTCGGGGAAAGACTGAAGTACCTGCAGCGTATCGCCGTGGATGATGGTCTGTCCTTTAAAGTTGTGATCGATTTTAGTCATAGATATAGTTTCCTCCGAATAAAAAATTAGGCTGGAATCAAAGTTCCGGCCCGGTTTTGTTGTGTGGTTTCGTTTTGCGCTCTTCTGGTGGTGCTGCTTTCACTTCGCGTATTCTTGCAACAACGGATTCCTTTTTAGCGGGCTCATGCAGTTTGAACAGTTTATTGCGCTCCCATTTGGACAACGCATCTTCGTCTATCACACCAAGTATGTCAGATCGCTCCCACCGCGCCTGTTCACCTGTATAAATATTAGTACCAAACACCGCTCTGCCACGCGCATTCGGTGAACATCCAAACCCGCCTATAGCCAGTATTAGCTGATGAGATCGGGTTTGATATTTTGGCAAAAGAACCTCCGGCTTGATTGCGACAACCTTCCCTTTTATATCCGCATCCATGCCGCCAGGCGCGCAATCCCCTATAGCCAATAGGCGATCATCTTCACGCTCTGTTTTATCGATGACTCCGCAAACAGTTTCCCACCAATCGTCTTTGCCGCAATGCTCGTAATACCAGGAATCAAAGGCGTCGCAATCTATCATGTCGCCGATGAATCTGCGTTCACCGTCCTCATCATAGGGAGTGAAATAATTGCCATCTCGGTCGCTATCCGTTTCCCGCGCATGTTGTTCAAGCGTATATACACTATCGAGTATAGCCTGGCACCGTTCGTCAAGCTTTGCGCCGGTTTCAAGATATTCGGCGAGTTTTTCGGCATCTTCATGGAAATATCCGTTATATATCCATTGCTCTATACCACCGTTTTCAACTTGATAATTGAAGTTTCCAAATACCACAGCGATTTGGTGAGCCTCCGAGAAGCCATTGAGGATGTCCCACTTTCCCTTGCTCTTGTTTTCTTCCTTCTGCCACTCACTGTAAACTTCGTCCATGAGGGCCTGTATTCTGTCTCCAAAAGCTGCCATTATCTGTACCTCCTCAGGATATATGTGCCTGTGCTGTTTCCATCACCGGCAGGATGTCAAAGCTTTTCAAAAACTCATACAGGAACATCCGCCCTTTTTGTGTCCAACAGGTACGCACGGAAGCAGTGAACCCGTTTAAAAGATAGGTGCGGGTTCTGGTGTAGCCTTTCCAAGCGTACTTCTGGTACAGAACCCACGTTCCGCCAACCTTGTATTGAATGCCGAATCCGTGGAGCAAGTTGTTAAAGCTGACAGCCGACACACCGTAGTCTTTGGCTATCAAGCTAACCGGAACAACGTCTTTACACTTAAGAATTACGTCGCAATAAAGCGCCTTAGGCGCCATATCTGTAGCAAGTTCTTCCAGCACAGCATTTTTCTCACGTTCTTTCTCCAACTTTTGGAAAAGAGTTTCAGCAAATTCCGGGCTACGTCGAATTTCATCCAGTATTTCCGATGTGGCATACGCGCCATATTTTCGAATTGTCGGCAACACCTCGTCAAACACCCATGTTTCGAACCGCTCGGCGGCAGGAAGTTTGCTGCGTGCAATCAGCCGATACAGATTTCCCTCATTGATGTATTTTTTTCCTTGTTTTCTGCCCAGCCTGTCGATGACGTCACGATTCGTTACTCCATCATTTTTGCAATGATCGATAATGGCTTTGCGGGGATTACTGTATCCAAGAATTGTTGCGGATTCAGCAGCGGGGAAATATGGTTTGCCATCAATCATGAGGATATCGAGTGTACCGAATTCCCTGTTATGAAACTGTTGTATCTTGTTATTGCTGTTCATAATGAACCTCCCGTTTTTATTCAAATAGAAAGGCCGGCCTCTCGATGACCAGCCTGTTTTTGCTCCCGCTCCATTATGATGGCATGAAGCAGTGCGTCGTTATAGTCCTTGCCGCGGCGGGGTGGATTGATAGAGACCCGAATACGCTGAAATCGTTCATCCGCCGCAAGATGTGCTTTTATCTTACGCGCGGCAATCCATCCTGCCGCATCGTTATCCAAATGCAGGATGACTCTTGTGATCTGTGGGTTTCTCTCCAAAAAAGAGATCAGCGCCACATTCGATGTTCCTCCGAGTGACAGGCGGTATCCGTCCCACGACCAATCACCCCTCTGCTGTAATGTCGCGTGGGAAAGTACGTCAATGGGAGATTCGAACACAGCAAGATGTTTGCTCTCAGGATTTTTCGCAGGAATATAGAAATTATATCTTTTGTCGCTGCCCGCCTTGTCTATTTTCAAATCTGAACCGATCCCACGCAAGGCGGCAAATACGACCTTGCCCGATCCATTTCTTCCGGCGAACACGCACACGGCGGTATTATGTTGTTCGCTTTTTGGATTGTAATACCGGCTTTCATAAAAAATGCCCTCCTGCGTCGCTCGTTTGATTACCTCCGGGCTGATCCCACGTGCCTGCAGGTATGACACCGCGCGATTGCTATATCGCTGTGGCTTCGGTGGGTAAAACTTCCACTTGGATACTGCCTTCTCTTTTTCTTCTAGCAGGCCCGGGTCAATCGACGTGATGCCGGATTTAGCAAGTTCTTCGATAGCCTCCGCAAATTCCATGCCGCGAATTTTTATGAGGTAATCCAGAGCGGATACGCCGCCGAACTGCCCTCGATTCCAATACCATTTGCCTTTTGAAATAACCAGGCTACCGTGAGTAGCAGTACGGTATTCACCCGGCGCCGAATGAATAAGCTCGTGCGGCTCACGATTTTCGAGATAAGTAAGCAAATCTATCTCCCGTGCTGCAGCAACCTGTTCTTCACTTATCCAGCCCATTTTTCAACACCCGTCTTACCTGCGCGCAGACGTGCCAATGCTACCCGTTTTTCTTTCAGGCAACAGCAATTTTCATTTTTACACCTCTTTGCCCTGGTATTGTAATACAGGCAATATTCGCAGGCACAATCATCCAAGGTGTATTCATACTTTTTCCTCATTCAGGCTCCTCCCTATAATATATTTGGATATAAATATATAAAAGGGAGCCCTCGCCATCTATGCAGTGGCAAAGTCTCCCATTTTAGTTGTGATGCTTATTTATATAGCTGAAAAACATGCTGTACGCATAAACTCATATTGAACTGATGCTATTGGTTTTCGGTCGCATGTTGGTCCATCGCATTTTTTCAAAAAATGTATTAATATTTCTATTGCATTTACGTCCAATTGGTCGTATGATTGATGTATTAAAAAAGTGAGGTTTGAAAATGGATTTTAAGAGATATATACCAGAGAATTGGATTTTGAGAGACGCTCGTGAAAAATTAGGACTCACGCAACAGCAGGTTTCTGACAAAGCCCGGATTCAGCTGCGTCAATATCAACGATTCGAGAGCGGTGAACGTGAATTATCTTCATCTTCATTCAATATCGCCCATAAGGTGTTGAATGCGCTCGAACTTGACCTTACTTCATTCGCAAATGGCGACTATTCATTCACCGTGAGTTCGGAATTGGATGGCAATAATCCCTGATTTGTGCAAAGATCGAAGTGTCCTTGCATTGCGGTATATGGATAATCAGTAGTTCGATTAGTTTTCACAACTCTTAAATGTAATGAAAAACGACCCCAGACAATAAATTGAAAGACGCTATTGATTAGGATTAGAGCTTCACAGTGTATGTTTTTCCAGTATTAGAAATTTTCATCAACTGCCCCTCATTCTCCTGGATGATTTTTTTTGTATGATCACTAATAGATTCCTCAAGGGCTCCAGTTTCTGTATTAATGCCAAGCGACGTAATTTCCTCACCTGAAGCAAATCGATACGCATCAGAATGCTGTGCCATCAATAGTTGTAGATCTTTCTCTTGCTCCACAGTAGGTAATAACTCGACTACATCAGCAAGGAGAAATTCATAAATTTGGAAATGATCTCCAAATTTAAGATCTGTCATGTGTCTACCGCTGAAACGATATTTAATTTGACTCCAGCTGACAATCCCTTTTTTGATAAGCTCTTCTTTGAACTCCCGACTTAAATTTTCAACTCTTTCTCGCTCTGCTTTTCCATTGAAACGCCTAACAAATTTTCGAAGATACTTATTCTCGATTCGAAGCCGGTAATCATCACGAGAGGACTCATCAATTAAAACTTTATTATCATCCATTACATGATATCGATTTTTTAATTCTATCTTCTCATTTCCCTTAAGTTTATAAACACCGCCCACCGGCTGATATTTTCCAGTCCCACGTTCGTTTTTTACTAAGAAGTACTTGTTTCCTACCTTTATTCGATAGAGATAAGCAAAGGAAATACGAACAATAGTACCACCTGTGATAAAACCGCCGCGTTTCAGCTTTCTCTGAGATGCCTTCCAGTTCGTGGTATCCAAGAGGTCTTGAATCGAGTGCCAGAGTCCTGGAAGAGAAAAACCGAGCACTATCCCTGCGATACTACTTCCAGCAGGCCATTCGTTTATTTCAAAAAGGAATATAAGTCCAGCAAACACAGTTGATAAGGCAATCAAGCCCGCAAATCTCCAAAATTTCATGCAATTACCCCCTCCCTATCGGAACCTCAATCCTTGTTCTTGCAACACATACCTCATTTTTTATAATATAACATTCGATGTAGTGGTTACCATAAAAATTGCTATGCTCAATTATGCTATTCCCTTCATCAACAATTTGTCCTCTGAGTTGATTTTTCCGTTCGGCTTCTGGCCCAACATTTTTTACCTTCCAAAGAATCTTGTATGGTTGCGGGCAATTGGTGTATACCATCACACATCGAATCTCAAAATTGTGTGGCAAAAAGCGCCTTAGTATTTCAAGGAATTCAGATAAAGGTTTTGGCCTCCATCCGTTCCCGCTGACATGGCAAGAAACGCTGCAGCGGTAAGAAAGATTGACTGGGTACAAATCCTCGATGAACTGCTCTGCATCGATAAAGGAACGTATGGACTTAAAAACTGGCGTCATCGAATAGCTAGATGACTCAACCGCTGTCTGCTCATTCCAGAATTCATGATTAAAGAAACCGTACCATGCTTGAAGTGCATCTTCTTTGGCGCAGTCATCATCGAGCAGAACATTTAGGTCTTCAAGTTTGCTCTTAAGACGATTCTTCCAGTTGGTCATCTTCTTAGTGTCGATTTTCCTGGGTGTTAGGTTTCTTCCATTATCTACTGGAGCATCAACATTTGTATCGGATTCCAGTCTGTCCACGATTTCTATCATTGTATAATAAAAAAGTTCATCGATCCTGTCATAAGTATCTTGCAATTTTTCATCACATAAGACGGTTTGAAGCAATCCGCTCGGCATATTTTTCCAAGATTCTCTGGATTTACAAAACATTTTAGAAAGACGGACAACTTTTCTAAGTTTTCCATCAGAATCATCATTCTGTGTTTTGAACCATTCGGATAGACCCTTGAGTTCTCGCTCCTCCCAATCAGATCCTGCATGTTCGTAAACCCAACAGTCATTCAAGGTATCATGATATCTTCTAAAAACTGCAAAATCGATGTGATAGCCATCTGCATATTTTATCCGAACACAGCTGGTCTTGACTTCTGGATCAGCATTAAATTGCGCTGTTTTTCGTTGGAGAGCATTTGCCACTATATTTCTGGTAGCTTGGGCTCCTTTATCGCCAAGATCATCTTTGTCAAAAACAACAGCAACATCTATGTCATAGTCGCTTTCTTCATTTTGAACAACAGTAGATATTTTTACACTTCCCTGTACACAATCTTCTAGCACTGTATAAGAAGTCCTATTTTCTTCATTATATTCTTTTAAACCATCTTTGAGTCGCTGAATGTTCAGATTCTTCTTATGGTACAGTTCATCTTGATCCGCTTGAGGTAGGACAACGTGGGAACTGTAGAATGTATTAAATTTCGACGATAGGTCATACAAATTTTCTATTTCTCCTTTGCTTAAAGGTGTTTTCTGCATGTTTTTGCAGAGCTGTTTTGCGCAATCATCTTGACTATAAATCGCTTTCGCTTTACTGGATGTTAGAGCCATACTACCTCATTCATTATAACATAAAATAGCGTTTTATTCGTAAAGTATTACCGGGTGCAATCTTGTGTGATATAAAGTAAAAAACCCATGATTTTCATCACAGGCTTTTAAAATTGAATCCGGCAGCTACCTATCCTCCCGGGCCGTCACCAGCCAAGTACTTTGGGCGTATGTGGGCTTAACTTCTGTGTTCGGAATGGGAACAGGTGGATCCCCACAGCTATCGCCACCGGAAATGGTTTATAGGGGTTTCTCCCCAATAATGGCTCCCCAGGTTGGGTTTGAACCAACGACCCTTCGGTTAACAGCCGAATGCTCTACCGCTGAGCTACTGAGGAATATTTCCATTTCTGTCTTATATTTACTTTTTTCTATTGCATCCGTTTTAGTAAAATGCGGCTCGGATGCTCTACCGCTGAGCTACTGAGGAATATTTCCATTTCTGTCTTATATTTACTTTTTTCTATTGCATCCGTTTTAGTAAAATGCGGCTCGGATGCTCTACCGCTGAGCTACTGAGGATCATATTGCTTACTCATTTTTTCACTCAGGTTGGTACACCTACGGTCTACCGCTGAGCTACTGAGGAATGCAGCATTAAAAACTACAAATTTTAGACACGCAAGCGCCCTAAAAACTGCATACAGTGTAACAGATGTGTCTTAAAATTTAACCAATGATTCGATTGTTAATCCTTATGTCAACTTTCGTTGATCAAGCCCTCGACCGATTAGTACTGGTCAGCTAAAT
>JBMNTU010000086.1:0-9420 GCA_050945895.1 Christensenellaceae bacterium | reverse complement strand
GTATGCCTCGGCTCCGTATTCCGAAAGTTTACTTTCTTTTCTTTGGGGGTAACGGCAAACTTTTTCATTTTAACGCCCAGTGTTTCCGCAAGGATAGGCAATACCATATACGGGAACAAAATCGTATCAAAAACCGAGGTAAGGCGCGGGCTGCGTAAACGCCCCGAAATAGCTTCTATACCTAAATAAGAAAGGACCATAAACGGAACCCAGATAAAGAGAAGCTGTTGGAGCGTCGCATCCAAAAAAACAATGCCGAAGAACGCAAACAGCAAAGGCGTTATTACATAAACAAACCGCCGAAAATATGTCCACCAGTAAATAAGCGAAGTAAAATAGCTGAATTTTGCAGCTGCGGGAAGAGCGTTTAGCCAAAACGACGGGCGGCCCATCACCTGTATACCACCGCGCCCCCAACGCTGGCGCTGCTTTACAAGGCTTGTAAAGTTTTCCGGGCTCAGTCCATGCGCCAGTTCTTTGTCTACGGCAAGGGAGCGGTAGCCTTTTTCCTGTATTTTTATGCCCGTGGCAAGGTCTTCGGTAATGGTTCCTGTCACAATCCCGCCAACCGATTCCAGCGCTTCCCTGCAAATAACGGTGTTTGAGCCAGCATATATAACAGAGTTTGTTTTTGTGCGGCCAACGTTCACCTCGCGGAAAAAGAAATCCTGCTCGTTTGGAATAGACTTTTCTGAGTATAGGTTGTACTGGAACAGGTCTGCATTGTAAAAACGCTGGGGTATTTGCACAAACCCGATTTTAAAACCCGGTTCAATCTCTTCCGGCGTTTTTTCGACCCATCGGCCATTTTCTTTTTTCATTTTTGGCAGCGCAAAATAAGGAACGGTTTCCAGCAAAAAATCGCTTGTAGGAATCATATCCGCATCAAACGTAACAACCAGCTCAGACGAGGTCTTCCCGAGAGCATTGTTAAGGTTTCCGGCTTTGGCTTCGGTGTTTCCCGAAAGTCCAAAATACCCTACGCCCATATCCTTCGCAAGCCGGTTTATTTCGGGCCGGTCGTTATCGTCGCATAAATAAATATGGACTTTGCTTTTATCGGGGTATTTCATATACTTGCATCCGTTTATTGTTTTGTATAGCAAATCTGCATCTTCGTTATGCGTTGCAATTAAAACATCGACATGCGGAAACATTTTTTCCGGAATTTGCGGCATTTCCGGCAACTTATACTGCCTGTTCACAATATTGGTCACCATTTCGAGTATGCCAAGTCCTTCGCAAACAAGAAGCAAAATGCCAAACACAAGAGAAAGGCTGCCATAACGAAACGGCAGCGTAAAAAAAACGCGCCACACGAAATATATGATTGATGCGGTCACTACAACCACTGCAAGCACGCTCTGTTTTAATGTTAAATTTGATTTTCGCCCAACTTTGTTCAAAATAACTCCTTTTCCATAATATACCAAACCCTCTCGATGCATTGCTGTGCAAATGACGCAAAAAACGTGAAAATGTCCCGCAAAACAGCCCTGCATCTAAATATTCTACTAATTTTATCGAAAATGGCGACTTCATCCTTTATTCGCTTAGCAGCGACTTAACAAAAACTTCATAATTTAAGGTCGCCGGCCTATCAGGCATTAGGGCCAGGCAAAATCCGGCGCTTCCATCCGGAAGAAATGGCATCAAATAAAAACAGGGCCTTCGTAAGAAAGCCCTGCAAAAGAATAGACCTGTTTTTTACCGCAACCGCAGATTCAACAAAGATATTTTTTCAGAATCTCTATCGTCAGGTCATAATCCAGGGGCTTGCCAATATGGTCGTTTAATCCACTCTCAAGATATTTTTCCACATCCTCCGTAAACACATTCGCGGTCAGCGCAATAATCGGCACCTCACTGTCTTGCTTTCTAATCAGCTTTGTGGCTTCCACTCCGTCCATCACCGGCATCTGGATATCCATCAATATCAAATCGTATGCATCAGGGTTTGCAGAAAACATCTCGTATGCTTCTTTTCCGTTTTCGGCACAATCGATTTCGATGTTTGAAGGCTCTAGCATAGCAATAACGATTTCCCTGTTAATTTCAATATCTTCAGCCAGCAGTATTTTTTTGCCACTAAAGTCAATTTGCTCTTCCTCCGTGGCATCAGGAGCCAAATTTTCTCCGCGCCCAGAATCCTCTGCACTGTCTATCGCCGCTGGTTCGCCCTCTTGCACAGTGCCGTCTGCACTCCGCTTCAGTTTAACGGTAAAGAAAAACGTAGACCCCTCATTCAGTTCCGATTCCACCCATATCTCCCCGTCCATAAGCCTTACGAGGCGCTTAGACAACGCCAGCCCCAATCCCGTCCCGCCAAAGCTGCGCGACGTGCTGCTGTCCGCCTGTTCGAACATACGGAACAGCTTGTCTTGTTGCTCCGCGCTAATGCCAATCCCTGTGTCGGAAACCTCAAATTGCAGGGTATATATATCGTTCTCCCTTTCTTTCACAAATGCCCGGAGGCCAATTTGCCCCCCTTCCTTCGTAAACTTCACCGCATTGGAAAGCAGGTTGATTATTACCTGCGACAGCCTGAAATCGTCACCAATAAACCCTTCGGGAATATTTTTATCAATTTCCGTAGCCAGCGTTTGTTCTTTTTCCTTTAGCTGGGGTTTTATCAGGTCTACCGAATCTCCAAGCATTTTATTAAAATTGAAATTCACTGGCGAAAGTTCCAGCATGTCCGCTTCCATCTTAGACATATCCAGCACATCATTTATGAGCGAAAGCAGATGTGCCGATGCTTCCTTTATTTTATCGAATGCATACTCCTTCTTTTCGTCGTCCTCTGCCTTTTGCCCAATAGCTGTCATTCCCACAATGGCGTTTAACGGCGTCCTCATTTCATGGCTCATGTTGGACAGGAACACCGACTTCGCCCTGTTAGACGCTTCGGCCTGGTCCCGGGCCGAAGCCAGCATTACATTCAGTTCCTCCAAATGCTTGTTCTTCTCTTCCAGCTCTTCAGAGTTTTGCGTCAATTTATTGATAAGGTCATTGATCTGTGCCACCATGGTCCTGAAAGCTGTGGATAGAATCCTCACTTCATTGCTATTGCCTGTTTTGGGTATATCGACGTTAAAATTCCCCTCTCCCACCTGTTTGGCAGAATCGGCCAGGTCCAATATCGGCTTGGTCAAATTACGGGTGATGATATAGAGCAGCAACGCAATCAGGGCAATCCCTGCCACCGCCACCAGTATGACATAGTTCCGTATTTCATTGGATTTTTTCGATACCTCCGATATCGGCACGCTTACAGCTACCGACCAGGGATTTGTAGCTTCGCTAAACTGAATAGGCGTATAAACCTTATAGTACCCGTCTTCGGTAACGGTATACGGCTCGCCATTTGCAACGGCTTGTGTCGCTTCCTCCGCAACAGCCAGTCTTTGTTCATCCAATCGAAGAAGCTCTTTTGCCATATCATTGGTAAGCAGGGCCAGGTCCAGATTGGAGCTATTTGGGGCGTCCGCATACGCGGCAAGGCTTTGAACAAAGGCAGCATCACTACCGGCTTCGTCTGCGCCGGTATTGTTGTTCGCGTAATTTGTTGCTATTGCAAGTGCTTCCCCTGCCCGCGCCGGCTCGGATATCAACATATTATACACCGATGCGGCATAAATGCTTTTATTGAAATACTGGTCGTTGGGGTGCGCCACAACGAGTCCGGAATTGGAATAGATTTCCGTATATTCATTCAGGCCGCTGGTATTGACATGCGACACCATTTCCTGCAGACTGTCGAGCGGCATATCGGAAGATACAATTCCAATGAATTCGCCATCTATGATGATTGGAAACACAAGGCTTGTCATCAAAACAGGCGTTCCCTGCACTTCATAGAAAAAAGGGTCTGTAATATATTCTTTTCCCGAATCCCTGGCCCCGGCATACCAAACGTCCTCATCAAAGTCCTCTAGGGGTTCCACGTCAATTTCGCCATCCTGCAAGCTCCAATAAGGCGCATACCTGCCCGATTCACCATAAAGCGGATATTGCCCGGCGTATTCGGCGTCTTTTCCATCCAGCTTATTCGGCTCAAACGCCACACAGAAAGAAATGATATATTCCTTTTGCCTCAAAGAATTTTGCAAAATGGCGTTCAGCGTATCCCGATCGGCCTCTCCTCGCTCTATCAGCGTCTTAAAAACCGTCATCAACGATTCCGATGTTACGCGCGCCGCCTGAAGCTCCGATTTTATCTCGTTGCTATATTTGGCCGACATCTCATCCGCCAACGAAAAAGCATCCTCTTTTGCCATCTCTACACTCCTGTAGGAGACAACCGAAATTACAATGCTAAATGTAATCGTGACGATCAATGTTATCAGGATAAACAGCTTCATTCTGAGACTCATTCGTTTTATCATGTCTTTCCCTCCTGCCCCAACGTTTCTAATACCGTTAAAGGCGCTTGTATAAAAGGTTGTCTGTGCCTGCCGCAATTTTTCGTGCCCATCCGGTTTTTATCGCGGCAATGCCGATCGAACATCCGCAAAAAGCAATGCGTGTTTACTGCAAAATAGCATCCAGCTTTTGCATCAGTTCGTTTACGTCTACCGGCTTCGATATATGGCCGTTCATCCCCGCCTTCAGGCACCGCTCCACATCTTCTGCAAACGCATTGGCAGTCATGGCTAAAACGGGAATGCTTTGTGCATTTTCACACCCGCTGGACCGCAACCTGCGCGTGGCCTCGTAACCATCCATCTCCGGCATTTGCACATCCATCAGCACCAAGTCATACCGGCCAGGATTCGCACAATACATCTCCACCGCCTGAACCCCATTATCGGCACAATCGATGGCAATACCAGTGGGCTCCAGCAGTGTACGCATAATTTCCTGGTTGATTTCGATATCCTCTGCCATCAGCAATGTTTTTTCCTGCCACGCATAGCTTTCCCTGGCCGGAACAGCTTCCTTCTGAACCTTCGTTTCGCCGGTCAACCCTACGATTGTATTGAACAGCGCCGAGGGCAGCAACGGCTTTGCCAAAAAGCGGGTAACGCCTATTTTAGCTGCCTGCGCCTTCAGGTCGCTCCAGTCGGCCACCGAAATCATGATTACAATGGTTTCTGAAGGTGCAACTTTTTGGATTGCCTCGGCAGTCTGAATGCCATCCATGCCAGGCATCTTCCAGTCTAGGAAAATGATATTGTACGGCACTCCTTCTTTGACCATAGACAGCGCTTGCTCGCCGCTGCCGGCGGTATCGCAGTGCATATGGAATCCGGAGATAATCTGCTGGCAATACTCCAACACATCGGTACTGTCGTCCACTACCAGTATTCGCATATTTTTCAAGTCCGGCAAATTTTTCGGCCGCTCCAAAACGCGGGCGCCATATTGTACCCCGACCTCAAATATAAACCGCGAGCCTGCGCCGGGTTTACTCTCTACCCATATTCTCCCCGACATCAGATCAACAATCTTGCGGCAAATGGAAAGGCCCAGCCCTGTGCCGCCAAAGCGGCGGGTTATGCTACCGTCCGCCTGCTCGAACGGCTGAAACAGCTTTTGCTGCTCCTCTTTTCTAATGCCAATGCCCGTGTCTTGCACCTCTATCCGAAGCAGCGCGTCGCGCTTAGTTTGAGGCGCAAGGTGGGCCCGCAGCGTAACTTTTCCACCCTGCGGCGTGAATTTGACAGCGTTGGACAGCAAATTGGTAACCACTTGTGTCAGGCGAAGCTCGTCGCTTATCAGGTAACGGTCGCACTGCGCGTCCAAGTCGAAAGAAAACTCCAGCCCCTTCTCTTCCACTCGGGGCTGCACCACATTATAAACGCTTTGGAGCATCTTTTCAAAATCAAATTCCGCACGGTTTATTTCCATTTTTCCCGATTCAATTTTGGATAGATCGAGGATATCGTTAATAAGCCCCAATAATTGATGTGACGCTTGTTCTATTTTGACAAGGCAGTATTTTACCCGTTGCGGGTCGTCGGATGATTTGGCTATTTCATTCATTCCAATAATGGCGTTCATCGGAGTGCGTATTTCATGGCTCATGCGAGACAAAAACTCCGTCTTAGCCTGGCTGGCCTGCTCTGCCTGCTCGATTGCTTTTTCCAACTGCCGCTGCATCTGCTGCATATCAGTTACATCCAGCGCCACGCCAACCACGCCGTTTACTGCGCCGTCCAGCGTATGCAGCGGAGTTGTCTTGCACGCAAAATGGCGGTTGCCAATATCTGCATAATAGCTTTGGCTCCCCAGCGGGAATGTTGCGTTGTGGTTCTTCATAAGGCTCATATCCAACATATTTTCGGCAGCCAGCAGCTCGTCTACGTTTACGCCCATCAGCTCAGTGGTAGACACACCCAGTGCGCTCAATCCCTTTCCTTCAAAAAGCGTAATGTTGTTGTCTTTGTCTACCGCCCAGGTAATACCAGGATAACTGCCCACAATTTCGCGCAGCTTGCCATAGGCATCGTGCAGCCGGCTTTCCATTTTTATTTTTTCCAGCGTGGAAGAAATAACGCTGCCGATGGTTTGCAGCATATGAAATTCGCTTTCTGTCCAATAGTGAGGGCCGCTGCCATAGTCGACACCCAAAAAACCCCAAAATTGCCCATTGCACAGAATGGGCAAATCTGCAAAAGCATGTATGCCGCTTTCACGCTGGATACGGTAGGCTTCGCCAGAGTATTGGAACGTATCGTCCACTGCAATATAAGGCCGGGTCGTAAGCTGGATAAATCCCTCGTCGTCATCATTATAAGGGATGTTTTGCAAGATGCTTTTGGTGGAGGATACGCCAGGCGCACACCACTCATACAAAACGCTATACGTCTTGTTTTCCAGATTGTGGCGAAAAATAGAGCATCGGTCTACCTTCATAAAAGACCCTAACTCCTGTAGCGCATAGGCAAACAGCTTGTCTGGAGCAAGCTCCGAATTCTTAGCAAACTCGGAGGACAGGTCTGCAATCAGCTTTTGCTGCTCCAACCGGATAGACGCATGCTGGTCTATGGTACGGTAAGAATCCCCATAAAGCTCCTGGCGCATACGCGCAAGTAGCTCGGGGGTAACGCGCCGCACGGTTATGCTGTAGCCGTTAAAATCCTCCGCATCAACCCAGATGCTCTTAAGTTGGTATAGCCCGGTTAGCGGGTCGGTGTACACGGCTTCCACGCCTGCCTTTTTCCGTCCCCGTCCGGTACGCAGTTGCTGCATCACCCCTGCGCGGGCCTCGGCGGGCAAAAAACTCTCAAATGACTGTCCAACCAGATTGCCCGGCAAAACATCGCAAATGGCACTTTTGCATTTATGGGTGTAACAAATAACAAACGCTTCATCTGTGATAAAAGCCCAGTCACATGCCGATTCTACTAAATCCAACGGATAATCTGAAAGCGCGCAAAAATTCTCTGTAGCAGCAGTTCTATACATATCGTTCCCCCATCATCCTTTTACCGGCAACAACCAGCTATGCCGTGTGCCTTCTCTTTGGTTTGGTACAGGAATACAAATCCGATACCAATTTTCACATGCCGTCGGCGCTGCAACTTCAAGCATGACAGCCCCCAGCAAGCCCCCGGTGCCTGTACAGGCCCTTTTTTGCGACCCGCCAGAGTACGCGCCTGCCGCTATCGGCGGCAAGCACAGCAGTATCAATCCCTTTTTTGTTTGTTTATTTTATTATACATCAAACTTTTTCATATGTCGAAAATGCTCAAATTAACTAGAGGTGGGTTCAACCCACTGACCCGTGCTGGCAAGCACAAATCCGTACAATTTCGAAAGCTTACCTCTATTTGCTTGCATTATTGTTGCCAATTGTTGTGTGCGAACACCGGTTCCGCTTCACTGTCTGCCCAGCCCGAAAATGCTGGGCAGCGCGGCTGCCTGCGGAACGCACAACAGACAGCCGTTCTACATCGGCTATACCAATGATTTCGGCGATTCCTTAAGCTCTTTTACCAATATCAATTTCAGCGAAAATGCGGAATACGCCAATGAAAATCGAATACAAAAAGGCAGGCACCAAACCTGCCTTTTTGTTGCCCACGCATCTTAACATAAGGATGTTTTTTTCCTGTTTGTCATAAAACAAGCGGAAAAAGGCTTATGGTTCGCAGACCACCCTGTTTCTTCCGGAGTTTTTCGCCTTATAAAGGCACTTGTCTGCGCGACTTAAAATCAAATCCATCTTCTCGCCGGCTTTGGCCTGCACAAGCCCTATGCTGACCGTAATATGCGCACCGTTTTGGAAACGGATTTCCCCCACAGATTTCCTGATGCGCTCCGCAACCTCCTCTGCTTTTGGCAATTCCATTTCGCCCAATGCCACTACAAATTCTTCGCCGCCCATACGCGCCAAAACATCACTTTTTCTTAAATTTTCCTGCACCGTTGATGCAAACCTTACCAGCACTTCATCTCCAAACATGTGCCCCCAAGTGTCGTTTATTTTTTTGAAGTGGTCTATATCCAGCATAATAATACACAGATTTTTTCCATCACCAAGTTCACTTTCAAGAAAACGGGTAAGAAACCGCCGATTGTAAGCACCCGTGAGTGCATCCCTGTTTGTCATATTCTCAAGCTTTTTATTTGCATGCTCCTCATTTTTAAGAAGACTATGGATGCGAGCCTGCTCGTCTTCAAAAACATTTTTGATGTATGTGCCCAAAATCCCAATCCCCGACACAGCCAATGTAAGCGCCACAATATAATCCAAAAACGCGGCTTGCCTGCTTTCGTGCGGAACTACAATCCGGGGATACATATACTGAATGGCGCAAGCGGCGACCAAAAGCGCAAGGCTTGATATTACAAGCGCAATGCGCGTTTTTCCACTGAATACGATTGTGAGAAGGAACGTTGCCAGCAGCGAAAAAAGGCCGGCAGTTCCCTCATATCCTGCTGTCTGAAAAAAAAGAAATGGAATATATACAAATGCTACGAATACCAAAAGCGGCTTGACGATAGACATGCGTGCTTTTGTAGGAATAAAAAGCACCACCAGGCAAAAAATGATAAAAATCCACTGAAATGCTACGCCAAACGCTCCCTTATTCAGCAGCGTATTGGTTGTGGCAGAAAAAAAAGAAATTACCAGGCATTCAAAAAAGAAGATCATATAGATCCTGTAATTGAAAGGCAGTTCTTTGCCAAAATATCTTTGACTAAAAAAGAGTTTGATATTTTTCAAGATTGCTTCCTTCGTATTTTCGATTTGAGTGTTTCTTTTGGTATGACAGAATGTATTCGCGCTATTGTATTAAGAAAAATGCCGACGATGATACAGAAATTATGCGTCAGGTTTATTATACCTAGCCGCAGCCTGTGTTTGTCAACTGAAAAGTACAGCGTTTGGTCACGAAAATATACAGCACCCTCAATCACCGAAGTTAATTAAGAATTCCGTTGTGGAAGGGGGCACCGTCCCCCTTC
>JBMNTU010000085.1:0-9572 GCA_050945895.1 Christensenellaceae bacterium | reverse complement strand
AAACAACAGAGTCGCCCAGCTTTTCGATTTTTTCAATCGTATCGTTCAAAATATTCAGCCGAAGCAATATATCCTTTTTCAGCTGTGCGCCTTCTTTTTCCCGCGCACGTATAAGCTCGTCCAGCGCCACGCCTAGGTTATCCAAAAGCAGTGCCTTCAGCGCATCTTCATCGCCCGGGTTTTCTTCATAAATAATGGCATCCGGCATCCGCATAATCACCGATATCGACAAATCGTCATGCACGCCGGTTTTATTGCACACTTCCTTTGCCGTATGTATATACGCATCAATCAGGGGCATATCCGCATGCACCTGTTTGGCGTCTTCCGATTCCGCAGAATAATTGATAAACACATCCGCCCTGCCGCGCGTAATGCGGGATTTTATATATCCCCTTACCGTATCCTCCAAAAAAAGCATAAAGCGCGGCATTCTGATGTTGGCATCCAAATAGCGGTGGTTCACCGTTTTAATTTCGACACGGATCTTACGCCCGTTTGCTGCAATTTCACTTTTTCCAAAGCCCGTCATGCTTTTCATAAGGAATCCCTTCCGCTATTCGAATCTAATTGCATTATTATATCATATTCGAAAAAAATCTATAAGGATGAATATGATGAAATTCGCAGGCTCATTATATCATAAACCCGTTTAAAAACATATAGCAAGCATTATTGGCGGCCAACCACTTTATACAACTCGTCCGACTCATATACGGTCAGCAGTTTTCCATTTTCATCCACTACTCCGCTTTCGGGCAGCGTTGCCTTGCCAACAATAACTGACGAAATGCCTGCTTTCTTCAATTCCACTATTGCTTCTGTACCGTTTTCCGCCGCAATCAGCATGCTTCCGGAAGAAATCAGTCCATACACATCCAAACCATAATACGTACAGATTTTTTCTGTAACCGGCAAAACCGGCACCTTAGATAAATCTATCACCGCACCCAGCCCCGCCGCCGCACACATCTCCGTAACAGCGCCCAAAATTCCGCCTTCGGTAATATCATGCATAGCATGGACGCCTTCCGTTTTTGCCGCAGCCAAACCGTCGGGCAGAACGCTTAATCCATCACGAACCATATTCAATTCCACAAAGTCCTGTTCGTCCAGTATATCTCGGAGTTCAGTAGCATAATCGTCCGCCAATATAGACGTTCCCTCCATGCCGGCATATTTTGTCATAATAATATCGTCGCCCACCTGCATATCCGCCGTACGGAATATCCTTCCCGGAATAACCGGTCTTCCCATCATCGTGACAGATACAACGATACGGTTCACACTTTCCGTTACCTCGGTATGTCCGCCCGTGATATCGATGTTTAATTGTTTGGCTGTATCCGCAAGCTGCCGTACAACTGTTTCAACCGTCTCCAATTTTGCATCAACCGGTATTAGCACAGTTGTTAATGCAGCAATCGGGATTGCACCAGCAGATGCAATATCGTTGGCATTTATGTGCATTGCCAGCACGCCTGCCTGGCTGGATGCTGCCGTAATCGGGTCGGTGGAAACAACGCAAATATCTTCTCCAAACCGAATGGCACAACAATCCTCTCCAACACCCGCGCCTACGATCGTGTCCGGATTTTGAAGCGTAAGCCGTTTAAAAATCAGGTTTTCCAATTCTGTATTTGTGAATTTTCCCTGCTTCATTCCTATTTTTCTAGCTCTGCCAAAACAAGCTCATTCACCGTCTTCGGATTTGCCTTGCCCTTTGTCGCTTTCATAACCTGCCCAACAAAAAATGTCATCGCTTTTTTGTTTCCATTTTTATAATCCTGGACCGGCTTGGGGTTCTCCTTTACGATCTTTTGCACCAGGCTCAATATCTCATCCGTATCGTCAATTTGCTCGAGGCCTTTTTCCGCCACAATATCCGCCGGCTTTTTGCCCGTCTTAAACATCTCCTCAAACACTTGCTTTCCTACGCTGGAATTGATTTTGCCATCGCTTACCAGCTTCAGTACGCCTACCAGCCCCTCCGCCGTTATGGGAATGTTCTTCGGCTCAATGTTGTTTTCGTTCAGCAGCCGTGCCAAATCCACCATAATATAGTTGCTGATCGCCTTTGGCTCCGGGTACAGCGCCACGCATTCCTCAAACAGCTTTGCCGTATATTTAGACATAGTCAAAACGCCTGCATCATACTCCGGCAATCCATATTCCGCCACATATCGCGCTTTTTTGGCAGCGGGCAGCTCGGGCAGAGAGTCGCGTATTTGCTGTATACGCTCATCCGTCAGGTAAATGGGCACCAGGTTTGGATCCGGAAAATAACGGTAGTCATGTGCTTCTTCTTTGTCGCGCATAGAATAGGTCTTACCTTTTGCATCGTCCCACCGGCGGGTTTCCTGAACAAGCTCGCCTCCGTCCTCAATCACCTCTATATGCCGTTTATATTCATACTCAATCGCGCGGTTGGCAGCCGAAAAACTGTTGATGTTCTTCATTTCCGTCCGCACGCCATACGCCTCAGAGCCCTCCGGACGCACAGAAATATTGATATCGCACCGTAGCGAGCCTTCTTCCATCTTGCAGTCCGAAACGCCAATATATTCCATATTTGCCTTCACAATATCCAAAAAAGCCCGAACCTGCGCCGCGCTCCTAAAATCCGGCTCCGTTACAATTTCCATCAGCGGCACGCCGCCGCGGTTATAGTCCACCTCGCTCACGCTGCCTTCATGGATTAGTTTGCCCGCGTCCTCTTCGATATGAATACGCGTAATGCCAATCGTATGCTTTTCCCCGTCTATATTAAGCTCAACCTCTCCTTTGCCGCAAAGCGGCAGGTCAAACTGCGAAATCTGGTATGCCTTTGGAAGATCGGGGTAAAAGTAGCTTTTGCGATCCAGCTTGGAATAATTGGGTATATGGCAATTAAGCGAAAGTCCCGCCTTCACGCCGTATTCCACTGCTTTTTCATTCAAAACAGGCAATGTCCCGGGGAATGCAAGGCAAACCGGGCACACATTTGTATTCGGCGGGGCACCAAACTCATTTTTGCAGCCGCAAAATATTTTCGTTTTTGTAGACATCTCCACATGGACTTCAAGCCCAATCACAATTTCATATTTCATCCAATTTGTCTCCTACAGTTTGGGTTTTGCTGTAAAGCCCGCTTTTTGCTCAAAGTTGTACGCCGCTTTAAACAATGTGTTTTCGTCAAACGCTTTTGCAATAATCTGCAGCCCCATGGGCATGCCGTCCGCACCCAGCCCCGCCGGCACGGAAATTGCCGTATGCCCTGCAATATTTACCGATACCGTAAATAAATCCATCGCATACATATCAAGCGGCTTTGTTTTCGATCCTTTTTTAAACGCCGTCGTGTCCGTCATGGGCGATATCAGCACATCACACTTCTCAAACGCCTTGTCATAATCGTTTTTGATAAGCGTGCGCGTTTTTAGCGCTTTCAAATAATATGCATCGTAATACCCCGAGCTAAGCACATAATTCCCCAGCATAATACGGCGCTTTACCTCATCACCAAATCCCTCCGTACGCGTCTTCTTATACAGTTCTTTAATATCGCTGTAGTCCTCCGCGCGGTATCCGTAGCGAATGCCGTCGTAGCACGAAAAATTCGATGCAGCCTCTGCCGGGCCAATCACATAATACACCGACAATGCATAGTCAAACGCAGGAAGCTCTACCTCCACGACCTGCGCGCCCATTTCTTCAAAATATTTGGCGGCCTGCATAACCGACTCGCGTACATCCGTGCTCATCGTCTTTTCCATACACTGCCTGGGCAGCCCAACCTTCATCCCACGGATGTCTTCTTTCATTCCCGCGCCATAGCTGGGGTAATCCATCGTTGCCGAAGTGGAATCCATCGGGTCGTGGCCGGAAATAATATCGAAAACCAGCGCCGCATCTTCCACGTTTTGCGTAAACGTGCCCACCTGGTCAAGCGACGATGCATACGCCAGCACGCCATAGCGCGAAACTGTTCCATAGGTAGGCTTTAGCCCTACCACGCCGCAAAACGCCGCCGGCTGGCGGATGCTTCCGCCCGTGTCCGACCCAAGCGCAAACAGCGCTTCTCCCGCAGCCAGGCCCGCCGCGCTGCCTCCCGACGAGCCGCCGGCAACCCTTTCCGTATCCCACGGATTGTTTACCGGCCCAAAGTACGATGTCTCGCTCGAAGAGCCCATCGCAAATTCATCCATATTGGCCTTGCCAACAAGCACATAGTCTTCGTTATCCAAACGGTCTACCACTGTCGCATTGAATACCGGCTCGTAGTTATGCAGCATTTTAGACGCGGCTGTTGTCTTTACGCCCCGCGTAGAAATATTATCCTTCAAAATGCCCGGAATGCCCGCCAGCCTGCCAACTTTTTCGCCTTTGGCGCGTTTATCGTCAATCTTTTTTGCCGCGGCAAGCGCTTGCTGTTCCGTTACCGTAATCAGCGCATTGATGTGCGGCTCATTTTTGTGTACCGAATCAAGGCATGCGCGCGTAAGTTCTTCAGAGGATATTTCCTTTTTATCCAGCGCTAAAAGCGCCTGTTTAACCGTTAATTCATTCAGCTTCATCCGTTCCTCCTACTCGACCACTTTGGGCACAATAAACCCGCCGTCCTGCTGCTCTGGTGCATTTTGCAGCATTTCCTCACGTTTGCTCGGCACAGCCGGCACATCCGCGCGAAAAACATTTTGCTGCTTCAAAATATATGTTGTTGGTTCCACTCCCTCCGTCGGAAGCTCATTCAGCTTTTGGCAATGCTCCAAAATATCTCCTAAATCCTGCTGCATGCGCTCCTTCTGCAGCTCCGTAAGCTCCACCATAGAGAGCAGGGCAACCTTCTCAACTTCTTCTATCGATACTTTCATGGCCGTTTATCGCTCCTTCGCATAAAAATCACAAAACATATTATAGCACACAGCAAGGCTTGCAGCAATTATTAACGCTATAAAACGCAGGCTTATCCTTGGTTTTCCAAAGGTTCGCCGCATTTTTATGCCCGCCCACACCGCAGGTAAAATCATACGCTTCTTTTCAATCCTTCTCTTATAGCAATTCTCCAAATTCTTCTTCTGTGACAACCATTACGCCCAGCTCCTGCGCCTTTTTCAGTTTAGAACCTGCCGATTCTCCCGCTAACACATAATCCGTTTTTTTACTTACGGACGAACTGACCGTTCCCCCCTGCGCTTCAATCAACTCCTGCGCCTGCTTTCTCGTATAGTTTTTCAGTGTTCCGGTCAATACAAATGTTTTTCCCTCAAAAACACCGCCCGCATCCACCTTTTCGGCTTCTCCCGGAACAACACCCAGGTCAAACAATTCGTCCAGCACCTTTTTATATTCGGTATGGTCAAAAAAATCCACAATATCTTTTGCTACAACATCGCCCACATCCTTGATTGCAACCAACTCCTCAAGCGTTGCCGCTTTCAGCCTTTCAAACGTGCCAAAAGTCTGTGCAAGGTCCTTTGCCGTTTTTTTGCCGACGTTGCGAATGCCCAATGCATAAATAAAATTCGCCAGCGGGGGATGCTTGCTGTTTTCTATAGAAGAGATAATATTTTCCGTCCGCTTCTCCTTAAAGCCCTCCAAGCCCAAAAGGTCCTCTGTTTTCAGCGTATAAATGCCTGCAATATCCTGTATATTCAACTGCGAAAACAATATTTCAATGGTCTTATCGCTCAGATTTTCAATGTCCATTGCATCGCGCGACGCAAAGTGGACCATGCGCGAAGTAAGCTGCGGCTTGCACGAAAGCGAATTCGGGCAAAACAGGTTCGGCCCCACTTCAATCAGCTCCGTACCGCAGGCGGGGCAATGCTGCGGCTTTGCAATTTCCTCCAACACGTTTTTTTGCACAGGAGCCGCGCCCAGTATTTCGGGTATTACATCGTTGGAGCGGCGGATAAACACAACAGAATGAAGTTTAACATCCTTGCGCAGAATATCTTCATAATTGTTCAGCGTTGCGCGCTTTATGGTCGCTCCGCCAATTTCCACCGGCGCAAGATGTGCCAGCGGGGTCAATTTTCCGGTGCGCCCAACATCCCACGTAACCTCTTCCACCGTCGTGGTCGCTTCCTCTGCCGGAAACTTGTACGCAACCGCCCACTTGGGAAACTTTTGCGTATATCCAAGCGCTTCCCGCGTCCCAAAATCTGTAATTTTAACGACCATCCCATCGATCAGAAAGTCCAGTTTGCTTCGACTCTCCTGCACCGTCAAAATCGCCGTTTCCATTTCGGCAATATCCGAATATATCCTTTCAAAATCGCTTACATGGAACCGGTTTTCCCGAAGGAAATCGATCATCTCCGAATGGTTTGTAAATTCCCTTCCTTCAATATAGCCAACATTATAAATATACGCGTCCAATTCGCGCGACGCCGTCACCTTCGGGTCCAAATTGCGGATTGCGCCCGCCGCACCGTTCCGCGCATTTTTAAGCGGCTCCGCCGCCGTTTTGTTATACCGGTCCAGCGCCGAAAGATGCATGATCGCTTCTCCCTGCACCTCCATTTTTCCCGTATGCCTTATTTTCAGCGGAATAGACTTAATCGTCTTAATCTGCGCCAACACTTCTTCGCCCACTTCTCCGTCGCCGCGGGTTGCCGCGCCCACCAAATACCCTCCGTCATATGTAAGGTTGATGGTAAGGCCGTCAAACTTATATTCCAGCGAATAGCTGGGCACCGGCATTCCAAGTTTTTCCACATTTTTTAGCGTGCGCTGCTCCCAATCCCAAAGTTCCTGCATGTCCTGTGCTTTATCCAGGCTCCAAAGCGGAACGATATGCCGGTGCTTTTGAAATCCGGACAAAATCTTATCCCCTACACGCTGCGTAGGGGAATCCGGATAGATCGTGCCCGTGCTTTGCTCCAGCGCGGCCAGTTTATTGTATAGCTCGTCGTATTCTTTATCCGATACCGCCGGGTCGTCCAGCGAATAATAACGATAGGCATAATCGTTCAGCCGGTCGACCAATTCTCTCATTTCATCCATTTATGAAACCACCTCAAGCGCCGCAAATGCCAAAAACATCTTTTTCTCCCCTGCATTATCAAAATCCACAAGTGCTACGCGCGAATCCCCTTTTCCCATAATCTCCTTAATTTCGCCCGTCCCAAACGATTTATGCAAAACATGCATTCCAACCGAATAATCGTCCACAATTTTTTGCGGCTTTGCTTTGGGAATGGAAACACTGCCCGTAAAGAGCGGTTTTTGCTCCTCCGTTTTTTTACGGATCGCCGGGCGCGCGGCCTTGCCCTCGAGCACAACCAGGTTTTCATCGATTTCGTCTATAAAGCGCGAACGTACAGACGGTTGCGTCCGCCCATACAACATCCGCATCTGCGAATTCAAAATATATAGGTGCTTTTTTGCACGCGTGACCGCAACATAACACAGCCTGCGCTCTTCCTCCACATTATCCTCATCAACAGACCTGCGCGACGGAAAAATATTCTCGTCCATCCCCGCAATAAACACCGTATCAAACTCCAGCCCCTTCGCGGCATGCATTGTCATCAGCGTAACACCGCCCGTATCGTCCATCGTATCGAGGTCGGTAATCAGCGCAATGCTTTCCAAAAAGGTATGCAGCGTAGCACCCTCTTCGTTGTCATGGTTATATGCCGAGTTAATCAGCTCTTCAATATTCTCCATCCGCCCTTCGGCTTCAATGGTGTTTTCTTCCATCAACATTTTTTTATAGCCGGTCTGCTCGTATATACGCTCCAAAACTTCATGCACCGATAATTCTTCATAGTCCTCACTGATGCGTAAATACAGATCCATAAACTCGTCGCACTTTTTTTGCAGCGCTTTATCGCTTGTCAGCTGATGAATCTGCTTCATCGTATCGATCAGCGAAAGGCCGTTCAAGTCCGCCAGCGTTATCAGCGCCGCCACCTTAGAATTTCCTATGGCCCGCTTAGGCGTGTTGATGATTCTCGTCAGCGGCAAATCGGCCGCCGGGTTGGCCACAATCGTAAGATACGCGACCATATCTTTAATTTCTTTGCGGTCATAAAAGCTCACGCCGCCATAGATACGGTACGGAATGGCATAAATCCGCAGCTTTTCCTCCAGCACGCGGGACAGGGTGTGTATCCTGTACAAAACGGCGATGTCAGAATAATTCGCTTCCCCCTTGGCCACCATCGCCTGCACTTCCCTTGCGATTTTTTCCGCCTCCTCAAACTCGCTGGCCGCCGAATATACAACCGGCTTCTCCCCGGTTTCTATGGCGCTCCACAGCGTCTTGCCTTTCCTTCCGTCGTTGTTTTTTATAATGCAGTTTGCAACGTCCAATATCTTTTTATCCGAACGGTAGTTCTGCTCCAGCCGAATGACCTTTGCTCCCGGAAAATCCTTTTCAAATTCAAGTATATTGCGTATATTTGCGCCGCGGAACGCATAAATCGACTGGTCGTCGTCGCCCACAACAAACAGGTTTCCATATTCCTCTGCCAATATTTTTACCAGCTTATACTGCACCATGTTTGTGTCCTGGTATTCGTCCACCAGAATATAGCGAAATTTATGCTGGTAATACTCCCGCGCGCCGCCGTCTGTTTCAAGCAGCAGCAGCGCATTCAAAAGCAGGTCGTCAAAATCCATTGCATCCTGGCGCTTCAGCGTTTCTTTATACCGTTCAAAAATTTTGCCCGCAAATTCCGAAATAAACGGATTCCGCTCCTCTACATATGCTTCAAAGTCCAGCGTGGTGCTGTCGTTTTTATATTTACTGATCAGGTTTTTTACCGCCCGTTCCGCATAGGCCTTGTCGTCTTTCAGTCCATACTCTTCCAGTATTTTTTTAATCACGCGGACCGTATCGTCCGTATCGTATATCAAAAAATTGCGCGAATACCCAATATGGTCCGCATACCGGCGGAGCATCCGCACACACATCGAATGAAACGTGCCAATCCACATATCGTTGATGAAAACATCTGCCGCCGCCTCAATCCGGTCTCTCATTTCCTGCGCGGCTTTATTGGTAAACGTATTCGCAAGTATATTCCACGGGGCAACGCCCTTATTTGTCACAAGGTTTGCAACACGCTCCGTCAAAACACGCGTTTTGCCGCTGCCTGCGCCCGCCAGTACCAAAACCGCGCCCTCCGTCGCTTCAACGGCTTCCTTTTGTTTCTCGTTCAGTCCTGTCAATTTACTCTCCTTTGGTTGTCCTGTCCAAAATCAACTGGTATCCGCCGGCGCCGTAGTTTAGGCACTTGTTCACGCGCGATATCGTCGCCGTAGACGCCCCTGTTTTCTCCGCAATCACATGTGTGGTATTCTTTTCCTTCAGCATCCGTGCCACCTTATAGCGCTGCGCGATCGATTTGAGCTCGGCCACCGTACAAAGATCCTCAAAAAACATATAGCATTCTTCTTCGTTTTCCAGCGTCAAGATCGCCGCAAACAGTTCATCCAGTTCCATTGTTTTGAATTTGGAATCATACATTTCATATACCTCGTTTTTTGTTGAACGCTTCTGCGCTCCATTTCTTACAGTTTAGCATATTAACATATGAAAATACAGCCGCCTCATGCAAATATATTGGCGTAAATCC
>JBMNTU010000084.1:0-9581 GCA_050945895.1 Christensenellaceae bacterium | reverse complement strand
CCAAAGCCAATTTTGACGAAACGATTGAGCTTTCCGTAAAACTTGGCGTAGACCCGCGCCATGCCGACCAGCAGGTTCGCGGTGCGGTTGTGTTGCCGCATGGTACGGGTAAAACAGTGCGCGTGCTGGTTATTGCAAAGGGCGATAAGGCAAAAGAAGCGGAAGACGCGGGTGCAGATTTTGTGGGCGCGGAAGAAATGGTTGAGAAAATCCAGAAGGAAAGCTGGTTTGACTATGACGTTGTGGTAGCGACGCCGGATATGATGGGCACAATTGGGCGCATTGGTAAGGTGCTTGGGCCTAAGGGCCTGATGCCAAACCCCAAATCCGGAACGGTTACGATGGATATTTCCAAAGCGATTTCGGACATTAAAGCGGGTAAAGTGGAATACCGCCTGGACAAAACGGCAATTATCCACGTGCCGATCGGCAAAAAAAGCTTTGATAAGCAGAAGCTGGAAGAAAACCTGCGGACGTTGATGGAGGCGGTCATCAAGGCAAAGCCTTCTGCGGCCAAAGGTACATACCTGAAGAGCGTCGTAATCGCTTCGACAATGGGGCCGGGCGTGAAAATCAACCCGACTCGGTTTGTGTAAAAGACGTAATACAAGGAAATGGCGGCGTTCAAAGGAATTTGGACGCCGTTTTTTTACACAGCAAACGGATGGCGCCTGCTGAATGGCGCGCATGCCCTTGCGGCACTGGTAGACGGAGGGAAAATTGGGAGTATCGTATAGGCACACAAAGCTGGCCTGTTATATTTCGTTTATTGCGCAGGCAACAATGGTCATGCTGCCGCCGCTGCTGTTTTTAACGTTCCAGCAGGAATTTTTATTGTCTCTTGGGGAAATCACCTCCCTGATTACGCTGAATTTTGGTGTGCAAATCGTAGTCGTGCTTTTTGGTTCACGAGCCATCGGTTTTATAGGAGCAAAAAAGGCGGCGGTGTTTGCGCATGTGGCAAGCGCTACCGGGCTTTTGGGGCTGGGGATATTCCCGTACCTGTTTGCAAGCCCCTTTGCCGGAATTGCAGCGTCAATTGTCATTATGGCGGTTGGCGGAGGGCTGATTGAAGTGGTGGCGTCGCCGGTGGTGGAGGCGATTCCCAGTGAGCACAAGGCGGCGGAAATGAGCCGTTTGCATTCGTTTTTTTCGTGGGGGCAGGTTGCCGTGATTTTGCTGTCTACATTGTATTTTACATTTGTGGGCATTGCGCATTGGCCAGTGCTTTGCTTTTTGTGGGCGGCGGTACCAATCGTGAACGCGGTGTTGTTTGTGAAGGTTCCGATTGCGCCGATGGTGGAAGAGCACCAGAGAACGCCTGTAAAAGAACTGCTGAAAAACAAGGTGTTTATACTTTGTCTTGTGTTGATGGTTTGCGCGGGGGCGGCCGAGCAGTCTATGAGTCAATGGGCGTCTTTTTTTGCGGAAGCGGGACTGGGCGTGTCCAAAACGGTTGGAGACCTTTTGGGCCCTTGTGCGTTTGTGGTATTGATGGGCGTCTCCCGCGCATATTTTGGCGCAAAGGGCAGTAAGCTGGATTTAAAAAAGACGCTGACGGCCAGCGGTGTTATATGCCTTGCAAGCTATATGTTGGCGGCGCTTGCACCGTGGCCGATCGTATCGCTTGTTGGGTGTGCGCTGTGCGGGCTTGGGGCAGGGATACTGTGGCCGGGAACGTATAGTATGACAACGCCTGCATTTCCGCTGGGGGGAACGGCTATGTTTGGTATTCTTGCGTTTGCGGGGAACATTGGCTGTACGGTAGGGCCCAGCATGGTAGGGGCCGTTTCGGATGCGGTGCAGCGGGCCACGGGTGCGGGAACGGAAATGGGGCTGAAAGCCGGATTGCTTGCAGGAAGCGCGTTTGCAATTGTCGTTATTGTTGTTACGGTGTATCTTCGAAGGAGGGAAAGGCGGCAAGCGGGCAGGGAAAATGAAAACCGGCAGGACAGGCCTGCCGGCTAAAAAATTATTGGGGCAATCGCTTACCCGTACATCCATAAACCATAAAAACCCCGGAACGCATTCCTGATTGCTTATTATGCTTCGGAAATTGCTTCGACAGGGCAAGTTTCGACGCAGGCGCCACAGTCGATGCACGTGCTTGCATCGATCGTATACTGATCCCCGCCATCCGAGATTGCGTCTACAGGGCAATCTGCAGCGCAAGCGCCACAGGAAATGCATTCGTCGCTAATCTTGTATGCCATGTGTTTCACCTCCATAATGATGTCTATAAACCAATTCAACGCTGAAAATACAACGCCTCCAATTTCTATTCTAACATTAAGTTTATAAAAAGCAATAGTTTTTATTCATCCAGCAGCGATTTTATTTCTTCGTCAATCGTCTCGTCGATGTCTTTTTCTACCCGGGCATTCTTTTTTCTTTTCATTTTAATTTCGCTTAATGGATATACGCGGATATCGAACGAGCCATCCGGCAGTTCTATTTTGCACTTGACCTGTTCGGTCAGCGCGTTGGAGGAAATGACCTCGGCTTCGCCGTCCGGTCCTTTTATTGTTGAGCCTGTTTTGGGTAACTTTTTCCGTGTTTCATGATAGTGCTGCTGCTCGTAGTTGAGGCAGCACATCAGACGCCCGCACAGTCCGCTGATTTTAGTAGGAGAAAGGGATAGGCTTTGCTCCTTTGCCATTTTGATGGACACCGGCTGAAAATCGTCGAGAAAAGCGTTGCAGCAGCACGGGCGGCCGCAGGGGCCAAGTCCGCCGATTTTTTTTGCTTCGTCCCGCACGCCAATCTGCCGGAGCTCTATACGCGTTTTGAAAACGGAGGCGAGGTCTTTGACAAGCTCGCGGAAATCCACCCGGCCGTCGGCGGTAAAATAGAATATGATTTTGTTTCCGTCGAACGTATATTCCACATCGATCAGCTTCATATCCAGGTTATGCTTGGCAATTTTTTCCAGGCATATTTTCTCGGCTTCCTGTTCCTTTTGCTTCATTTTCTCCAGCTTTTTGAAATCTTTTTCGTCCGCCTTTTTGATTACCTTTTTTATAGGGGCCGAAAAGCTTTTGTCCGCCAGTTCTTTTTGGGCCATAACCACTTCGCCCAGCTCTACGCCGTGGGTGGTTTCTACAAGCACCTGGTCGCCAACCGAAAGCGCCAGCTCGCCAGGATCGAAATAATACATTTTGCCGGTTTCCGAAAAACGGACGCCGATAATTGTTTTCATATAATATCCTCCAGTATGGAAAACAGTGCAGCATCCAGCGCGAGACGGGCATTGAGGCCCGTACACTGTTCCTTTTTTACATATAATTCGTACATTTTGTCCATAATACAGGTTAGCACACGGTCTGAAAAACGGGCGTGCTCCTGTATTTTATGGAACTGGTCTTCGTTTATTACATCGCTGCTGCCTGTGTGTTTGTAATGCAGGACGTCCTGCATGTACAGCAGCGCGCTGTTTATGGCAAGGCCAAGCTGCTTTTCGTGCGGGGCAAGCAACGAATAGATTGTGCTGGTGGCCATAGTCCGTGCGTGTAAAAGTTTTTCGATGGCGGCGACCATATCGTTGCGGACCTCGAAAAAACCTGCTTCGGCATATTCTTTGGCCAAATAATAATCTCCCTGTGCTGCGCCCAGCAGAACCCGCGCGCGCAATGTGGTGAGGGAACACTCCTCCACCAGCATTTTTTCTGCATCCGACGCCTGAGGCAGCGTCTTTAAAATTATACACCGGGAGCGGATGGTAGGCAACAGATTTCTGGAGTTCATGGCGCCCAGCAAAAACACAGTATGCGCTGGAGGCTCTTCTAAAGCTTTGAGAAGGGCGTTTTGCGCCTGCGGCGTCATGGTATCGGCAGAGGGGATGAAAACAGCCTTCCTGCCGCCCTCGTAGGGCTTTTGCGCCACCCATGCAGGCAAGGGGCGAACGTCGTCTATTTTAATTGTTTTGGAAGCGGGCGTTACGATATAGATATCTGCGTGGGTTTGGCCAAGCACCTTCTTGCAGCCCGGGCATGCTTTGCACGCACTGCCTTTGGCGCAAAATAAATGAAGCAGAAATTCCTCCGCCTCCCGGCGGATCTGTTCGTCAGATGTGCCGGACACGACATAGGCGCCGGCAATATTGCCGCTGTTTACAGCGTTTTCGAAGATTTCATTCATTTGGTCTGTAGCCCGGCGTGCTGTAAGATATCGTCCATCAGCTTTTGCAGCTTACCCTGCGTGGTAAATTTGTCGCCCGAAGCGTCTACGCGAATGATGCGCTCCGGATACTTTTCGCTGAGCAACACAAACCCCTCGTAAAGCTTGATATGAAACGCCTCGTCCTCCTGTTCCAGTCTGTCGTGCACACGCTTTTTGCTCATGCGCTCGAACGCGAGCTTTGGGGGAAAGTCCAGAAAAAAGGTTTTATCCGGAAAAAAATTTCCGATACCAAAGCGGTTGATGTTCATGACGTTTTCGATGCCCAACCCGCGGCCAAGCCCCTGGTATGCAAGGGAAGAGTCTATAAAACGGTCGCAAAGGACGATCTTTCCGTCCGTAACAGCGGGAGCAATGACTTGGCTGACATGCTGCGCCCGCGCTGCAGCATAGAGCAAAGCCTCGGTTTGGTCGGTCATCTCGTCATGGTTTACATCGAGTAAAAGCGCGCGGATTTTTTCGGAAATACCGCAGCCACCCGGTTCTCTTGTTTTGACGGGGTCCAGCCCCTTTTCTGCCAGATATTCTGCAAGGAAGCGGAGCTGGGTGCTTTTGCCGCAGCCGTCCACTCCTTCGAAGCTGATAAATAAGCCTTTTGGCATGATGCAATGTTCCTTCCTAAATGTCGGCCACGGCAAAGCCGCCCTGCTCGCCAAACAGGGAGTACCCGTGCTGGCGGAGCTCGCAGATGTGGTCGATCATTTCATTTGTAATTTGCTGCCCGGGTACAAGCAACGGTACGCCCGGCGGATATGCTCCAACGGATGCGGCGCTGATTTGCCCGGCGCTTTCTTCGAACGGGACATACCGCTTTTTAGAAAACACGGCGTCGCGGATGGGTATTTGCGGCTGTTTTTCAAATATCCGGTAATCGATCAGCGGCCGATTGTGTTCTTCTACGCTGTAATCTGCACCCCTGATGCCCGAAAGGGCGGAAAGCAAGGCGGCGTAGTCTTCCGCGTCATCTGAGATAGTGCAAATGAGCAAAATATGCTTGGCATCTGCCGCCTCCACATAAACACTCTGTTTTGCCAGATAACGCGCCGCGCCGATGCCGCTTATGCCTCGGTCTGTTACGTCCACTACAAGGCGGAGGATGTCCCGGTCATAAGCGCCCGTCGCTTTTTCGATATCCTGCGTAGCACAACGGTAGCCGCCCAGCGCTTCGATTTTTTTCATGGTTTCTTCGACCAGGGAAATGACCCTTGCAATGCCGGATTTGCCGTATTCGCGCATGTAGGAAAGCGCATAATCGGCAGAGGCCAGCAAAAGATAAGACGGGCTGGTCGTTTGGAGCATATTGAGCCGCTCTTTGACGATGGAGCTTTTTATGTTGGTTCCCGTACCAACGCTTAAGGTTGCGCACTGGTTCATTGCGGGGAGCGTTTTGTGCAGGCTGGCGGTAAAAAGATCGCAGCCCGCATACGCGCAGGAAAGCGGCAATAAATCGGAAAAGTCGAACGTAGCGGAATGTGCGCCGTCGCAAATGACGGTAAGGCCGGAACTGTGGGCGATCCGGCAGACTTCCGCAATATCCATGCACAGTCCGTAATAGTTTGGATAGGTGACATAGAGTGCCGTTGCGTCCGGATGCAGGGAAATTGCACGCGAAACATCGGCCGGCGTTATAACGGAAGGAAGGGAATCGTGGTAATGCGACGGATGGATAAACTCGACCTGCGCGCCCGAGAGGGCAAACGCGGATATTGCGCTGATGTGGATATCGCGCGCGGCGAGTATTTTATCGTTTGGAGAGAGGGCGGACAGTACAGCCGCCTGTACGCATGCAGTACTGCCGTTTACCGAATAAAAGCTTTGCTTTGCCCCAATAAAGCCTGCATGCAGGTCCTGCGACTGACGGATGACGCCCGAGGGCATGTGCAGGTTGTCTGCGGAGGGCAGCTCGGTAATATCATATTTATGCACACCGCCAAAAAGGACCCCTTTGCCTTTGTGGCCGGGCATACAGAAGCGGACACCGGCGCCTTTGGCTATGGAACTTAGCATATCCAGGATGGGAGTTTTCACTTAGTCCTCCTCGCCAGGCGTTTGTACTGGCTCGTCTGCTTTGCGTTTTCCGGATTTGATTGCCCGAAGCTTATCGATATATTCGTCTGTGGGGCTGATGATAACAGAAAATACGCGCCCCAGCAGCACGTAGGAATCGCTCTTTTTCTTATAGGAATAGCGGTGTACCTTTTTCCCCTTCAAAAGGCCGCACAGCTCGGTATAGGGGCCCATTTTTTCGATATCGCGGAAGGGTATGAAAGTCAGCTCTTTTTCACGCTTGCCAATCCGCCGCCCAAAGGTCACACGATCTTTTTCGATCATATAAATATAAGAGGTAAGGAATTTTTTGATGATCATATATCCCACAAAAAACAGGAAGCCATAAAGCACAAACTGGATCCATGCGACTTTGAAATGGATTTGCAACGCAAAGACCAGTATAAACAACCAATACAGCGCAAATACGATGCCAAATACAAGAATAAGGCCAAGAAGCGAAGGAATGGGTTTTCTTTTGAGTTCTTCATAATGCATGTGGTTTTCTCCCTGTATGAGGGTAGGTATATAATATCCCTCAAACTATTATAATAACAAAAAAATGCCGTTTCCGCAAGGAGAAACCGGCATTTGGAATCGACAGGTGTTAAAGCGTGTCTGTGTGTTTGATGTTTTTTTGGACAGCTTTTTTATGCGCGGCTTCCTTTGCGTAATGGATGATGGAAAGCAGCATTGCCGCTGCCGGAAAGACAGCCAAAGCATAGAAGGAGGCCGTTAGACCTGCCGCACCAGCAATCGCTCCTGCAAGCATGGGCAGGACAGTCATGCCCACCGCATAGATCGCCTGGTAAAGGCCCATGGCGGTGGAGCGCTTTTCGGAAGGGACATCGCGCATGGCTTCGGCGGTGCAGTAGGTTTGCAGCAAGCCCTGCGAAAGACCGGCAAACGCCTGCGCGGCAAAAATGACGTAGATGGATTGTGCATTCGGAACGATAAAACAATATAGAACAAGTAAAAAGAAAATGGCAGGGATGAGTATTTTGGGGCCAAGACGTGAAACAAACTTGTTGCCTGCCAGCGTGGAGGTCAGGCTGGCAACGGCCATGTATATGGCGGACGAAAGCCCCACCTGGAAAACGGCGGTGGCAAGGTCTTTGGCGACCTGCGCGGTGAACGACATAGTGGTCGCAAGCACCATGCCCTGCTGGACAAGCGTAAAAAAGGCAAACAACAGCACGCGTTTGTCTTTTGCTACGGTCAGCAGTTTTTTGGCCGGAAGCGGCGTAAAGCTTACCTCCGGCTCTCTGATGAAAATGACTGCCAGCAGCGTACCAGCCGTACCGCCGATAACGCTTAATAGCAGCAGGAGATTCATGCCGAAACGGTCGTAACAGAAAGAAGCAGTCAAAAAGCCCACCAATATGCCGAAATTGTTGACGGCATATACATGCCCGGTGGCCTTTTGCTGTTCTTGCTTACTAAAGAAATTGGGGTAGGTAACAAGGTAGGACGACCACATGGAAGCGGCAATGCCCGAAAAAAGGTTGCCGATGAAAAAACCGGTGACATTTGGCATTAAAAGCCTGCAAAAGGAACCGATTGCCGCGCTTGCAACGCCGATGGTCATAATTAGCTTGTGGCGGGGGCGGCTGTCTGCCATCATGCCGACGGGCAGCCGCAGGATGATTTGAATGATACCGTATGCACCCACCACAAGACCGACGATTCCGGCGGCCGTACCCAAAGAAATAAGGTAAGGCGTTTGGTAGGGCATAAAGATATACATGCTGAACCAGTAGATAGCAACGATGAGAAGAATGATTTTTCGCTGAAATTTTACATTCATGTCAACCACATTCCTGCGTTTTGCGCCAATGGATTTGGGTGTGCGGCGCGGGCTGCCGCCAGATCGAAAGCGGCGCAACCTTATTGCCCAAAAAACACCCAAATACAAGAATACAACGAAAGGTGCGGATTGGCAAGCTTTGCGGGCGTGTTTTTTGTTACATATATAATTACAGTATTTGTTTGTAGTATGTTTCTGGCTGTGTTAGTATGATAAAAAAGAAGGCGGAGGTGCCTATGGACACGAAGATGGAAAATACCCTGGCGCCGCAGGCGTTTGCAAAGGGCAGTGTGCTTTTACACGAGGGAGATATTACAGTCAGTGAAATGTATATTTTGCTGCGTGGAAATGTAGAAATCTATAAGGATTTTGGCAAGGCCGAACAGGCGCTTGTTTCGACCCTGGGTGCAGGGGAGTTTTTTGGCGAGGTTTCTTTTTTGCTTGGGAAGAGGCGGCTTGTAACGGTTGCGGCAAAAACGGATATTGTGGTTATGCGGCTAAACAACCAAAATATACTGAACTTTATCCGCCAACAGCCAGAGGCAGTTTTGGCCCTTTTGCGTTCGCTTTCGCGCCGCGTAAATGAATCGGAAGCATATGAAAAAGAACAGGAAGCTGTTATGCCTGCGCCGAATGCGGGGGAGTCGGCAGCCGCAGCGGCAGGAGCGGAGGGCGTAGGCCCGCTGGGGGATGGTGCGCTTTTCCTGAAAGAGCACGGCATTTACAACTTGCCGGAGGGAACACAAAACGAAGAGTTGCTTTTGCCCCGCTCGTTCGAGTGCCCGATGTGTAAAACGGCATTCAAAACGGCGACGGTTCGAATGTCTAAGATTGTCACGGAAAAAACCGACCCGGATATGCGGGTGCACTATAAGGGCGTTGAACCCATGTATTATGATGTGATCACCTGCCCGGAATGTTGTTTTTCGGCGCTTTCGGATATGTTTGGCGAAGGGCTGAAGTCCCGGAGGGAAGTTGTGATGGAAAAGATTTCCGGCTACGACCTCCCAAAGCCTTTTTCTTACCCTGTTCCGCGGGACGCCAACAGCGTTTTTACGTCTTACTACCTGGCGCTTTTATGTGTGCCGGCGTTCCAGAATACAGACCTGCTTCGCGCTCGATTGTGGATGAAGCTGAGCTGGCTGTACCATGACTGCGGAGATGAAAAGGTTGAAAAAATTGCGACGGCAAATGCCCTGAAAGCGTATTATTATGCGTACGAGAATATGGACCCCGCCGCGCCGCCGCGGCTGCAGCAGTCGCTATACTACATGCTGGGCGAGCTGAATTATAAAATGGGAGACATCAAAAAAGCGCGGGATTTCCTCTTTAAGGCAAAGATCGAAAAAGATGGAGCAAAGGTAATTAAAAAATATGCAGAAGACCTGTTGGACGAAATAAAAGAAAGCGGGCTGGCGGAGTAGACAAAAAAACGGAATAAAAAAAGCCCCTTGCCTTTGGATGCAGGGGGCTTTTGTAATATTCGCTATTCCGTTTCGGCAGAATCTGAATCGGTGCTTTCTTTTTCGGTAGTGTCCTCACTATCCGAAGA
>JBMNTU010000083.1:0-9891 GCA_050945895.1 Christensenellaceae bacterium | reverse complement strand
GAAAATCAATCTCTAGGCCCAAGAAACATATCCCCATTCAGGTGTATCATATGGTCAGGATTATCGGAAATCCACACTTCTGTTTCCCATGCCAGTTGGTCAATAAATTTTTTGTATATGCTTTTGTCTGGAAAAGCTGTGACGAAGATTTTACCTGCCTTACATCCTGATGTCATATCTTCAATTTCTTGCATGCGTTTAGCAGATATTGGGCCGACGCTGGTCACAGCTTCAATAAAATATAGCCAGTCCTTGTCTTTGGAATATAAAACCACATCCGGCAACTTATCGTGATCAGTAATTGTTACACCAATAGATTCGAGCATTTCGCGATTCTTAATCAAATCCTTATTTTCAGTATCGCCGACATAGAGCACTTCTGATCCTTTGGCAAACCGTGCCGCGAAATCTTCTATGATTGCTTTTTGTAGGAAATTGTGTTCGCCAGGGCTAAAACTAAATTCCTGCCCATTTACAGTGACCGGCACACGCTGAATGTCTCGTTGTTGACTATACTTCTCAATTAACGTGCCCTGAGTATCCACAAACTGTTTCAGTGTAGCTTGCCATTTGGTAGTTCCATATGTTTTTACCAATGCTAACATCTCGTCAGTTAAACAATAGCAGTAATTTGGACTATTGGTTGGGCGATCAAGACTATTGGTGTTTCTTTCCGCCACTGCGCCATCTACAAACTGGTGAATTGTATCTTTTCGTATTGTTTCGCGGGTATTGGGCTTGTATACTTTGTCGTAGTTCTCTGCCATGAAGTTCATCATATCGACAATACGCAACTCTGGTTTCTGGGCATTATTCCAGTTGCTAGATTCTTTTATATCAGAAAGTGCCAGAAGTACATATGCACTCCTGTCATTGGTTTGTTGCTTCGGCATCCCAATTGCAGATAAAATACCTTTTGCCTCTTCAAGTTTGCCCAAAATACGGCCTCCTATATTGCTTTATATATTTCTGATTGTGAAAACTGTTCATCTAAAATCGCATCACAATCAACTTTTGTTAAGTCGGTATATGCCATAATTTTCCGACCCATTTGCACGATGTCTTGATAGGGTGGAAATGGCATTGGATTTATCTCATTTGCATTTACCTGAGTTGAGCCGTTTAGAATTCGGAAGTACTTGTCCACACGCTCTGAGTTAAGAATAACAAACAGCCCATACAGCTCTTCTTTGCTCATTTTTCCGGTTGTTTTTGTTATAAAATTCAAATGATTTTCGGTGCTTATTCTGTCGAAACCTACAAAGTCTTCCTCTAAGAGCAAGGCGCACTGTAATCGTTTTTTTTCTTCTTTCGATGTGAATCGCTTTAAAAGCAAATAATTATCTTTCTTCATATATAGTCTTTGGGCTTCTGAACAATTTAATAAAAACTGTGGTTTTCCCCCGCATTCCACTGGAAACTTAATGCGGTGATTTTGGAAATTATATGCCCACAATAATGGAACGACATCATCCTCTTCATTTGTACGCATCCACTCAGTCTCTCGAAAATCTACTACGATACCTGTTCTCATTTTATATCCGTGTTCCATCAATGTTGAAGGCCAGGCATTTACAAAATCAAGTGTTCTTGCATCTTCTTCGCAAGAAGGGAAAAACATAAAAGCATTTTTGTCACTCTTTACGCATAAGTTATATTCAACGCTATACTTTGATGAAAAGTGATTGCAATTTTCGCCGGACGACTCAGATATTTCAATCATATGTGGACGCTCGCTCGCTTTTGTCGCCCGCATTATTATTGTTTCTTGTAAGACGCTGTCTTTCGCTCCACCAATTGTCTCGCGGGATGTGAAAAGATGAAGATCAGTAATCCCCACCATACTTAAGAATCTATTGCGAAAAGCCGTGAAGTATAGTCCACTTGAAAAACTTCGAGGAACAATATAGATACATTCGCCACCATTTTTCAGTAATTGGGCTCCCATTGCCATGAACAAAAAATAAAGATTGGGTTGTCCATATACGATATCACGCATAATGGCTGCCTCTGTCGTGTTTTTCCCTATTTTTTTATATGGAGGATTTGCTATGACGACATCATATTTTTCACTTGGAATCAATCCTGTCCATGCGAATCGATTAGCTTCAATGAAATTTTCTTCAATAATGCGATACTCAAATACAATACCTTGTTCTTTGGCTTCATCCTGAATGAAACAAAGATTTCTTTTCAATAATGGCAGAATGTCTGTATTATTTTCATACGCATCAAGAGAAATATGCTGTACATCTTTCTTAATTAGCGATTCGACAATTGCAGCAGATAAAATCCCGCTTCCTGCTCCGGGATCTAAAATGTCTGTTGATGTTTGATGATTACGAGAAAGACTACCCATATATTCAGCTATGGGCGCAGGTGTAAAAAATTGGCCAATTTTTTTTCGATCAGTTTTTGAAACTGTATCAAGATATATCATTGTATTATCATATACAGTTTTAACCAGATTCATACAGACACATCGCTTTCTGCGTGTTTTTCTAAATAATATGTTACTACAAAAACTCGCAGTTTTCAATGATTAATGATTAGTATAAAAACACCTTGGCACTCTTGCAACCTTGGCCAAATTGAAAGCAAAAATGGCATAAACATCAGATTTATTGCATAAAACCAAGGCTACCATAATACATATTTTTGGGCCACCTTGGCTTTATTAAAGTGTACCCCATGTCAAGGACATTTTGATCCTTGCATTTTTTCCTGTAAAAAACAGCATGATAGAATAGTATTGCTTTACTGATACGGAGGATAGGGCTACGCGGAAACGTGACCTGAGTACCGTATCGAGTTTGCGGGAGGGCGGTTCTATTTGCCGCCCTTTTTCTCGCCCACCCGGAAACAAAAGCGTTAAATTCCGGGGTGCGGGGCAGAGCCCCGATCAGTCCTTCGCAATGCCAACAAGGTTCAGCGGATACTTGCCGGTGCAAACATACTCGTAGTATTCGTTTGGAGATAGTCGGGATAAATCCCATTGATACCGATCATTATTGTAATAATCTATCCAATCATCGATGACGGTACAAACCTCTGTGTGGGTTTGGCATCGGCTGATGTCGATCTCATCCTTCATATGCCCAAAGAAGCTCTCTTGCGGGGCATTGTCCCAGCAATTTGCTTTCCGTGACATGGATTGCCGTAAATTGATGTTATTGATGAGTTGAATGAATTTGTAGCTGGTGTAATGTATTCCTTGATCGCTATTAATGATGGTTTCGGCTTGAAGCGAAATACCGTGGTCTCTGATTAACTGGTTCATCGTATTAAGAACAAAATCCACCTCAAGGGAATCACTGACAGCATAAGCAAGAATCTGTTTTGTATATGCGTCTAAAATGGTAGATAAGTAGCTTTTGCCCCCAAAGCCATACAGCAAATAGGTAATGTCGGTCAAAAGCACCATGCGCGGCCCATAGGCGCGAAACTTCCGCTCCAACAGATAAGGCGCAACAGTATTCTCGCGCAATGCTTTCGCCATGCGGCGGTAAGGGTTTGCTTTTCGTATGGGGCATTTCAGTCCGTATTTATTCATTAAACGCCGGATTTTTTTGATGTTCATAATGACCGGAGGCATCTGATGAATAAGCCGCATATAAATACCGCGCGCGCCTTTGTCATAGCCTCTAAATTGATAAGCTGCCAGAACCAGCGCAAAGTCGGCTCTGTCATGTTCCTCCCGGTCATTTCGTTTTCCTTCGCTTGCTAACCAATTGTAATATCCGGAACGGGAAACGCCAGCGATTTTACACAACCATGAAATGTTTAAGAGGTTGTCGTCACGCATGGTCATTTCTCGAATGATTCGGAATTTAGTTTTCGGCGGTGCTTCAATAACCATACCTGCTCTGCCTCTCTGTCTGCCAAGTAAATTTTTTTTAGATACTCCAGCTCCTGTTTTGTGTAGGCCAATTCATGTTCTAAACGAGCAATCTTTTCCTCTGTGGACTGTGCTGTCTTTTGTTCTGGAGACATAGGTATCCTGCGGACGTTATCTGTAAATCCTCCTGTACGCTTGGCCTGTCCCATCACTACCGTGCGAAGGCTATGAATGCGCCGATCACCCATCCATTTCGGATCTATTCCGACTTCTTTTAAAATGGTTTTAGGCGTTTTTCCTTTTTGGAGCTCCGTGTAAAAGAATTTCTTAAATTCTGCTGTAAAACTCAACAACACTTCGGACACAGAGCAAACATGAGGGCTTTTTCGTAGATACTCGATCTGTTCCTGGCTTAGAGGCTTGATACGATTCATGGGCTTGACTCTCCTTGATGCTGATATTCTCAGTATATCACGCTGCTGTCCAGTTTTAGGGGTTTCCAATCATAGAAACCATTGCACTTGTCCATTCCTATGGGGTTTTGATGCTTGCTCCCCTTATCGCAAGGATTCTGCTGTCCTTTTTATAGGGTACATTATATATCACTATATTGATTTCTAGACTGCGCAATCCGTTTGCACCCTTGCATCATTGGTGAAAAGCATGGCTGTTAAAGGATTTGCTGTCATTTTAAGAGTGCCACCCGTTTGCACCCTTGCGCCGTAAATCTATTGTATGAAATCCTGAGGTATATAAGATATTTCAATCCGATCATCAGGAAATATCATAACCTTATCAATCAGCGCCTCGACCATCGGTCGTGTCAGGCTGGTTGCCGTAGACACTTCCATATATATCTCCCTCTGGTTTTTCATCAGCTCTCGCCCTGCCTTAGCCGCTGCCGATTGCGCGGAAACAGCAGCGAGCGTATTTTTCGTTCGGGTAATCCCCACATCACATTCCGCTTTCTCCGCCACATATTCCTCCAAATCAACCGTACCAAGCAAATACCTTTCAAATAACCCCCGCTTTCTGTCCTGCAATGCAGCAAGCTGCTTTTCGCACTCAGACTGCTGCGATGTTTTGTCACCCACTGCATGTATCTCACTCATATCATCAACGCCCACCGCTACTTGCAGTTGTTTTGAGATGACATCCAGTACCAGCGCTTCCAGCTCACTTTCCCGAATTTTCAGCCCACGGCATTCAAGAGAATCATGCATCTGCGAATAACGGCAATAATATGTGTGCCTGTCACCGGTTCGCGAAAGCGCATGTCCGCAGCATCCGCAGAACACCTTGCTCCGCAGGGGATATTCATGCCTTTTCCTGTTGGGTATGGAAAACCCGCAGATGGAGTTTTTTGCTTTTTCAAACACATCCTTTGAAATTATGGCGACATGATGATCGGGAATTTTGATCCATTCGCTCTCATCCTTGCGTTTGGTGCTCTTGCCGCCAATCTCCGTGACGGTACGTTTTCCAATAACATAGGTTCCAATGTATCGCTCATCTCTCAGAATCCGCAGTATCGTGGAAGTATGCCATACGCCACGAGAACGGGAAATATCATACATCGTCTCGCCTTTGCCGGTCTTGTACTCGCCGGGGGTAGGGATGCCATCGGCATACAAGGCTCTGGCGATCTGCATCGCTTTCATGCCATCAGCCGCCATGCCAAATATCTTCCGTACAACCCCGACAGCTTCCTCATCAATTTCAAGCCGTCCATCAGCGCCCTTTTTGTAACCATAGGGGCAAATTTTGCTCTGGTACTCACCACGCCGCATCTTAACATATTTCGCAGATTTGGTTTTCATCGACATATCCCGGCTGTAGCACTCACTGATCAGGTATTTGAATGCAACATCGATCCCGCCGGTGTCGCCTTTGAAATTGATGCTATCAAAATCATCGCCCACTGAAATGAATCTTGTGTGAAATAGCGGGAATACCCGTTCTATAAAATATCCGGTCTCCAGGCTGTTGCGCCCGAACCGCGAGAAGTCTTTTACAATAATGCAATCAATCTTGTTGTTCCGTACCTGCTCCAGCAAATCCTGCACGGCAGGGCGTTCAAAGTTCGCACCGCTGTGCCCATTGTCTACAAACTCCAGTATTTCCGCGTGCTCCCATTCCGGCAGACTCATTGCATGCTCCCGCAGCATGAGCCGCTGGCTGGATATACTCAAACTGTCGGTTTTGGAATCTTCAAGGGATAACCGCATATATATCGCCATAATGTATCTACGCATTGCACGCACCTCGCTTACTGTATTGCTCAAATTCATTTATAAAGGAAAACTCTACCGATATATTTCTTTCATGGTCTATCTCGATTCTCTGAATCAACCGGTCGATCAGCTCCGCGGTCAATTCCCTGGATGAATCCAGATCGTGTGCAATCTGCTCCAAATCCCTGAATCGTGAAAGATTACTTTTCAAACCATCGATCTCACTTTCCAATTCCACTGATTTTTGAGACAGGGCTTCCACCTTGGCGTCATAATCCTGCTTCAAGGTAAAGTATTCTTCGTTTGACAGGATTCCCTGTACCAGATTTTCATACAGGCTCCGGGAGAACCGCTTTTGCTTGTCCGTTTCAGCCTTGCACCTGCCCAACTTCCGGGCCAGGGTGTTCAGCCTATCCCGCTGCCGCTGTTCATCTTTGAATAAAAGAGAATATTTGCCCAAAGTAGCATCCAACTTCTTTTGCAATATATTGATCAGGGCTGTGGTCAATTCATCTTCACGTATGGCTACAACCGGGCAATCATCCCTGCCGATTCGGTTACGGGTAGTGCAGCGGAAATGATATTTGTCTCGACTGCGTTGCCTGTGGAGACTGATACCGCAGTGCCCGCAGAATATCTTCCCCTTATACATATTGTCCGAGTATGGGGTCACATCCCGGTTCTTGCTTTTTTCCGCTACCTGCCGCCGGTATTCCCGAGCTGTCTCAAACATTTCCCTTGAAACAATTGCTTCGTGGGTGTCACGGACGATGATAAGGTTATCCGCGCCAGCACGCAGTTGCCGATGTTCGACTGTTATCGTCCTGCCTTGCACCATATCGCCGGTGTATAGCTGCGTATCCAGTATCCGCTGTACTGTGCGTGTCTGCCATTTTCCAGAGCCGATTAACTTCTCGTGAGAAATTTCGCCCGTTAATTGCTTGTAATGGCTGGGTGGCAGTATGCTAAGTTCGTTAAGGTTTCGGACAATCTCATTCAGCCCCGCCTTGGCATATGCCCACTCGAATATCTGCCGGACAACCGGGGCTGTTTTCTCGTCAACCAGCAGCTTATGACAATCATTCGCATCCTTTTTGTATCCATACGGCGCTCTGCCGCCGACAAATCCACCTTCTTTCATGGTCTGGCGAATCTGCGACTTTATCTTGCGCCCGATATCCATAGAATATGCCTCGTTGATCATATTCTTCAGCGGCAGGAGAATACTGTTGTGAGCGCCGTCCTCATCCTCAGAATCAAACTGATCATTTACAGAAATGAAGCGCACATTATGGGCGGGGAAGTATTGTTCGATGTAATATCCGGTGTCGATGGAATTTCTCCCCAGGCGGGAGAGGTCTTTCACAATGACGCAATCGATATGCCCGGCATCGATGTCTGCAAGCATCTTCTTGAACCCGGCCCGATCGAAGTTCGTGCCGGTAGCGCCATTGTCGATGTATGTGTCATATACCAGAAACTCCGGGTGGCCGGAGATGTATTCCTCCAACACCATTTTTTGCGTGTCGATAGAATTTCCACGGTTATTGTTATCCTCCACCGAAAGGCGGACATATAACGCGAGGCGGATATATATCGCCACATTGCAGGTGGTTTCCTGCTGTATGTTTTTTCTGCTCTTTCTTGCCATATCAAACAACCTGCCTTTCTTCTTCCGGCATCGCCAGCAAAGCCAATGCCTTTTTGTATTCATCCTGATAATTGAAAGTGATTTCCAAATCATGCTTGCCGACGATACTGATGCTTTGAATCAGCTGGATCACCGCTTTTCTGTCAAGCTCCTGCAATGTTGAAAAGCGCTTGAAATGCATCATCCAGCGATTGCGCTCGCTCCGGTTGTCCAGTACATCATCAAACTTCTTTTTCAGGAGGGCAATCCCTTCCTGCAATCGCGCAATATCCGAGTCATATTTGTTCTTGAAAGACAAATATTCTTCTTTTGTCAGGATACCGTTGATCATATTCTCATAAAGCTTTGCCTTAAATCCTTGCACGAAGGCAAGCTGCTTTTCGTTTTCGGTTATCTGCCCGGTATACTCCTGTGTCAGTGCCCGGTTGACGCTCTGCTGGTCAACGGAAGCAAGCAATGCGTCCAGAGAGACCACATTACCGATATATGCTTTCAAGCTGTCCCGCACACACTCCACTAAATCACTTTCCTTTACCATCGTAGGCGCATGACAACCGTTTTTCTTGCCACGCGGACAGTAGTAATAATGGTACGCTCTGCCATTCACGCGGTTTGTTTTGCGGGTCATCCTGCTGCCGCAGCACCCGCAGATCAGCATGCCGGAAAACAGATGCACATTCCTCTGACCGGGGGAAGTGCGGGTATCCAAATGGCGAATACGCTGCACCAGGTTAAAGTCATGTCTGGAAATAATTGCCTCGTGGGCGTCTTCGGTGCGCACCCATTCGGATGCGGGCTTATCCAGTAGTTCTTTTAATTTGAAATTATGCGTGGTCTGTTTACCCTGTACCAGCGTACCGGTGTAGGTTTCATCCTGGAGCATCCGGATAATGGTTGTGGCAGACCACTTGCAATCATCTTTATCCGCAAACCCGCCCTTTGCGCAGGGCATGCCTTTGTTCCGCTTGTATGCCAGCGGAGAGAGAATGCCCGTGCTATTCAATGTGTCCGCGATATGGAGTGCGCTTGCGCCCTCCATACACAGCCGGAAAATATCCCGAACGATATTGGCGGCGTATGGATCGACTTCCAGCCTATTCCTGTTTTCTTCTGACCGTATATATCCATAAACGGTAAATGCGCCAACAAAATCACCATTCCGGCGCTTTACATCAAGTGCGCTGCGCGTTTTGACGGAAATGTCCCTGGCGTAAGCCTCGTTCATAATATTTTTTACAGATACCGTCAGTTCATCATTGCTGTTTTCGTTGAGCGTATCAATATTATCGTTTATCGCAATGAACCTGACTCCATAGGCGGGGAAGATTCGGCGCAGGTAACGCCCTGTCTCTATATACTCCCTGCCCAGGCGGGACAAATCCTTTACAATCACGCAATTGATTTTACCTTCGGCGATATCCTGCATCATTTCTTGAAAGGCAGGGCGGTCAAACAGCACGCCGCTGTATCCATCATCAATTTTCTCAGACGCAATCTCAATATCCGGGTTTCGCTTCAGAAAATCATCAATGAGCTTTCGCTGGTTGGCGACGCTGTTGCTTTCGTCCGTCTTATCATCCGTATATGATATCCGGAGATACTTTGTAGCTATATATTTCTTCATAAAAAAATCACTCCTTTCGTTGCGGAATGCTCCCGTAACCAGAAGAGTGATAAAGCTTGCCATATTTAAATCCTTTTCCAGGACATATATTATCACACTTTCCGGAAAAAACAAATTTTTATCGCAAAATGCCATGCAGGCAATCTTCGATTTTTGGGCCATCATCTGCAAAACATGCCTTGACGGTGAATTTACCGCATCTGAAATGATACGGATCGTGGATTTGCCGGACAAATTCAGCAATCCGCTTTTCTTTCGGCAGATCCTTGTTTACAGAAACATCCCGTATATCAACCAATGGAGCATTCGTGTGTATATTGAATTCTCGTAAATTATTCATATTTATCCTCGTTTCTGTATCCTGGGCGCTCTATAATTGACGAAACATTAAGTTTCATAAAAGAGCGCCCGGACACGGAAATATTTTTTGTTCTTCTTACACCAGACCGGCAGGCAGTGGCTGCTGCCTCATAGGAATCTCACCTCCCCCAGGATCTCTGCGGGCCGCCCCCATTGCGTGGTCCTATCGTCAGATAGGGCTGTG
>JBMNTU010000082.1:0-10285 GCA_050945895.1 Christensenellaceae bacterium | reverse complement strand
CATCGCAATCTGCATGAATTGATTCATATTCCTTATAATCCAGGAATTCAGTTGTATGCAACAGCCGTAACCAGTAAGCTGTTTCTCTTGCTTCTTTATAAGCAATGCCAAGCTTAGCCTTGAAATCTGCTTTGGATATTCCTCCGATAGCCTCTTCCACATTTGCCCCGATGGAAGTTCCACTCCGCAGAAGTTGCTTACTCAGGACAAATTCCTTTTTCTCCTGCGACAAATGCTTGTACAAGTTCACAATGCGAACAGCAAAACCAAACGACTTATCCTTTACCACATTCTCCTTCATAATTACCTGTAATTGTTAATTGTTCATTGCACATTGCTAATTGTTAATTGCTAATTGCCATCACTCATATTTAAGCGCCTCAACCGGGTTGCGTGTTGCTGCCCGCAGACTTTGCCAGCTCACCGTCAGCAATGCCACAACAAGCGCGGCCAATCCGGCAATGGCGAATATCCACCAGCTGAGGTCTGTTTTGTAGGCGAAGTTTTCGAGCCAGTGGCTCATGGCAAAATAGGCTATGGGCGTGGCGATAACAAAGGCTATCCCCAGCCAGACAACCACGTTTCGGTTGAGCATCTGCACGATTTCCGGTATGGATGCCCCGTTCACCTTTCTTATGCCGATCTCCCTGATACGATATTGAGATGTGAAAATCGAGAGTCCCAGCACGCCAAGGACCGATACGACCAGCGAGAGCAGGCTAAACATGGCTATCATCCCGATAACCCTGTCCTCTTTATCGTATAGCAGGTTCAGTCGCTCGTCGAGGAAATAGTACCGGATGGGTTCATTGGGACTCAACCTGTTATACTCTTGCGTAACAAAATCCACGGTGGATCTCACGTCGTTGGTAGCGAGCTTCACGTTCACAAATCCATAAAAAGTGCCTAGCGTATACCTGAACATAAAGGGTTCGACACTCTCGCGAAGCGATGCGAAATTGAAATCTTTTATTACTCCCACAACCTGAAAATAAACAGGCTTGCCCTCGGCATCGCCTCTCATAATGTGCGAACCCGGTTCGAGACCAAATTGTCTCCTGGCAGTTTCGTTTATGATGATGCTGTTTTGCTCCGCCTCGCTGTCGGGAAGGAAATGGCGACCCTCTGTCAACTCAAAATTCATCATCTTCACATATTTATCGTCCACATTCCATAGCCATGTCTGATAGGTCTCATCATTCAACCGAAAGCCCTCCATATTTGACGGCACCCCGGGTACTCCGTTCGACAGGGCAGTTGTCTCTATCAGCGGACTCTTTTGCAGGGCGAGTTCAAATGCTTCCAGGTTTTCAACCAGATCGTTTGTGGGGATTATCACCATACGGTTCTCCTTATCGAATCCAAGTGGTCTGTTCTTCATAAACCTAACCTGTTTGACGGTTAGCGCCGACATGGCTATAAGGGCTATGGTGGCAGCAAACTGCACCACCGTGAGCCATCCCCGTGATGAACTTCGCGCGAGCGTGTACTTCCTTTTCACGGCATCAGCAGGTGTGATTGCCATACTGCCCAGCGCGGGTATCGTGCCTGCTGCCACTCCCGAGAGAATGGCAACCAGTGCCATTACCAGCAACGGTACAATGCAGAGGGTGAAATCAAGCCGGTATTCAAACAGTCCGGCTCCAAAGTGCTGATTTATAATGGCTGCCAAAGCAACCCCAATCACAAACGAGACAATGAAAAACAATACGGCTTCAGCTATGTGGAGCGTTACCACCCGCCTGCCGCTGCTTCCCAAAATGCGGGACATGCCAATATTTTTCATTCGCTTCGGCAACATGGCAGTCGCGAAATTGATGTAGTTCAACACGGCTATAACCAGGATAAATATTCCGACTATCAGCAGTATATTCACCGATGCCCGGTTGTTGGTGTTGAAGAGCGGGCTTTCCGCTACCTCTTTCGTGAAACGAAGCTCTGAAAGGGGACGGACAATAACCTCCGCCCGCTCGCTCTCCTTATCGTAAAAACTATACTTCTCCTTTAAAATATCGATAGAGCTTATGACTGCCTGCAACAGTGAGCGATCGGTTCCGGGGGTGACCCTGATAAACTCCGGGAAATTGACGATTCCCCACGATTTGTAGGACGCCTCGATCCAGCCGGTTGTGGGGAAAGAGAAGATAACCGGTTCGTTGAAAACAGAGTTCCTGGGCGGGGTACGAAAAACGGCCGTAACCCTGTACTCGTTCTGTTCACTACCGGCCATAGGCGGAGTTCTGAGTGTTTTGCCCATAACCTCCGTTGTCCCCCATAGCTTAAGCGCGAAAGCATCAGACACCATCACCGAGTTTGGCTCGGCAAGGGGTGTGCCGATGGCGGCATGAAGAAAATCGAATGTGAACACCTCGGTTAAATGCTTGTCGGAGATAGCGTAATCCTCATAACTTGATTTTTTCTCCCCATCCTGCTCCCACTCGAGCAGGATTTCTCCCCACTTGCCCCACGGCATATAGAGGGTTGTGGCCACCACTTCCGGCAGTTGCTCCTGTATCACATCTTTGGTCAGACCGGACATGTATACCGAACTCTTGCTCTTACCCGGTGTTTTCAGCTCTAGCCTGTAAATATCCTGGTAGTCTTGATGATAGGTGTCGAAACGATACTCGGTATACACATACAACATGATCAGTACGAATACCGTGAACGCGGTAATAAGCCCGATGAAGTTAAAAACCGACGATGTTTTGTACACCTTTATATTGCGGAAGACCGTTTTAATAATATTCATAATTCATTCATTTTCACAACAATATATAATTTCAATTAGCAATTAGCAATTGGCAATTAGCAATTAGTAAATTAGTAATGGGCAATCGGAAACGTGCAATTGCCAATGGTTTTTTAAAGCACACTAATTGTTCCTTCAATTGTAAATTGTTCATTGTTCATTGCTAATTGCTAATTGTTCATTGCCATCACTCATATTTAAGTGCCTCTACCGGGTTGCGGCTTGCTGCCCGCAGGCTTTGCCAGCTCACCGTCAGCAGTGCCACGAAAAGCGAAGCCAGGCCCGCCACAGCGAAAATCCACCAGCTGAGCGTGGTTTTGTAGGCAAAATTTTCCAGCCAGCGACTCATGGCATAATAGGCTACCGGTGTGGCGATTATGAACGCAATCCCCAGCCAGACCAGCACATTTTTATTTAGCATACGCACCACTTCGAAAACAGAGGCACCATTGACCTTACGAATACCTATCTCCTTTACCTTGTCACGGGAGATAAAGACAATCAGTCCCAGCAAACCGGTGAGCGCGAGCAGGATTGTCCACAACGAAACGAACTCTATAAAACGTGCTATACGGGTCTCATTGCTATAAAGTTGTTCCAAAGCCTCGTCCAAAAAGTGAACCTCGAAAGTTCCTTCAGGATCGAACCGTTTGGCCGTTTCTTCAATATATTTCCGGATTTGTGTAAAGTTTCCTCCGCGGGATTTTATCAGGATATTGTTTTCCCGTCCATCAGTGCGCCAAAAGACCATGGGAGTAATTTCTCCTTTCAGTGACGCGTAGTTGAAATTTTTACAAACACCTATCACCTCACCCTCAGCGCCTAATCCCCCAAATCGTTTTTCCATCGGTTTCTCCCAACCGAATTGCTGAACGGCTTTCTCATTCAGGATAAAATTATCCATATCGGCTTCGCCCTGCCGGAAGGCACGACCTTCCTGCATTTCTATCCCGAAAAAGTCGATAAACCGGTCATCAATGGGCCACGCCTGCATTTGAATCTGCTTCCCGTCCACTTTACGTCCCCAGCCCATACCTACTCGTCCGGGAAGAAATTGCGAATAGCAATAATTTGTAATTTCAGTGTTCTTCATCAATTCGTCGGCAAATGCCTGATGACTATTTCGCAACACGTTGGAAGTTTGCAGATAGAGCACATTTTCCTTATCGATACCGATGTCGAAATTGTTCCAGAAATGCAACTGCTTTTCGATGGTGAGCGAGGCGGCAATCAGCGCGATGGTAAAGACAAACTGAACGGTAATCAGCACATTGCGGAAGTTCTTTCCTTTTCCGGAGAATAACATCTTTCCTTTCACTGCTTGTGAAATGGGCGGAGAGGTGATATAGCGTGAGGGATAGAATGCGGCAATCACGCCGAAAAGGATGGCAAACAGCACGAACCCGGCATACAACAGTTCACGTCCCTTGAATGACAAACCTGTTATCTGAAAAAGGTTTTCCAAATGCTGAAACACCAGACTGTGGATGATAAACGAGAGGCCCAATGCCGTCAGCGACAGTATGACTGCTTCACCGATGATTTGCAGGCGGGCACTCCCTTTTGTTGCGCCCAGAATTTGCTGTACCGAGAGCGATTTGGCACGCAACGGTGCCTGGGAAGTGGAGAAGTTAATGAAATTGACCGCACCCATGACCAACAGTACCAGGATGAGTACAGAAAGCACATTGAGTACCGTTTTATTGATGAATGCAAACATGTAACTTCGTGAACCATAATGGATTTTACTTAGCGGCATTAAATCCACCGCGACCGCTTCGGAAGAAAAACTCTCGGCTATCCGTGTCAGTATTTCTGAAATCCGTTCGATGCCGGCGATTTTCTTCTCCACTACCGCTTTGTCTGCCCCCTTTTTCAGTTGAAAGAAAATACTGAAACTCCATTCGCTCCAATCCTGATTTTCCTCTATAACAAGCGGTACAACGGCTTCGCAATTGAACGATGTGTTTTTGGGCATATCCTTCATCACGCCTGACACGGTGAGCTCACTACCACTTGCCAGCAACTGTTTTCCCACCACGTCAGCGGTACCAAAAATGTTTTGAGCCATAGTTTCCGAAAGGACCACACTGTTGGGAACAGAAAGTACCGTTTTGGCATCGCCCGTGATGAGCGGAAAATCAAACATCGTAAAGAAATCGGCAGAAGCATACATTGCTTTTTTCCGAATGGCATCCCTGGGTGTCTGGTCAGTACGGTAAAACTCATTGTTCCACCATTCGCGCATGACAACACTCCGCTCAATCTCGGGCACTTCGTGTCTGATAAGCTCTTCCATCGGCACAGGCAAAGAACTTCCCATATCATATTTGAACGACATCAAATAGATATCATTCTTATTCTTGTGAAACCCATCGAAGCTCCGCTCATACGACACGTAGAGCGTCAGCACGATAATGCCCAGAAAGGCTACCACCAGACTGATCAGGGTCAATACAGACGAAAGACGGTATTTAAATATGGTTTTGAAAAACTGTTTCATGGCGATTGGCGATTCAATTAGCATTAGCAATTTGTAATTGTAATGGGCGATTGGAAATGTGCAATTGACAATGGTCTTTAAAGCACAGGAATTGTTCCCTCAATTGTAAATTGTTCATTGTTAATTGTTAATTGTTAATTGCTAATTGCACATTGTTAATTGTACATTGCTCATTCAGCTTCGCTGCATTTTCTGTCGTCGCTCGGCATAGCTCAAGCAAGCCTGACTCTGCACTCACTCCTGAGAAAATTGTTAATTGCTCATTGTACATTGCTCATTGCTCATTGTTAATTGTTAATTGTTAATTGAGTAATCACCATCCCGTCGAACAGATTAATTATCCGGTGTGCGAAGCCGGCATCGTGTTGTGAGTGTGTAACCATTATAATAGTGGTTCCTTCCTTGTTCAGTTCGGTGAGCAGGTCCATCACTTCGCGGCCATTCGTAGAGTCGAGGTTACCGGTAGGCTCGTCGGCAAGAATCAGTTTTGGATTGGCAACCACGGCACGGGCGATGGCAACGCGCTGTTGCTGACCCCCGGAAAGTTGTTGAGGGAAATGCTTCTCACGATGTCCGATGTTCATCCGTTTAAGGACATCCTTTACCATCTGTTTCCTTTTGGAAGCCGGAATTTTAAGGTAGGTGAGCGGAAGTTCCACATTTTCAAAAACGTTGAGTTCATCAATGAGATTGAAACTCTGGAACACGAACCCGATATTGCCCTTGCGTAATTGTGTCCGCTGACTCTCTTTAAGGTGTCCTACCTCCTGGTTATCGAAGAAATACTTCCCGTCAGTAGGATTGTCAAGTAACCCGAGAATATTCAGCAACGTGGATTTACCGCATCCCGACGGCCCCATAACGGCGACAAATTCACCATTTTCCACATGAATGTCCACATCACGCAAAGCAAGCGTCTCAACCTCCTCAGTGCGGAATGTTTTTGTCAATTTTTCAGTCCGAATCATACTATAAAAATTAATTATTGATTGTTCATTGCTCATTCAGCTTCTCTGCATTTTCTGTCGTCGCTCGGCATAGCTCAAGCAAGCCTGGCTCTGCACTCACTCCTATGAAAATTGCTCATTGTTAATTGTTAATTGCACATTGCTAATTGATCTATTCATAGCGTAAAGCTTCCACCGGATTTTTCGTTGCTGCCCGCCAGCTCTGCCAGCTCACGGTGGCCAGGGCCACGAGCAGTACAACCAGACCACCCAGTACAAATACCCACCAGCTCAGTTCAGTTTTATAGGCAAATGTTTCGAGCCATTTTTTCATGGCGTAGTAAGTGAGGGGTACAGCGATGATAAATGCAGCCACAACCCAAAACAGGAAACGTTTGTTGAGCATGCCCAACACCTCCGAAATGGTTGCCCCATTCACCTTGCGGATGCCGATTTCCTTCGTGCGCTGCTGGATGATTTGCATGGACAAGCCGTACAGCCCGAGCATCGAAATGAAAATGGCTAACAGCGACATGATGGTCAGCAGTTTTCGCGTGCGTATTTCGCGCGTGTAGTTGGCCTGTAAATCTTCATCTACAAAACTTAAACGGAAAGGTTGATCTGGTTCAACATGTTTCCATAAACGTTCCATTTCGGAAACGGTTTGCCGTATGTCACCCGGATTTAACCGCACCATAAAGACCCATAACTCAGGTTCGAGATAATAAACAGCAGGAGAACTTTCATTCTGTAAAGAGAGGTTCTGAATGTCATCAATCACACCACAAATCTCGTAATCGCGGTTACTAAAACCGTGTCGTATTTTTATTTCGATAGGGTCTTTCACATTCATATTCTGCAGACACTTCTCATTGATTACTATTTTATTGCTATCGGTGGGTAGAAAAGCATGGCCCATTAAAAAACGGGTCTGCATAACCTCAAAAAAGTCTCCATCGATGGGTGCTGCTCTTAGGTGAAGTTGCCGTTTTTCCCCAGCGGACTCATAAAACATTGTGGTTCCATTATTTAATGTGTGTCCGGGTGGATTCCACGTACCGGTTACTCCGGATACCGAAGGAAGTTTTTCAAGTTCCTGTTTATACAATTTATAACGCTGATTCATGTTGTCACTCCACGGGTTATGGATGGTAACCAGATTCTCCTTGTTAAAACCCAGCTTCTTATGCAGCAGCAAATCAAACTGCTTGTTGATGCCCACCACCCCGACAATCAAACAGATGCTGATGGCTATTTGTACTACGGTAAGCGTTTGTGCCACGGGAATATTCCCTTTTTTGGGTAACGCGCGTCCTTTGCTACGAATGGTAGCCGACGGATTCACCCGCATCTGGTACCAGAGTTGCACCAAAACGGGCAATAAAACATTGAACAGTGCGATAACCGCGATGGCTCCCCACAAGACGGGATTGGCAAGCGTGAAATCCATTTCAGCTCCCATCAACTTTCCGAAATAGGGCAATGCCAGCGATGTCAGGAAAAGAGCTGCTACAACACATAGCCCGACAAGCAGGGAGGTTTCCGTGAACAGATAACTGAAAATATTTTTCGTTTCCGCTCCCATTATCTTCTGCATGCCGGTATTGAAATTCCGTTTAGTGCGCAGGGCCAAGGACAGGTTGATAAAGTTGAACAGTGTAATCAGCAATACGAGCACTGCCACGATGATAAAGAGTCTCACGACCTTTATATCGGAACGTTCCGTTGAATCCCACGTTGTATCTGACGAACGCAGATGAATATCAGTCAAAGGTTGAAAAACGTATGTTCCCTTATAGTCATCAATGCCATAGGCTGTTCTGGCCTGTTCTCTTATTTTTTTCGCGACGGATGCCTGATCAGCGTTTTCGGGTAACCGGAAAAAGAAATGAATGGACTGATTGTTCATCGAAGTATATTCATGATTATCCGTTACTTCTTTCGCATGGATATTCAAAATAACGCCTGGACGAAAGGTGGTGATAACGGGCAAATCCTCGTAAATACCCGCAACGATAAAGTCGTATTCGTTCCGAAACCGGATGGTTTTACCTGTGGCATCGCCATTTGGAAATAATTTCTGTGCTTCGCTTCTTGATAGAACGGCTGAAGAGGCATCGGCGAGAGGGTTTTGAGGACCTTCCACCATCTGAATGTGGAACAGGTCGAAAAATTCGTTGGTGGTGTGTGCAACATCAGGGAGCATCCGGTGTTCGTGCTCCACTACGAAAAAATCTTCAGACTGTATCTGCAACATCACGCCATCGTTAAGTTCGGGGATGGCATCAGTAAGTTTGCCATAAAAAACAAGCGGATGAATCGGGTCACGTTTCCCGTCAAAAACATTCAGCAACCGGTAGATATTTTTTGCCTCCGGATTGTGTTTTTCGAAAGCATATTCATATTGCACAAACAGGGCTATCAGTAAACAGACGGCTAAACTCAAAGATAACCCGGTGACATTGATCACCGTCCCCATGCGCTGACGCAACAAATTCCGTATGGCAAGCTTTATATTGTACATTGCTAATTGTTCATTGCTAATTGCACATTGTTAATTGCTCATTCAGCTTCTCTGCATTTTCTGTCGTCGCTCGGCATAGTTCAAGCAAGCTTGACTCTGCACTCACTCCTAAGAAAATTGCTAATTGCTCATTGTTAATTGTTAATTGCACATTGCTAATTGAACACCAGCCTGTCATTGTCCCCAAAATTCTCATACCCGGAAGTAATGACCTGTTCCCCCGGATTTAATCCTTCGATAACCTCATAAAACTGAGGATTCTGTTTCCCTATGCGGATACTGCGCCTGGTAGCAAACTCTCCCGATTTGTCGAGGACGTACACCCATTGCCCGCCCGTGCTTTGGAAAAATCCGCCGCGCGGAAGCATAACAGCTTCCTGTGGCTGCCCCAGCTCAAGATTAATGTAATAGGTTTGTCCGGTACGGATATTATCAGGTTTATCACCTTCAAACACCATGTCAATTCGAAACTGCCCCTGTCGTACTTCAGGATATACTTTCCTGATATTCAGATTATATGATTTGTCCTGACGTTCAAGAGTTCCGGAAAGTCCATGTCGTACCCGGTCAATGTAATGTTCGTCAATCATAGCCTGTACCTTGAAGTTGGTAAGTACATTGATTTGCCCGATACGTGTTCCCTGCCCGATACTTTGTCCTATCTCGGCATCCAGCATTCCCAGTTGCCCGTCAACGGGCGCTTTGACGTTCAGATTATTCAAACGCTCATAGACGAGTTGCAACGTTTGACGCATTTTGGCCAGGTCGGTTGTGAGCTGTGTCATTTCTGACACCATTATCATCGAGTCATTCTGAGCTTTTAACCGGTTTATTTCCTGCTCCTGTATGGCATACTCGTAGTCTTCTTTTGCAGTGATATAGGTTTCTGCAGGGATGAGTTTGTCTTCATACAGAGCCTGTTGCTGGTTGAAGTTTCGCTTTTTCTTCTGAATATCGAAAGTGGAGGCCAGGAGCCTTCGGCGCGTTTCAATCATCTGATTTTCAAAGTTGATGCGCGTCTGACGAAGCATGTTTTCCTTTTGTGCCAGGTTTGATTCACTTGACATTATTTCCTGATAAAGAGTCCGGTTTTCCAACCTGAGGATGATATCCCCCGCCTTTACCGTAGCACCTTCTTCTATAAGTCGTTCTTTTACACGACCTCCCTCTTCGGCATCGAGGTAAATGGTGGCGATGGGCTCTACCTGTCCCGATACGCGGATGTAATCATTGAACTGACCTCGCGTAACATTGCTTATGGTGATTTTATCACGGTCAACTTTCAGCGTTTTCGTGCCTGCTCCGGCAATAATCTTAACCAGGAGGAATATAAACAACAATCCTCCCGCTATCCATAAAATGTGCTTTCTCTGAAGACCTTTCTTTTTTTCAATCTTTATATCCATGGTTTTTCAATTAGCAATTAACAATGAACAATTAGCAATTAGGGGGTTTTGTGGTTATTAGCATGATACTCTATGGTTAATAGTACTCTTCTCCCATGTAAAAGCGGATAGTCCGTTCTTTTACTTTCAGTTGCAGGATGGTACGCATCCAGT
>JBMNTU010000081.1:0-10868 GCA_050945895.1 Christensenellaceae bacterium | reverse complement strand
GACCACATAGTAGCCTTGGCGGCAGGCCGCCAGCGCCTCAGAGCATGGTATATGCTGTATAAGAAACTTTTACGATGCCTCCTCCACTAACTCTGTACTTGGTACAAAGATTGGGGGCAGCCCAAATCCATGAAAAGGAAACCATCGGCACATTGATAGACAAGAAAGAAAGCGCCGCTTTATCAAAGACTGAACAAATAAAACAGTGTTCTTACAGAACTCTCAAGTCCTATAAGAACACTCAGACTGGTCTGGGTGACAGGAATTGAACCTGCGACCTCTTGAACCCCATTCAAGCACGCTACCAAACTGCGCTACACCCAGATGAGCAAAAACCAGTACGCGTATTATTCTATCACCCGGTAGCTTTGTGTGTCAAGGAGTACTTGAATATCGCAGACGTAGTTTTTCTTGCAAAAACAGGGTCAATCGTATATCATATATTATGTATGGAATAAGCGGGGCAAAGCGCAAGCGCCCAGGATGAAGAGATGACCGAAACATATATTTTAAACGAAACGCAGCTGGGCGAATATGCAAAAAAAATTGCCGATTGCCTTGGGAACGGAAGCTTTATAGGGCTTTATGGCGATCTTGGTGCCGGGAAAACGACATTTGTAAAAGGGCTTGCCGAGGGGCTGGGTGTAACAGAAACCATTACCAGCCCAACCTACACGTTGCTTTTGGTGTACGAGAGCGGAAGAATTCCGCTGTATCACTACGATGTATACCGCTGCGACTCCACGGATGAGCTTGCCGATCTTGATTTTTATGAGAAAGCTGAGGGAGACGGTGTGTGCGTTGTTGAATGGGCAGACCGGATCGAAGAGGCTTTGCCGGCGAAACGGTGGGATATAAAGCTGGAATATGCGCCGGAGAACAAGCGGAAAATCACCGTTTCGGAGGTCGGCTTATGATCATCCTGGGAATAGATATAACAGGAAATAGGCTTTCCGTTGCGTTGACAGACCAGAACAGCTTACTTGGTGAAATCAACATTAATGCCGGAAAAAAGCATTCTATTACGCTGCTGCAAGCAGTTGACGATTTATTGAGGCTAACAGGTAAAGAAGCCGGACAGGTAGACGTGTTTGCCTGTGCAAACGGCCCCGGTTCGTTTACGGGTATACGCATCGGCGTAAACACAGTATCGGCAATGGCGTATGCGGCAGGTAAACCGATAGCCGATGTAAATGCGCTGTTGGCGCTAACAAAAAATGTACAATGCAGCGGCTTTCCAATATGTGCAATGATGGACGCCCGCCGCCGGGAGGTGTATGCGCTGGCGGTGCTGGAAGAACAGATAATCGTCGAAGAAGCCGCTTGCCCGTTGGATGAGCTGCTTGCCGAGCTGCCGGAAAGGCCGGTCGTGTTTGTGGGCGACGGTGCGCTGGCATACAGGCAAGAAATTGAAAAAATAAAAACGAATGCGGTATTCCTGAAAGAGAAGGACATGCTCCAAAAAGCGTCGTCTATATGCGTGCTGGCGCATGAAAAAGCACTCCAAAACAGGTTGATCGACTATAAAGAACTTGCGCCGCATTATTTGCGCGAAAGCCAGGCAGAGCGCATGAGGAGAGAGAACATTGGAAGAACTCGTTGTTAGAAGGGCGGAAATGGGCGACCTTGAACAAATCCATTATTGCGAAAACTCCTGCTTTGAGGCGCCGTGGTCATATGCGATGCTGTATGACGATATCATCGAAAATCCGCATACTGTATACATGGTAGTAGTGCTGAGGGATAAGATCATCGGCTATGGGGGCATGTGGATTATACTGGATGAAGCACATATTACAAATGTTTGTATTTTAGAGGAATACCGCGGCAGGGGGTATGCGTATACCCTGATGCGCGAGCTCCAGGAAGTAGCCAAGGAAATGGGCGCAGAGAGCATGACGCTGGAGGTGCGCGTTTCCAACCGGTCGGCTATGAAGCTGTATAAGAAATGCGGGTTTTCTGTACACGGGCTTCGAAAACGATATTATCCAAACAATAATGAGGATGCCTATGTGATGTGGACAGAGCGCGGGCTTTCGCATTTACAGGATGTAAGCGGGGTATGATTTATATGCAGGGAGGTCTTTTTACAGCCTTATGATGTTTTCAGATTTTTTTGCGCTTAGCGTATGTGCGATCAGTCTGCTGTATGTACCGTTTATGGTTATTTGCCAGATGCGCTTTGGCCATATCCTGCAGTCTTCGGGGTTCGATAACCGTCGATATTTTGGATGGATCAAAAATCATTTTGTTATGACCTACCTGCCGCTGGCAGGAATTTTTCTGATCAGCATCCTGGGGGAAGCGATGCTGCGCGCGTACTTAAGCAATACAATGCAATACGAAATGGGCCTGTTTTACGGTTATCTGGCGTGGCTTCTTGTGCTGGCTGCCGTCATCACCATCATTTTTTGGAAATATACAAGGATTATAAAAATTGAAGACGAAAAAACGCCGCTCGTATGCTCCAAAAGGCTGGTTAGTGTATTTTTGTTGAGTTGTCTGATACTTTGCGTATTTACCGTGCTGACCAACTTATTTACAAAAATAGACGTTTTGTTGATGGTGTTGCCGTTACTGGCACCGCTTTTGACGCCGCTTTCAAACGTGCTTCTTCCGGGAAGGGAAGAGGCAATAAAGACAGAGTAAACATTCATACTCGCTGTAGACGCGAATATGTGTTAGAAGATTTAGGAGGAATGTATGGTAAAAATACCCATGAAAACCCCGCTCGTTGAAATGGACGGGGATGAAATGACGCGCATTATCTGGCAGATGATTAAGGACGAATTGATTACGCCGTTTGTGGAACTGAACGCAGAGTATTACGATCTGGGACTGAAAAAGAGGGATGAAACAGGGGATCAGATTACATACGATGCAGCAGAAGCGATCAAAAAGTATGGCGTAGGCGTGAAGTGCGCGACCATTACGCCCAATGCGCAGCGCGTCGAAGAGTACGATTTAAAAGATATGTACAAAAGCCCCAACGGAACGATCCGTGCAATATTGGACGGAACGGTTTTTCGTGCGCCTATTTTGGTGAAGGGAATCAGCCCCACTGTAAAAACATGGAAAAAACCCATTACGATTGCGCGTCATGCGTATGGCGACGTATACAGGGATACGGAATTCCGTGTGCCGGCAAATTCGAAATTTGAGATGGTCATTACAACGAACGGCAAAGAAACGCGCTTGCCTGTATTTTCGTATGAAGGGGGCGGAATCGCGCAGTCTATGTACAATACCGATAAATCCATATCGAGCTTTGCCCGAAGCTGTTTCAATTATGCGGTCGATACCAAGCAGGATCTATGGTTTGCAACAAAGGATACCATATCCAAAATTTATGATCATACCTTCAAGGATATTTTCCAGGAAATATATGATGCAGAGTATAAGCAAAAATTCGAGGAACTTGGAATTGAATACTTCTATACGCTGATAGACGATGCGGTTGCCCGTGTTATCCGTTCGGAAGGCGGGTATATCTGGGCGTGTAAGAACTATGACGGCGACGTTATGAGCGACATGGTGGCAACTGCATTTGGCAGCCTTGCGATGATGACTTCGGTATTGGTCTCGCCGGATGGAAACTATGAATACGAAGCGGCGCACGGCACGGTCACGCGGCACTACTACAAGCACCTCGAAGGGGAGGAAACGTCCACAAACTCCATGGCAACGATCTTTGCATGGAGCGGAGCGCTGAAAAAACGCGGCGAGCTGGATGGAAATGCAGCGCTTGTACAGTTTGGAGATGCGCTTGAAAAAGCTTCCATAGAAACAATTGAGCAGGGGACCATGACAAAAGACCTGGCGCTGTTGTCGGAGGTAAAGGAAAAGAATATTGTGGATACGCATGGGTTTATAAAAGCAGTGGCAAATAAGCTTAAGGACATGGTGAACGTATGAAATTACAGGAAAAATGGGAACAATTGGCAAGTATCCCGCAAACGCCGCAGCAACAACAAGCGTTTTGGGACGACTATTTTGCAACGGAGACGACCGTGTACGAAAAGATCCTTTCGGACACAAGCATAAAGTACGAAGGAAAAGTTGCAGATCTGGCAGCGCAGTTTGAAATAGAACCAACGGTGTTTTTTGGCTTTCTCGATGGAATCAATACCAGCCTAAAAACGGAACTTGCCGTTGCAGATTTGGACGAAGAAAGCGAAGTGTCGCTGGATATCGATTTTGAAAAGCTGTTCTTTAACATGAACGATGCAAAGGCAAAGTGGCTGTACACCCTTCCGCAGTGGGACGATATCCTGACCAAAGAGCGCAGGGACGAAATCACACGGGAATGGCGCGCCTCCAAGCAGGCTGTTTCGGAAAAAACCGTTGGGCGAAACGACCCATGCCCGTGCGGCAGCGGAAAAAAGTATAAAAAATGTTGTGGAAAAGCCGGATGACGGCAGTATCAAAAAAGCAGGACATGGAGCCTGCTTTTTTATGTGTACCGCGTTTTTGGTGTAGACGGTTGCTTGTTGTAATAATCTGTTAAAATAGATATCGCATAGACGCGTGCATAAAAAATCGCACACCTCTGTGTGAAGTGTGCGAACATGGCTGTGGGGGCCTTCCCCGCTGGTGGGATTGATTGGGTTCGAACCAACGACCTCTACGATGTCAACGTAGCACTCTAACCAACTGAGCTACAATCCCGTATCTTTTATATAGAACATGTATTATTATACCTATACTCAGCCTATTGCGCAAGCCTATTTTTATCGTGAAAAGGTGGTGTGTTTGCAGCCTGTGCAGAGACCGAGAAAAGAGGAACGCTTCAACATCTAGTGGCTGCACGCTTGCGGGCTATACAATATATGCTTGTGTTTGGTATGTGCTCTGTGCTATAATTTTCACTGTGGGCACTGGGAGGAGTTATGAAAATCAAACCAAAGCAAACCATGGCGCAAAACAAGCTGTTGCTTTTATACCTGATTCAATCGGCCAATGTAGAGCTTTCCGAATTGCAAATCGTGCGTATTATGGGAGAGCTGGATTTGATGCGCTATTTCGATTTGAAGGAAGGCCTTTTTGAGCTTGAGCAAAATGGCGACATTCTGCCGGTTGTATATCCGCACACGGTTGTGTATCGGGCAACGCCTAAAGGAGAAGAAATGCTTGCCGTTTTAAAAGATGGCCTGCGCGCGTCGTTTATTGAACGGATCGATGGCTATATACTCGAGCATAAAAAAGAACTGGCTATGGAAGCGCAGTTTGTAGCAGAATACATTCGGTTGGCGGAAAATGAATACCGGGTGATGCTAAAAGTATTGGAGGACAACCGCGCGCTGTTTGAGGTAAACCTGCTGGTTTACTCCAAAGAGGAAGCAGAGCGAATGGCGGCAGATTGGCCGCAAAAAGCGGTGGATGTCTATAAAGAAGTGGCGCTGACCCTTGGCTGACAGGTCAAATAGAGTCGCCCTGCTGTGCGTTTTGCACACGGTCAATGAGGTAGAACGACCCGCAAACCACAAGGCGGGTCTTTTTATGTTTGGCAACGTTTTGGGCATACAAAAATGCATACTCCGGGTCGTCGATGGCCTTTGCCTTTGCAAAAAAACCAGCCAGTTGGCGGGCAGGAAGGCCGCGCGCTTTATCTGCTTTGGTACACACGACAAAATCTGCAAACTCTGAAATAACTTCGGTGATGCCAAGCACATCCTTGTCCTGCATAACAGCCGTTAATACCGTGATCTTTTCTCTGGGATAATATTTCTCCAGTGTTTTTTTGAGTTCGGAAAGCGCTGCGACATTATGTGCGCCGTCGTAGATTACATCATCATGCAGTTCTGCGCGCGCATGGAAAACCGTTTGCGCCAGTGCTTCCTTTATTTGGCCTTCATCCGTAAAGCCAAGCTCTGCAGCAGCCATGACGGCAACGCAGGCGTTGTCTACCTGTGTGGGAGACATAGCCCGGATCTTTGCATCCGTCAGCCGGATATCTTTATATGTAAAGCTGAATGTCTGACCGTCTTCTTCGGCGGCCTTTCGCCGGATGGCTTTTTGGTCGAGCTCAATTAGAAGGGCGTTCTTTCGTTCGCACGTCCGGCGGATGACGCGCATGGCCTCTTCGGGCTGGGGGTGCGTTATAACGGTAGCATTTTCTTTTATAATCCCCGATTTTTCCGTGGCAATCTTCGTCAATGTATTGCCCAGAAGCTCCGTATGGTCGTAGTTTATGGGCGTCAATATTTGTATTTTAGAGTCAATTTCATTGGTGCAGTCGTTTTTTCCGCCGATTCCTGCTTCAATAACGGCATAATCCACATGCATATCGCTAAACCATCGCAGTGCAATACGCATCCAGACGCAAAATAGATGCTCCTCCATATCCGTGCGCTCTTCACGCATGTACGCGTCATAATCCTGCTGGGTAATCTGCTTGCCATTGACCAAAAAACGTTCCAACGGCGAAAAAAGGTGTGGGGAAGTAAACAGCCCGCAGCTATCAAATTTTGTTATAATATCTGCGAGGTAATAAGCAGTAGAACCTTTGCCGTTTGTTCCCGCGATATGAATAAACTCCGTCATCAGATTTTTTCAAGATAAGCCAGCCGTTCGGAAAGCTTTTGTGCAATATCTACATATTTTGCCAACTTTTCTTTTTCTTCCTCCACAACCTGCGCGGGCGCTTTATCAGTAAAACCTTTGTTTTTCAGCTTGCCCTCTGCGCGTTTTATTTCTTTATCGTTACCTTCGATCTCTTTTTTAATACGCTCGATCTCTTTTTTTATGTCAATCAGCTCGCCAAGCGGCATAAATGCTTCGCCCAACGCGCCCGTTACCGATACGCTGTTTGGGGGAATTTGCCCTTTATCGGAAATAACATCGACAGAATCCGCAAAGGCCAGCTTTTTAATGTACTCCGAGCAGGCAGAAACCGCTTCACCGTTATCCGTCAAAACAGCTATACTTGCTTTGTTTTTGGGAGAAACATTCATTTCCGCGCGAATGTTTCGTATGCCGCGGATCAGCTCCATTACGCTGTCCATCATTTGCGCTTCTTTTGGATAAGAGTGCTCCGGCCTGGGCCAGGCAGCCGTCATAATTGTCTCTTCGGCGTTGGGAAGGCTGGTGTAAATCTCTTCGGTAATAAAAGGCATAAACGGATGCAGCAGTTTAAGCGTGTTTTTCAGCACATAAACCAGCATGCCAAGCGTATGGTCTTTTTGTGCGGCATCTTCGCCGTACAGCCGGGGTTTTGCCATTTCCACATACCAGTCACAAAACTCGCTCCAGGAAAAATCGTAAATCTTTTGTGCGGCAAGGCCAAGCTCCATTTTTTCAATCAGGTCGGTCGCCTCACCAATCAGTGTGTTCAGGCGTGTCAATATCCACCGGTCCGCGATATCCAGCAGCCCATTGTCAATTTTCGGCTCATTTTCATCTTCTATGTTCATGAGGCAGAAGCGGGAAGCGTTCCATATTTTATTGGCGAAATTTCGGGCAGCCTCCACCTTTTTTTGGTAGAAGCGCATATCGCTGCCTGGGCTTACGCCAACTGCCAGCGACCACCGCAGCGCATCGGCGCCGTATTCATCGATGATTTCCAGAGGGTCTACGCCGTTGTTCAACGACTTAGACATCTTTCGACCCAAATCGTCCCGCACGATACCGTGGATATTAACGGCTTTAAACGGTATGTCGCCCATGATTTCCATGCCAAACAAAATCATGCGCGCCACCCAGAAAAAGATAATGTCGTATGCCGTTACCAGCACATCCGTCGGGTAAAAATAGGAAAGCTCGGGCGTTTGCTCCGGCCAGCCCAATGTGGAAAAAGGCCACAACCCGGAGGAAAACCATGTGTCCAGCACGTCTTCGTCCTGCGTGAATGTCGTGCAGCCGCATTCGCAGCGGTCGGGCACTTCCTTTGCAACAATAGTTTTTCCGCACGCATCGCAATAGTAAGCAGGAATACGGTGGCCCCACCAAAGCTGGCGGGAAATACACCAGTCTCGTATATTTTCCATCCAGTTGAAATAGATTTTGGAAAACCGTTCGGGCACAAACTGAATGCGTCCATCCCTCACCACTTCAATAGCCGGTTTGGCCAACTCGTCCATTTTTACAAACCACTGCTTGGAAATGATTGGTTCAATGACAGTGGAACAGCGGTAGCATTCTCCGACATTGTGTGTATAGTCTTCTGTTTTGACCAGCACGCCGGATTGCTCCAAATCGGAAACCACCTGCGTACGCGCCTCGTAGCGGTCCAGCCCGGCATACTTGCCGCCGCTTTCGTTTACACGTCCGTCGTCGTTTAGTATACGGAGCATGGGCAGGTTATGTCGTTTTGCCACGTCAAAGTCGTTGGGGTCATGCGCAGGTGTAATTTTTACCGCGCCTGTCCCAAATTCCATATCTACATACTCGTCGGCCACAACGGGAATGGCGCGGTTCATTAGCGGCAATACAACATTTTTTCCGATTAGGCCTTTGTAACGGCTGTCGTTTGGGTTTACGGCAACAGCTGTATCCCCCAGCATCGTTTCGGGGCGCGTTGTCGCAACAATCACGCCGGCGCCGCCGTCTTCCGCCGGATAGCGAATGTGCCACAGGTGGGAGGCTTTTTCCGAATACTCCACCTCCGCATCCGAAAGCGCCGTCATGCAGTTCGGGCACCAGTTGATGATGCGGTTTCCCTGGTAAATCATCCCTTTTTCGTACAGGCGGACAAACACTTCCAAAACGGCATCCGAAAGCCCCTCGTCCATTGTAAAACGCTCGCGCTGCCAATCGAGAGAGGAACCCAGTTTTTTAAGCTGCTCGGTTATTTTGCCGCCGTATGTTTCGCGCCACTTCCATGCGCGCTCCAAGAAAGCGTCTCGGCCAATATCTTCTTTTTTCAGGCCTTCCTGCGCCATCGCTTCTACGATTTTCACTTCGGTTGCAATACTGGCGTGGTCCGTCCCTGGCATCCACAAGGCAGAATACCCCTGCATTCGCTTGGTGCGGATGAGCGCATCCTGTATCATATTATCCAGCGCATGCCCCATATGAAGCTGCCCGGTGATATTTGGCGGGGGAATAACAATGGTATAAGGTGTTTTTGTTTCATCCACCACTGCATGGAAATATCCCTTGTCCAGCCAACGGTCATATATCTTTTCTTCCGATTGTTTTGGGTCATATGTTTTACTAAGTTCTTTTGCCATAAATCTTTTCTGCTCCTAACCGAATAATATCAATAATACCCCAACAATTACCATGGCCAGCCCTGCAGATTTCCACTTTGGTATGGCCGATTCGCTTTTCGATGCAGCAAACTTTGCGGCCCCAAATGTAAAAACAGCGCCCAATATAACCAGTATAATGCCCAAAATATTGAGAGGGGCAATCTCTACAAAAAAATGCATTACAAATTTCTGCCGGCGGCAAGTGAAACGATATCTCTAAGCCGCGCTATCCTTTTAAAACAATATTATAACATTATATATTCTTTCTGTCTGTTTTTCAATGCGGGATTGTCTTCGGCAATAAAACAGTGCAAGAATTTAAAAAGTTATATTTTGTTGACAAAAAACATGCGAATGTCTATGATAGTAACTGTTTGAAAACAAGGAGGAATAATAAAATGATTAAAAGGGTTTTGGGTCTGATATTTGCAGTTGTTTTGGTTGCGGGGCTTTCGGCGTGCGTCAATCCGTCGAGCATCGTTGCAGAGGTTTTGGATGAGGTGGAAAAGGCGACAGAGGCGTCAGAGCCGGCAGCCACGGAAGAAACGTCCAAGCCTATCGAGCTGCCCCAAGACGCAGACATTGTGGATGATGAAGCCTTCGAGGACGGTGAAGGTGCCAATAGTGCCGTAGCTGGCGAAACAGTGGAAAAATTTGGGTATCGGATAACCATTCCCGCCGAGGCAACCAGCCATGGAATGGGGGAAGGGACATACGACATAAACTTCGGTGAAGACGCGGATATCGAAGGGTTCTTATGCTTTACAGAACCAGAGGCCGCGCCGGGCATGACAGCGGATATGATAGACAGTGGAGACTTTATGGAATATCTGGATTCGTATATAGAATCTACGACAGCATTGCTCCCCAATAAAGAAAATGAAATGAGCGAGGTTCGGCAGGTTTCCGGCCAAGAGGCCTACTACTACTATACGGAGACCGATATAATGGGCATTTCCGCCAGCTATGAGCTTTATATCATGATTGGCGACGAGGCAGTTTACGGGTTTTTCTCAATGAAATTTACGGATGATATTACATCCCAAACAAGCCAGGCGATGGACGACGTAATTGCCAATCTCGAATTTATTGGCTAGTTTAACTAAGCAGTTTCAATCTGCCGATAATAAAGCCCCCATTCAGCTATGAATGGGGGCTTTATGGCTGAGCCATTGGTCTAGTCCTCCTTTTGTTCTTTCTTATGAAGAAGGAGAAGCGCTATCAATGTTGAAAACATTTACCTCAACTCCTATCTATATCAACGCATAACGCGGTGTTTTTGGACTGCCGCCTGCCGGCTTCTATTGGGATGAGCATTTTGCCGGCAGTGGCAGAATTTATGTTTATAAGATAAACGGTGTGGGTGAACTCAAGTTGAATAGTTCTTTAATAAATTGTTAAAACAGGAAATACCTTATTTCGTTTGCTCTTTTGCATAGTATAGGGGAACAAATGAGTAAAACAATCCATTTTTGTTGTGGTATAATATTTTTTGTATGGCACACATAAAAACACTTTGGGACAATTTTATATACCGGATCAAAGAGCTCCCTTAGTGTAAAATAATCATTGGCAAAAGGGAGGCGTCCAGAAGGCGCCTCCCACAGATACACACTTGATATAATGATTTTGGAAAAGAATCAATCAAGGAGTGTATGCAGTAATATGGTAAACGAG
>JBMNTU010000080.1:0-10885 GCA_050945895.1 Christensenellaceae bacterium | reverse complement strand
CTATGGTACGCCATCGGGGACTCGAACCCCGGACACCCTGATTAAGAGTCAGGTGCTCTAGCCAACTGAGCTAATCGCCCGCATCAATATGAAGCACTAAAATATAGTATATTATTTACGGAAATAAGTCAATAGATTTTATCGTTCTGCTTTATATTTCATCTCCAAAAATCACTTTTACGTTTTTGCGCGCCGCTTCTTTTTTAATAATTTCCGGAAGGGCCGAGTCGGTTATCAAAACGTCAATTTCCTCCAGCTCTGCAAACGAAAACGGTCGTTTTATTTCAGTTTTGCTACTGTCCATCAACACAATTTTGGTCTGTGCGCGGTTGACCGCCTCCCGTTTTGTTTCACACTCCGTATAAGTTCCCGTTGTAAATCCATACTCTAGGTCAAACCCGCTTGCAGCAAGAAAAGCAATGTCAATATTGACGTCCGCAAGCATCTTTACCGCATAAGCGCCTGATACCGCTACCGTATTACGGTTCAGTTGGCCTCCAACAAGCGTTATGCTCGGTTTTTTTCGTTTGATCAGTTCCATCGCAATATTTACTCCGGGAGTAAATACCGATAGATACTCGTCCGGCATCTCTTGGGCAAAATACATCATGGTCGTTCCGCTATCCACAAAAATCGTACGGCCCCGTTCAACAAACCCCAGCGCGCTTTTGGCCATTTTAAATTTTTGCGAGGCATTTAAAAGTGAACGTTTCAGAAAAAGCTCCGGCGTTGGTTGCGCAGCATGCTTGACATACAGTGCGCCGCCGGTATACTGCCGAATCCATCCTTCTTGTTCAAGGATAGAAAAATCCTCCAAGATCGCTTTTTCATCACTTTCCGGAAAAAGCTCCAACAGCTCCTTTGTTGTAACGTCGCCTTTTAACCGCAGCAGATTTCTTATTTTTTCCTGTCTTTCCTTATTCAAGATGCTTCACTCCTGTTTTTCTATCAAAATAATAGAATGTGCCGACTCTTTTATTATACCAATAACAAAATCATAGCACAATTCATTTTTATGATCGTTTGATGTTTTCATACAATATGATTATAATAGGAGAAAACATATTTTATAGCAGGTGGTAATAACATATGGAAATCGGAAAAAGCTATACCGTTGAAACAGTCGTAGACCAAACCAACACTGCTGCCGCAATGGGCAGCGGTACGTTGGACGTATTTGCTACGCCTGCCATGATTGCGCAGATGGAGCTTGCTGCATGCACGCTGCTTTCAGAAATGTTGGAAGCAAGCCAGTCCTCCGTTGGAACAAAAATCGACGTTTCCCACTCGTCGGCAACGCCGGTTGGAATGAAAATATATGCAACGGCAAAAATTACAGCTGTGGACAGGAGGCGGGTCGATTTTGAGGTGTCTGCTTCAGATGAAGCCGGCGAAATTGGCGTTGGTACACATACACGCTTTATTGTAGATATAGACAAATTTATGGGAAAAGCCGCTCAAAAAAAGGCAGAGTAGCTATTTTCTACCTGCCAAATTTTTCAAAATAGATATTTTCCATAGATTTATATAGTTCGCTGTTATACCCGTATAGCTCGGCAATCATTTCCATCGACGCGTCCATATTTTCGGCCGCCTCTTTTTTGTTGCCTGTTTTATATTGCAGCTCCGCAAGCTCTTTGCGTGTTTGCGCATGCTCCAAACGAAAATCGTACGAATCGGCTGTTTGCGCTAACGATTGCTCATAATACCTGCGTGCCTTATCGTTTTCGCCTAACACCACGCAAAGGCCCGCCAATTTATTGACAGTATCGATGTACACCCTGTCTTGCTGCGGAAGTGCCGAATCCATACTCTGTGCTGCGCTTTGCAGCGCACTCGCTGCTTCGTCCCTGTCTCCTTTTTTTTCACTGGCCGCTCCCAGATTGCAATAGGTAGCCGCCCGTTCGAAAGCATAGGAGCCCTGGGGCAGTGCCGTCAGTACCTCCCGGAAAAAACGGATTGCGATATCGTATTTGTTTTCTTCCAGCGCAATCAATCCAAGATTATTCAACACCATTGCGTATTCATAGCTTTTCTCATTGCCGTTTGCAGCAATGTTTTCCGCAGCCTGCAAAAAAAGTTCTGCGGCCTTTTCGCTGTTCCCTTCAATCCGGTAGACCGCCGCCAGGTTTTTGAGCGCAGTTCCATATGCGGGATGCCGCTTTCCTACATGCGCTTCTAAGAGGTCTTTTACCGTCGTATAAACCTCTTTGGCATTTTTTGTCCGGTATGTATCCCTGTAAAATGCGCCCAGTTCGTTTAGCAGCAAAATAAAATCTTCACTGAAGCTTCCGTCTTCAGGCTTCAGGCTTTCGGTTGTGGCAAGCAGAAACTGTTCGACCATGTTTACGTCGCCCGTTTGGTATATTTTATCCAGCTCTTTTATAATCTCGCCAATGGTTTCTTTCATTTTGTTATGCCAACAGCGCTTCCAGCATTTCCCGAACCGCCTGCTCCAGCTCCTTCATTTTTTGCTCTGCTTCGCTTTTGCCTGCCGCTACAGCCGAAAGGTATGTCTTGATTTTCGGTTCTGTTCCGGAAGGCCGGATGACAAACCGTGCGCCATCCAGCTCGTAATACAAAACATTAGACGGTTCCATATCGATTTTTGCTTTTTGGCCGGTCGAAAGGTCGATCCTCTCCCCTTTAAGATAATCGCGCAGCGCCGTTACCTTAAACGGGCCGATCTGTCTGGGATGCTCTTTCCTGAGCGTTTGAACAGCGTTTTGTATTTTGGCAATTCCTTCCTGCCCGTAAAGCACCCTGAAAACAACTTTTTCCAGGTAATAGCCATGTTTTTCGTACATATCCCGAACCGACTGCAGCAGCGATTTGCCCTTTGAAGCATAGTAGCACGCGGCCTCTGCAATACTCATAGCCGCCTGGATGGCATCTTTATCGCGCACAAAATCGCCCCGCAGGTATCCATGGCTTTCCTCAAACCCAAATACAAACCGGCTGTTGCCCTCCAGCTCACTTTTGCGGATCGCTTCGGCAATAAAGCGAAAACCGGTGTATACCGTCTTCAGTTCTACGCCATAGCACTCTGCTATCCTATTTACCAGGTCGCTTGTCACAACCGATTTTATAACATATTCCCCGCCGGAAAAATCACGTTTCGATTGCGAAAGCACATATTCCATCAGCAGGCAGCCGATTTCGTTCCCGTTCAGGACCGTAAAGCCGCCGTCCTCGTTTCGGACGGCTACGCCCAGCCGGTCGCTGTCCGGGTCTGTTGCCAGAATAAGCCCCGCATCCACATTTTCCGCCAGCTGCATCGCAAGAGCCAGCGTTTCTCTTTCTTCCGGGTTGGGCGTTTCTACAGTAGGAAAATCCGGATTTGGGTGTTCTTGCTCGGCAACAACATAAAGCTGGTTTAGCCCAAGGTCGCCCAACACACGCTTCACCGGCGTAAGCCCCACACCATAAAGCGGCGTATACACAATTTTTATTTTGTCTGCCTGCTCCCGTATACTATCGCGATGAATACACAACGCTTCCACCTTGCGGTAGTATACCTCGTCCAGCTCATTCCCGATTTCATTGAACAGCGGGTTGCTTTGGATATCTACTCCTGATACAGAAAACAGGTCGTCTATTTCCGTAATATACCCGGTGATTTTCTGTGCAAGCGGCGTCGATATCTGCCCTCCGTCTTCGCCAAACACCTTATACCCGTTATATTGCGGCGGGTTGTGGCTCGCCGTAATCACAACGCCTGCGGCGCACCCCAATTCCCTTACGGTAAACGAAAGCTGCGGAACGCTGTGCGGCGTCATATACATGTACACGCGGATGCCGTTTTTTAGCAGTACGCCCGCCGTTTCTTCCGCAAACAGCCTGCTCTTGTGCCGTGTATCGTACGCTATGGCCACGCCCCTGCCCTGCCCTTTGATATCGGCAACGTGGCGTGCAAGCGCCTGCGTCGCGCGGCGAACGGTATATACGTTCATCCGGTTTGTACCCAGACCGATAATACCCCGCATACCTGCCGTGCCAAATTCCATCTCCGTATAAAAGCTGTCTTTCAGCAAATCCTCGTCCTGCCCCAGCGCAAACAGCTCTTTTTCATGCGCTGTTCCTGCCAGCGCTTTTTGCCATGCACTATACGCCTGTTTGTAATCCATCATCGCTTTTCCTCAGTATCCGTAATCTCCTTCTACAAGCAGCACATGCATATTTACGTCCCGCGGCGGAAACTGTATGCGCACGGTAACTTTGCAGATACGGCCGGGCGGCGTGCATTCATTTTCGTTGCACTTGCCCGTCCGGAAGCACGGCGTATTGCAGTTTAGCCGTTTTGTGTTTTTGGGGCTTGCCGTCTGTTTGATACGCGCAATGGCTTGGTGTGGGTTGTCTACGATCTTATTTGTTCCACACACCACAATTACATCTTTGGGCCCGAAGAACATAGCCGCTACACGGTTTCCTACCGCATCGATATTAATCAGGTCTCCCTGCGTTGTCAACGCGTTTGTCGAAGTCAGGTACACGTCCGAAAAAATCGCCTTTTTCCGCATTCCCGCGATGTCCGGCGCTTCTTTTTGCTCCTCGTACTGGCTTCCGTAAATTTCCGCGCCCGTGGCTTCCGCATGCTGCACGACTGCGTCGTATATCCCCATTTCGTTCAGCGTCATGCTGCCGCCAAAACCAACGGACTGCGCGCCGTCCACAAGCTCCATCACACGGGCCTTCGCCTCTTCCGGTGTAGCAAAATACTCCGCATGGTAGCCTTTTTTGTTGAATACGTCCATCATTTCCTGATAATTACCCATAATAAACCGCCTCCATATACATGTTTATTGCAGCAAACCTATACTGGTATTCTACTACCGTTAATAGCCCATTGCAAGAAAGCGTACACCTTAAACTTATTCGTCCAAAAGGGCTACCGCTCGGCAGGGCGCACCTTCTGCCCCCTCTATGTTTAAAGGTAGTCCAATAAATGTGAATGGACGCTCCCCCAGTTGCTCTAGGTTGGCTAAATTTTCATAAATCAACAGGCCGTTTTTCAATAATTCCAAGTGGCGGGAAAGCGCTTCGTCCTGCGCTGCATCGGGGCCGAGAGTGTCGAACCCCACACCCTTATAGCCGCCGTTTATTATGTACTGCATCATCTCATCCGAAAGCACCGGGTAGCCTGTAAGGTAGCTCTCGCTGCCCCATTTTGCACTGTATCCGGTATAAAACAACAAAAACTCCGCCGTATCCGCCATTGGCCGAAGCTGCCCAACCCGCTCAAGCGGAACCTCGGCTCCGCCGGCAAGTCCTGTACAGTCGACCGTCACCGCACGCCCAATAAAAGCACTGGGGGCATAATCAGAGATAGTCCGCCCATTTGGAAAAATATGTGCAGGCACATCTACATGCGTCCCCACATGGGAATACATGCATATTTTCGTTTCCCTGTAGCCATGCGCTTCGTATGTGGCAGCGCTGCCAAACACCGGCTGCGGCGTACCAGGAAATACGCTTATCTGTTCGTGCAAAACATGAGACAGGTCAATCGTTTTCATGCATTTATATTAGCACAATCAAAACCGCCCGTCCAACGCATGGGTTACATATAAAAACGGCAAACAATGAATAATCATTGCCGCCGTTCTTGCCAAAAGGTTCTATAACCAGTTTATATTGAAAAATCTTTGAGTCAGGCACATAAGCCGGGTTCTGTTACGATGGCCATCTATCTGGACCCGATGTTGCCAAACGGGTTCTTGCGGTTACATGAGGCTTAGCGGGCCGCTATTGAATGCCCCCATATCAACCTTGCACCGGACGGGGTTTACATGGACGCGGGGCGTCGCCGCTCCGCCGGTGAGCTCTTACCTCACCCTTTCAACCTTACCCTCTAAAACAGAGGGCGGTACATTTCTGTTGCACTTTCCTTGGAGTCGCCTCCACCGGGTGTTACCCGGCGCCCTTGCCCTATGGAGCCCGGACTTTCCTCACAGGGGAAACCCTGCGCAGCCATCCGGCCTGCTCAAAAATCTTTTCAAAACATATTAGTCTTCGGCCAGGTACAAAATTCTGCCGCAGTTTTCGCAGGTAATCAGCTTGTCGCCCGTTTTAAGGCTTTGCACCACCCCGGACGGCAAATCCATATTGCATCCCTGGCACCTGCCGTTTTTGAATGGTACCACCGGGTTTGCTTTTTGCTGCTTAATCTTTTTATACTGCTCGAGCAGAGTCTGATCTACCTTTTTGGCGGCCTTCTGCACATTGCCCCGCAGCTTCTCGAGGTCGTCTTTGCCTGCCGCCAACTCCTTTTCGTGCGCTTCTTTCAGTTGATCAAAATTCTTTTTGACAATGCTCATTTTTTTGAGCGTTTCTTTAATTTCTGTCTCTGCTTTTTCAAGGGAATGCACAGCATCTACAACCTTGCGCTTATTCAGCTCGATCGAGTTGCGGATATTTTCGCATTCTTTGATCATCTCACGGACGTCCTCTAAAAAGAGGTCTTCTACATCGTCCCCTTTCATTTCCGCGATTTCTTCGTTTTTTTCTCCAAGCTGCTTTTTCAGTATTTCCGCCTGGCCCATAACCTCCCCCAATAGATTCTGGGTAAGGTATGTTTCCTGCTCAAGCTGCTTGAGCTTGCGCTGCGCGCTCTGGAAAAGCTGCTGCTGCTTAACGAGTTTTTTTCGTATTTCTGTATTTTTTAATGCGCTTTCAAAATCTTCCAGCTTCGTCTCTGCCTGCTGGTATTCCAAAAGGGCGTTCAGTTCGTTCAAATAAATTTCCCCCTAATAATTGATATACGGCCTGTTTAGGTGCTTTGTCTCATAAACAGGTACATTATATTGTACCGCATCCAGCTGTTTTTGTAAACCACGCTTCATTAGTGCGCAAAAACACTTTTCCGTATCGAAATGCCCTGCTTCAATCAGGCCAATCTGCCGTTCCATATAGTAATTGTGCTTTGCCTCCCCCGTAATGTAAAGCTGAGCACCCATTTTTTGCGCCGCCGCTACCATATCTCCGCCCGCACCTGTACAAATACCGATGCATTGGATAGCTTCTTTAGGATCGCCCGCCAAGCGCACGCTGTCGATCTCCAGTTTTTCCTTAAGCAGTTTTGCCGCTGCCTCTGCCGTCATCTCCTGCGGGAGGTCTCCCACAACGCCAAAACCGACCTTTTCCTCCAGCTCATTCTCCAGCACAAATACGTCGATCGCCGGCATTTCGTATGGATGCGCGCGCTTTATTTCCGTTACGACCATATCGACGTTTTCGCGGCTGCAAAGCGCCTGTATCCACGTTTCGTCCACCGCCTCCAGCTTATTTTGACTGCCGATATGCGGGCTGGAGCCTGTAAGAGGCATAAATGTTCCTTCCCCCTCAACGCTGTATGTGCAGTGCGAATAATCCCCCAGCACGCCTGCGCCTGCCCGCGCCATTGCATCCTTTATTAGCTGCTCACTTCCCTTTGGCACTGTAACGGCAACTTTATAGAACTGCTCCCGGTAGGTGCTGTCTATAACCCTGCGGTTTGTAAGTCCGTATATATCTGCAATATAGCAGCTTAGCCCATCAGGCGCGGCATCCATACTGGTATGGGCGCAATACAAGGAAATATTATTTGAAATGAGCATGTGGAGCATCTTGCCAATGTATCCGGCATTGTCCACCGACCGGACCGGATGAAACAAAAGCGGATGGTGTGAAACCACCATGTTGCACTGCTGCTCCACCGCTTCATTGATGATTTTTTCAGTGACATCCAGGCAAAGCATGATTCCCGTAATATCCTGCTGGTGCAGGTTGATATGATAGCCTGTGTTGTCCCACTCTGCAGCGTACTTTTCCGGCGCTATGACATTTAATATTTCTCCCAGCCTATCGGCGCTTAATTTCATCCAGCATTCCCTCCATGTGTTCGATCGTCCTGCGCAGATTTTCAATGTACTCCGCGTCATTTTCCCTGCCGTCCGCTTTTTGCAGAATCGCCCTGTGTTTTTTTATTTCAGCGGTAAGAAATCCGCAAAGAAGCGGATCGTTGTTTTCGGCCGTTTTCCACCCCAGCACAAGCGCATATTTGTCCCTTGCCCGCTCTTTTCCCGCCCGAGCAAAGATAATCTGGTAATACCGCCCGTTTTCCAGCGCCAGTGCCTCGTCGTCAATCCTGTAACCGTTTTGGCACAGGTATTTTCGAAGCTCGTACGCGTTGCGGTGCGGCAAAAGCACAAGCCTGTCCGCGTTTTTTGCAACCGCTTCGCCTTGCTGCAGAATTTCGATCATTTGCATACCGCCCATTCCCGCAATTACGATCGTATCGGCCTCTTTTGGCTTTAATACGCAAAGGCCGTTTCCCAGCCTTGTTTCCATTTTGCCTGTAATACCGTTTTCGGCCGCAAGACGCGCAGCCTTGCCAAGCGACGCTTCACTTACATCTGACGCAATCACCTTTTTTATACCGTACTCCAAAAGCAGCTTTTTGCCAAGCAGGCCATGGTCACAGCCAATATCCGCCACAACCGTTCCTTTTTCTGCAAATTTTGCAAGCGCCTCCAGCCTGTCCATTCCACCCATCCTCAAGGTTTTTTACAACAACCCAGCATTATTATAACAATCATTTCTATTGCCTGCAATAAACGAATATATGAAAAACGGAGCCGCCGGAAATGGCCGCTCCGCTTTCTATTTGCACTCGCCTGCGCTTATTCTGCGCCGAGCGCCGCCATCGTAATATAGTTGTACGGCTGGTTGAAATGAGGCAGGAAGAATATATCGAGCAATTTGAGCTTGTCGATTGTTACGCCTTCCTCGATCGCCAGCGAAAACATATGAATTCCCATGGAAATATCTTCATAGGAAGCCATTTGCGCACCCAATATGCGCCGCGTATTCTTATCGTAAATAATACGCAGTTTGACCTTTTTATTGTCTTTTATGAACGCAGGCTTTTGTAAATCCTCATAATCTGTATACAATACATCGAAGCCGGCGTTCTTTGCCGCTTTCAGGTTGAGGCCGGTCGAAACCATATTGTAGCCAAATATACTGATGCCGTTCGACCCCTGCACACCAATGGATTCCAGAGACGTGCCACAAACATTGTGCCCGGCAACGATACCGCTTCGTACGGCGTTTGTTGCCAGCGCAATATAGGTGGGCGCTTGCAGTGCGTTGCTGTACACAGTAGCGCAGTCGCCTATTGCATATACATCGGGCAGGCTGGTCTGCTGCTGCTTATTGACCAATATTGCACCGTTTTTGAACCGCTCTAGGCTGTCTCCCGCTATTTCGGCATTGGGAACAAAGCCAATGGCGAGTATGACCAGCTCCACATCGTAGCTGCCCTTATCCGTTACAATGCCGCCAACTTTGCCCTCTCCCGTAATTTCCTGTACCATTTCCCCAAAGTGCAGTTCTACGCCATTATCTTGCAGGTTTTTGTCCATATCTTCCGAAAACCATGGGTCGTAATAGCTGGCAAGCGACGTATCCAGCGCTTCAAACAACAGGGAGTTTTTACCCCGCCGTTTCACTGCTTCTGCAATTTCTACGCCAATATAGCCTGCCCCAACAACCGCAACGTTTTTGATTGCAGGGTCATCCAGTGCCTTGTTTATTTTCTGCCCATCCTGGAAAAGCTTTACCACATCGACATTTTCCAGCTCCAGCCCGGGTATTTTGGGGATGATGGGAGCGGAACCTGTCGCAATAATCAGCTTATCGTAGCTTTCCTCGATATCTTTGCCATTTTTATCCTTCGCGTATACCTTTTTTGCCGCGTAATCGACACGGCCCACTTCCGTTTCCATGTGTACCGTCGCCTTTTTCCCTACAAAGACGTCTTCCGAGCAATAAAATAACCCGTCCGTGCCGTCGATCTGGCGGCCCACCCACAGCGCGGTACCGCAGCCCAGGTAGCTGATGTTCGTGTTCCTGTCGAAAATGACTACCTCGTTGCCCGGATAATTGTCCAGAATGGTGTTTGCAGCAGCCGTTCCCGCATGATTTGCGCCGATCAAAACGATTTTACTCATCTTTCGTACCTCTCTTTTATATTTTTGTTAATTCGGATAATATATGTACAGTTTTCTTTACGTATTATAATAAACGCTTTTTTAAAAAATTACAACATATAATGGATTGTTTTAGTAAAGTTTTTTGTTCATTTATTTTCTGCTTTTAATATACCCTCATTGTACATAATTATTCACATCCAGTTCACCTTTTCCATGCTATAATGGAATTACGATGATCGTGAACGGAGGAATGCATTGTGAACAGGTTTCGAAATTTTATGGCCGGGCGATATGGCGGACGCGACGCACTGAATATGGCGCTGATCGTGCTTTCTTTGATACTCGTTGTCATCTTCCTTTTCATTCCTATTCCGTATATCAGCTTTTTGGCGTATATTCCGCTTATTTTTGCCGTATACCGCATGTTTTCCAAACAGATTTCCAAGCGCCAAACAGAAAATTACAAGTATCTGGTTTGGCTGGGAAAAATAAAAGGCAGCTTTCGCGGCATCAAAAAAAGAGCGCAGGACAGCAAACACTACAAATACTACAATTGCCCGGAGTGTAAACAGAAGCTACGCGTACCTAAGGGCAAGGGCAAAATTAGCATTACCTGCTCCAAATGCCAAACAAAATTCACAGCTAAGACCTGAATTTTTTGTACAGATATTCCCCAAAACAACGAAGTGAAAGTATATAAAAAAGGATCCCGGTTGCCGTAGAAACCAGGATCCTTTAAGCTTTTCACTTTATAACAGCATTTTCTTCTTTTTTTCGTATTCCTCTTTGGTAATAACGCCACGTTCCATCAGGCTGTGGAATTTATCGATCTCATCGGCAACCGACAGCCGAAGCGAAGAGTAAAAAGTTGCAATATACTGTTGGATTTTTAATGCCGCCTGGTAGGAGGC
>JBMNTU010000079.1:0-10965 GCA_050945895.1 Christensenellaceae bacterium | reverse complement strand
TGTCTTGCAGATTTTTAATAAAGGTAAACATTTCAGTATCGGTATAGTTATGACCAATATAATCACCTAAAAGAATAAGCCTATTCTCTGTGTTGCATAAATCAACGACGTTCAGTGCTTCTTTGAACGTTTCCATCTCTCCATGTATATCGCTCATTGCATAGATAAAAGCCATATATCAACATTCCTTTGCGAATATCAAGTATTTTAAACGAATACAGTTTTTAGGATAAGGCTTTAGATATATTAATGTCAAGTATGATTTCAGTGTGTTGACAGAATCGGGCAGCTACCAAACGCCACCCGATTTTTTTGTCTATTTCCTGCGCAAGCATCATCTCATTTATATCCCAATTCTTTTTCAACTTCGCTGATTAGGTCAATGTTGCTTTTTTGATAGTTATTGAAGCGGCTTAGAATCACATCATCATCGGACGTGTCCGGCGCATACCAACTGCAACCTTCAAAGAATGCCTTTACTTCCATATTTTTGACAAACTCCTTGCCTGAAAGGGCAAACATGCCATTGCGAAGAATGGACAAGTCATATTTAGATTTATTTAGTAGTTCGTCACGCGTATAGTTTCGCTCTTTTCCCTGAAAAACAAGTTCGCCCAATTCGGTTGTAGGCTGCGGATGTGGCGTTGGTGTTTTACCATCCTTATAATAAAACTCCTCTGGCCCGGAAGGGGCATCGCCACGAAATGCGGTGATGCGAATGGTATTTGTATCAGTGATCACGCCAAATGATTCTGTACCAACGCCAATGGGAAACACAAAGAAACCAAGGCTACTTGCGTTGCTGTAATCGTCGCCATAATCAAAAGCATAACAACCCTCTGTGCTTATCTCTGGATCATAAAGCTGGTCGGATGTGCCAGATTCATCGAAAAATACACCATTTTTGTCTATGGTTAATGTATATGTACCATATTGAGAGTTTTGCGTATACGTTCCCACAAAATACGAAAAGTCTCCATTCAAGACATCTTCTGCTTTTGCGGTGGTTTCTGTCTCCGCTCCGTCTGCCTGTTCTTTCTCTATCACAATATCAGGCATCGGAACAGGTTGTTTTTCCGTGCCGTCCGCTCTGATTCTGTACAGCGTTTCCTGCCCATCAGCCCCGGCAACTACAAAGTAAATCCAACCATCAGCGATGTTGATTTCATCGGCGCTGTCGGTGCTGATCTGCTGCCGCTCCGTGCCGTCTGTTTTTACTTTATATATCGAAGCATTATCGCTGGAATTGGAATAGTAAATCCAATCGTCTACAATATTGATCACTATAGTGCTATCGGGGCAGACTTGCTTCTTTTCCGTACCATCTACTTTGATTTTATAAAGTGTATCACCATCATCAGAATTGGGATAATAAACCCAGTCGCCATCTACATATATACCATCTGAGCCACCCCAGCCGTCAATATGCTGCTCCTGCTCTTCTGTTCCGTCTGTTTTAATGTTATACAAAATATCGTGTGCCGCTCTATAATAGTAGATTAAATCTCCCACAATAAAAGTAATAGCCGCGCCACCAGTCCCTAAATCTTGCCGCTCTGTGCCATCTGCTTTTGTTTTGCACGGCACAGCACGGAAGCTGTCCATTTCATCTGGTCTGCGGTCAAAATGAGTTGTATAGTAAATCCAATCACCAATCACATGCACGTTCCAAGCATAATTCAGCTCAACATCGGGGCAAACGAGCTGCCGTTCCGTACCATCTGTCTTGACTTTATAAAGCACATAATTATCATCAAAATTTGAATAGTAAACCCAATCGCCAACGACATTGATTTGCTCTGCATTATCAGAACATATCTGCTGAACATCCGTTCCATCGTTTTTCATTTTACTGATGCCCGTTGAGATACCACCATCCGCATAAGAATTATAAGCAAAATAAATCCAATCGCCCTGCGCGGCAACATGCCCACCATTCAAAATATTTCCGTTTGTGTTGCCTTCTGTATTGACGGCTTCGATTGGTTCCGGCTCTGGCTCGGGTGTGATTTGCACATCCGGCGTCGCGGTTGGAGTTTTAGTGGGCGCTTCGGTAGCTTCGGTTGCGATAGGCGTTGGATCGGGCGCTTCTGTGCTGCTGCAACCAACAGCAAAAACCAAAATTCCCATTAGGCACATAATAAAAATCTTTTTAATCATGATGATATCCTTTCCCTTATGTGTGCGCTACATCCCTTGACCATTTTTCTATAATTTTTGCCCCGCAATGCTTGCACTTGTAGATCGTCTCATAATAACCGCGTGTTCCCGGAATATATTGTTCCTGCGAACCCGTTACATCGCCATATATGTTTTTTGTTTGGAGTTGCTTTTTCACCATTATATCATTGCTACCTATGTGATTGGTTGTACTTTTAACAATAGCAAACCATTTTTTGCACTTTTTACATCGTTTAGGCCATGCCGACAAAAAGAATAATCCTGTAAAGGCAGCGCCAGCAATAACAATCGGAAGAATTAGCATTGTGAAATATGAATAGAGTATATATCTTTTTGCCTCGCTTGCTCCTTCTTCCATGAACAAAACTTCTTCTTGATACCATTCCTCAGATATTTCTCCGCGATCTCTTTTCGATTGTAATTGTGTTTTGTATTCTTCCGCTTGTTGGAATGCTGCTCTCACATTTTCCAACGAAAATATTGCATAATCTTCATCTGAATCGCGTAGAACAAAGACAAAAATTACAAGACATATAGAAAGAGCAAAAATTACAACCAAAATAAAAATCGCTAACTTACGAAAAAAACGCTTAATGCCGCTCATATTTTCCATCCCCCTTTTAATGTCTTGAAGGAATCAGTGAATCCCTTCTAATTCTACGATACTATAGGCGCAATAAAAAATCAACTGTGTACAGTTAAACTATTTGCAGTTGATTCGGTAAGCTTGTGAATATATATATCTTATGAAAGGTGTTATGTGATGACTGCACGAAATGCTGTTAGGCAAAGAATTATTGATTTATGTGACAGATATCAAATAACAGTCAATAAATTGGGCATCCTATCTGGATTAACACAGTCTACGCTGAATAATATTATCAATACGGGAAGCAACAATCCTACGATTTCTACCATTGCCAAAATATGCGATGGATTTGAGATTACGATTAGAGAGTTTTTCGAGGATGAGATTTTTGAACATATTGAGCAAGAAATCCGTTAAAAAGCGGATATTTAAAATATTAAGATATTGAGGTAATGTGCATGAAAGCGGGAATTGAGAATCCAAAAAGCGAATTACTGAAAGCGCTGCAAGAAAAATACCAGGGTGATTTCGATTTATCTGTGGGGGTCAATCAATCATTCCAACAGCTAATGAAAAAGATTCTTAAGATAAAAGGCATTACGACCGCAGAAAAGTTTGCTGATGCAACTGGCCTTTATGAACGGCTATATGACAGTTGTACAAATGAAATGGTCAAGAATACAAAACGCCCATACAAACCAGCAATGCGAACCCTAATTGCAATTTGTATTAGCCTGGATATAGACCAGCCAATGACAGTTGTATTGTTAACATCACTGGGCGTAACATTCTCCCTCACAAATGAAGTGCATTACGCATATAATTTCCTTGTATCAAATTTCAGCACCTACTATCTGGCAAAAGAATCATCGCTTTCCGAATATTTTGATGGTTCCAATGCGATTAATCCCGAAGATAAGTACGAGATTTGCAATGCTTTTCTAAAAAACCTGGGTATAGCAGAAAAGCATTATTTAGGAGTTTCTTGTAAACGCAAGGCGAAAACAAAGTAAACTTGCAAAACATTTCTCGTATCATGCATATCATAACAAGGCGCACTATCTTTTTAGAGATGATGCGCTTTTTTTATTCTTTTGCCGGACACATTGTGTCATACCACTATAAACAGCATAGCCGCAAGGTTTTTACAGCATTTATTTAGCTTCATGTCTAATTACTTCACATAAAATGGCGGTTTTTTCTAAAAACTCTGACACACAGTGTCATGTCGGATTTCTCCGATTATTCTTATACTTAGATTATGAGATATGCGCAATCTCAAATAAAAAATCGGAGGATAACATGGGCACGCGTGTACATCAAAAAATCAAGAATGACAATAACATACGAATTTGTCACTGGAAAGGTGGAAATCGAGGTGTCTGAGAAATGGGAGGCAGAAATGAAAGGATTAAAAAGGCTGGAATACAACAGCAATCAGCGCGCGCGCTACCGCAACAGAAAATTTTTGATTGCGAGCTACCGCAGCTATGATAAATATTATATACCGCAGCCCGTTCCCGCCGAGTTTGAGCGCCGGGAAATGTGCGCCAACCTCAATGATGCTATCGGTCAATTATTGCCCGAACAGCAAAATTTGATATGGCAGCGGTTCATATTGGAAATCCCGGCGACGGAAATCGCACGAAGGGAAGATGTGCATGTTTCCGCAATCTCCCATCGGATGGAGCGGATTTATAAGCGGCTAAAAAAAATATTAGCCGCTTGACCGTCAATAATCCTTTGGGAGTTCACCTAATATATAGAGGCAAAAAGCCGCCCGATGAGATCACACTCAAAGGGCGGCTTTGCATTTTTAAAATTAATTCTAAAAAGACCGTCAAATTTTGTTTGTGAAATCAACTATATAATAGCGGGGTTGATTACTCCCCCTTAAAAACCGAATATACTTTGCTGCGCAGCATGTATATAAATTGTGGAACGCACAGTACGTACTACTGTGCTGGAAGCAAAATTTTAATCCAAGAAGGAGAATTAACATGAAAAAAGTTGTAGGTATTGGCGTAACAAGTAAGGGAACGGGCTACTGGATTCACACCAATGAAAAGCTGGGCGAACAGCAAGGCGTGGGCGAAAGAAGCGCCTCGTACTATCTCAATGCGGAATCGATGAATGAAGCGCTTGTGCAGGCGGGTTTGAAAAACGCGGGTGATTTGCTCGGACGGCACTGTGGGTTTGATGCGAGAGATCAATTCGCATCGGCAATCTTCATTATGCCTAGCAAGTAAGGAAAGCAGCCCAAACACACTACAACGTCACCAAGGGGCATTCCAAAGTGGATGCCCCTGCGGTGGCACTCTTATTGGAGGATGATTATGAATAGTATAAATAATCTATCGCAAGAGGATCGGAATAAGAAGGATGCGGCGCAGCGCGGAAAAAAATTTCGACTTTACTTTGTACAAGGAATAAAGGCAATCATAAAAGCCCCATGGAAGATTGCATTTCCTATCCTGCTGGGTATTGCGGCATTCATCAGTTGGAATAAAAAGGATGCTATTGTATCGCTGATACCCCTTGATATTGCTGCACTTCCCGACTTTTTGGGGCAGCTACTGACCTACGGCATGTACACGCTTTTAATCGTGTTATACGTATTGATGTTCAGTCTGCTGCTTAAAGGCATGGGAACGCCGCGACAAGCTGGGCGTGTGAATCGCGGAGTGGAAAAAATCTTCAAAAATTCCGCTGGTTATGGCGATCAACCCATTTACATTTCATGCGAACGCGTTGGTGCTTCGGAGGTCTTCCGCCATGAGTTTTTTAGCGAGTTCGTATCGCGGGATGCTTGGGAAGATAAGAAGGATGATGTTGCCCGCCTGTGGCGCGGACACGCTAAATCGGTTGAGTATGGTGGAACGCATGGGAATGATCCGCGCTACATCGTATTGTATGCTGGTTCGGGTGCAACAGAAGTCGATAGGGGCGATTTTTATGACGACCAGTTGTGATAACACCCTCGTGCTGGGGTACGATCTCGATGTGTGGAACGGCTATGGGGAGAAACGCCCTGTAGCCGTGGACATCTCGCCGAGCACCAACAGCCATATGCTAATCTGCGGCATGAGCGGCTCTGGAAAATCTTATGAGACAAATGCACTGATCGCAAAATTAGCGATGGCGGAGTCGCAAGGCGAATTTTATTTCGCTGATTATAAGGGTGAAGATAGCTTTTCGTATCTGCGAGACTGCCCGCGCTACTGGTCATACAAAAATACACTGGATGCTCTCGATGCCGTTTATAGCCGTCTGAATGCACGGTTGGCGGGGGAAGATGAATCGCGTAACCCCATCACCCTTATTTGGGATGAATATATGGCGAACATTCTTTCCTTGGTCAATGAAGATAAAAAAGGCGCGGCGGTAGTGATGAACAAGGTTAGCGAGATTTTGTTGATGGGGCGTTCCATGTCTATTCGGCTTATCACGTCTATGCAACGCCCGGACGCTCTGGCATTCCCCGCAGGCGCACGATTAAACTATGGTGTTGTTATTGTGCTGGGCGCGGCGATCAAGAGTATATACGAGATGCTGTTGCCCGATTTTCTGGACGAGGTGAAGGGGAGGCAATTTGGGCGCGGCGAGGGCGTGGCGCTCCTGCAAGGCTCGGATTTGCGTTTCATCAAGGTTCCGATGGTGCGTGACACTGAAAAAATGCGCCAACTATGTATCAACGCCTTAACACCAAATGCCAATCCGACCAGTGGAACGTGACCGGGCGGCGCGGGCGGTGCGAAGCGAAAGCCCGCGCTGACCGCCAACCACATACGCCGCCCGGGGATTACATTGCCCCCGGGTGGTTACGGTTACAACTTTGCGGTTTTTGGCTATGTGGCGCGGTTTGTAGCCATGTAACCAACTGCGATAGAAAAACCATCCGTTACAAAATGATGATTTGCAGAAAGGATAACCAGCCATGAGTGATGACAATACGAATATGCCAGTAGACAATAAGATCGTTGAAAAATTCGCAGACAAGAAGGGTGACAACTTTGCGGCGAAATCATGGTATATAACGCTTAATAATCCACATAAGTGGGGATTTTCGGGCAGCCCGGAAGAAATGTGCAGACAAGTGGTTGCGCTGTGGACAGCCGACCATCCTGAACGCGCGTGTATGGTTTCTTTCAACATATCGCCAAATACGCAGACTCCGCATATGCACATGGGACTTTATTCGCCCAAGACCATGCGCAAAAAGGCTGTTCGCAAGCTGTTTCCCCATGCAGATATAAAGGTTGCTAAAGGCACCAAGAAGCAGATTTACGATTATATACACAAAACACCTGATACAAAATATGAGCAAAAAGGTGAGAAGGTCGTTTGTGTGGAGCAATACGGCGAATTCCGGGGCGCGGAGATCAGCAATACATTGACAGAAGAAATGTATGAAGCAGTTTTTGTTTACGGGCTGACCGTTTCCGAAGCGTTAGAATACAACAAAAATTTCTATGACAAGATGACTTTGTTGAAGCAGATGTATGCACAGAAACGCTTTGCGGAAACGCCTTACATCAAGGAAAATATGCGCGTAATCTACCATTTAGGCCGTGCGGGGAGTGGCAAATCCTATGCCGCCGCTCTGCTAATGAAAGAATTTGGCGAGGAAAGCGTTTATGTTGTCAGCGATTATACGCATGGGTTTGACCTCTACGAAGGGCAGAGAGTACTATTTTTGGATGAGTTCAAGGGGCAGGCACGGTTGGCAGATTTGCTTTTGTGGACAGACCAATACCGTCACCAGCAAAGATGCCGCTATGCTAATACATATATGCTCTGGAATGAGGTTCATATTGCATCTATAATTCCGCCCGAACAGCTCTATACCAAGCTGATCGGCGGAGATGGAGAAAGGGAATCACAGGTATGGGAGCAGATATCCCGCAGAATCACCGCAATAATTTATCATTACAAACAGGGTGAGGAATATTGCACTTACAACATCCCCATGAGCGAATATACGAATTATGATGCCTTGTTGCTCTCCGCTCCTGATGCGAGTATTTATGATGGTGAAAATATCCAGCCGATATCCGATGAAGAACAACTCACTGGGGATAGCGTATTCAATGATGAAAAACCTTATTAATATGCTGATAATTGCGGCGTACAGTGGTATAATAATACTGTACGTTGCCGCCAAAGGAGGTGCGGAATACATGGACAGCGTACAGGTGAGTAATTCAGACAAACGGACATATACAGTTGAAGAAATAGCGGTCATCTTAAATATTGGTAAGACGGCAGCTTATGACCTCGTAAAATCTGGATGCTTTCACATCGTAAAAATTGGTAAGGCTATTCGTATCTCCAAAAAGTCATTTGACTTGTGGTTAGACCAAGACGCTTAATTAAAGGAGATTTCAGAATGGCAACTATTATTAAAAGAAAAACAAAGTACGCAGTGGTGTACAACCATATTGACGAGAACGGCGAAAAACGGCAAAAGTGGGAAACTTGGAATACCTACAGGGAAGCTCTCAAACGCAAAGCACAGGTGGAAAATGACCTGCTGGATGGTACGTTCATAGCGCCGAGCGACCAGACAGTAGAAGGATTGCTGTATGATTTCGTTTCACTGTACGGCGAACAGCATTGGGGTGTTTCCACCTATGACAGCAATGTAGGGCTGATTGGCAATTACATCAATCCCGCCATTGGCACAATGTCTGTGCAGGACATCACGCCCAAAGTGATTGACGCTTACTACAAGAAGCTGAAAAAGACGAAATCGGTCATGCCGCATGGACGCAAGCCACAAAAGGAATATGTGACCGACATCAATGTAGAGCGGATTCACAAACTGTTGAAATGTGCGTTCAAACAAGCTGTGCGGTGGGATATGATTAAAAAGAATCCCTTTGAGCTTGTGACGGTGAAAAAGGTCAAGTACACACCCCGCGACATCTGGACGGCGGAGAACATCCGCAAGGCGCTGGAAGCCTGCGAGGACAGCAAGCTATATATCGCAATGAATCTGGCGTTTGCCTGCTCCCTGCGTGAAGGCGAAATACTTGGGCTAACTTGGGATAATATCCATATATCTGACGATGATATTTCCACAGACAACGCATATGTATTCGTTGATAAAGAATTGATGCGTTGCTCCAAACGGGCGATAGAAGTGTTGGACAAAAAGGATATTATCAAGATATTCAAGCCGTTGAAGCCAAACGCAACCACGCGAGTGGTACTCAAGAAGCCCAAAACGGATTCCAGTATGCGCAAGGTGTGGCTGCCTAAAACAGTGGCGTACATCCTTAGAAAATGGCGGGATGCACAGGATGAGCTAAAAGATTTCTTGGGTGACGAGTACGAGGATTACAACCTTGTGGTGGCTCTGACGAATGGGAGGCCATGCGAGGGGCGCGTGTTGCTGAAATCGTTTAAGGCGTTGCGGGAAAGGGCAGGTCTGCCCAACGTGGTTTTTCATTCGCTGCGGCATTCCAGCACCACCTACAAGCTGAAACTCAACCACGGCGACCTAAAAGCTACACAGGGCGATACAGGGCATGCGGAAATTGATATGATCACAAAGGTATACGCGCACATACTGGACGATGACCGCAAAATCAACGCACAAAAATTCGAAGCTGAATTTTATGCGCAGCCTGATCTGAGCGATGTGAAGCCGCCCGAATCCGAAAAGCCGGAGGTTGATTTGAATGGATTGATCGAACAGCTCCAGCAGTCGCCTGAACTCGCCGCGACACTTGCGCAGTTGATACAAGCACAAGGATGATAGAATTTTCTGCTCTTAGCAAGAACGCATATTTTCTTAGCAAGTTTGCAAAAACGGTTCGAATCCAATTAGCAAATATGCAACGGAATATGCATAGGGGAAATTCTTGAAAAGACAAAATGAAGAGCCGCTGATCTTGCGAAAAACGGCTCTATGGCACGCCCGAGACGATTCGAACGTCCGACTTCTTCCTTAGGAGGGAAGCGCTCTATCCTGCTGAGCTACGGGCGCACGTGCTATAATTATTCAGTTTTTACCGCATCCTATACACTCTAGGATTCGAACGGCCTGCCACTTAGGAGGGCAGTGCTCTATCCCCTGAGCTACCGAGGCATATCTATATTTGTTCTGCGTCCGCCGCACGATTAAGAGGGGAAGTATTCCATCCGGTAGCGCCGCAGAGACGATTCGTAATTTCACTGTCCGCGATGTGGAGAATATCCTATCCAAGGAGCAGCAAAGACAGCTAATACATTTTATACCAGAATGGTGCATAATGCAATACTTCGTTATCGATGGATAGAATAACAATTTTGAGATCGGGAAAAAAGCGACAATGAATAATGATATTTGCTATTGCTGGTGTGGCGTGAAAAATGTATATAAGGGTACAAAAACTCTCAAAATATTTCAGGTAACTTTATTCTTGCAAATATGTAACGTTTATGCTAACATAATTCCTTGGGGTCAAAAGTTTCTATTACAAATAATGAAGGAGAGAACAACATGAAGAAGACTTTATTTGCAGTGGTATGTATACTTTTGTGCGCAGTGCTGTTTGTAGCATGCGGAGGGGGAGGACAAAAAGCTGAGGCGGCGGCAAATGCAGGAAACGACGACTATATGTCTTACACAGCGGATGATTGGAATGCAGCATCGGACGACACAAAGCTTGCGGCGGCAACGGCACTTATGATGAAGATTACGCCGGGCGCAGACCAAATCGGTGAGGATGATATGAAAGTTGGTGCAGAAGCAATGATTCCGTCGATTGATGTTTATTTTCAGCAGGACACCGAGGGAACATTGGGAGATTTAGCTGCAGCATCGGAAGAGCTTTTGGGCCAAGTGATGGCTGCTGAGTAAAAAACGTATATTGATTTATAGCGATAAAACGCCGTTAAGACCCCGCGGCGTTTTTTTGTGCCTGCATTAGCAATTCCTGGATATGGTGAATGCGGTAGCAAAAGCCGCAAAGGTACACTCGTGGAGAACACCTGCGCTTAGTCAAACGTTGAAGCAGGAAAACGGGTATAGTAAAACGAACCGTTTTGTTAGGCATAAAAACATTGGTAGCGGACTTTTCTCTCATAGGGAAGATTGAGCTGCAGCATAGCACAAGTGAAAATGGCAAAATGAAACAAAAGGTTTTTTGAGAAAAATATTGACAAACTATGAGCAATCAGATATGATGTAGCTACAAAATGTACCT
>JBMNTU010000078.1:0-11002 GCA_050945895.1 Christensenellaceae bacterium | reverse complement strand
GATAGCAGTTTTAGCTCGGTGCTGAGATGCCCGTTTTATCTCTGGGCATGTGCTATATTTTTGGTGACCATTTGCTGTATTTTTAGATTAACAAAAACAGCCTGGAAACGGATGATGTTGTTTTCAGCTTAGGAGTGTGAACTATAGATTTTGGCTATACTACGAAATCGTGATTTTTTGAAGAATCATACTGACGATATGACTAATAAACTATGAAACAAAGCAAATTGTTCAGCAATTAATTGCCCAATATTTTTGGGGGAAAGAATATCATGTTTTGCATCTAAAGAGCAACGTCGAATATTGATCTTCTCATTATCCATATAATTGGCAGCTAAATGAAATTTGGAACTGGTTTTATAAAAGCAGATTGAAGCTCATGGGGGGTACGCAAATGGAAAGAGAAAGAATAAAATATGAGTTTTCAGCAAAGGCGTATCAATACTCATCGTCGCCAGATATGTGTGGGTGGACCTTTGTTTCGCTTCCAAAGAAAACGTCGGTAGATATAAGAAACAATTTCAAGCATTTGGAGGAAGGCTGGGGGCGAATGAAGGTTACAGCCAAAATTGGAAATAGTGAATGGCAAACAGCCATCTGGTTTGACACAAAACAAGATACCTACTTGCTTCCGCTCAAAGCGCAAATCAGAAAAAAGGAAAAGGTTGTACTTGATAAAGTGTTGGAAATTACTGTTTGGATTTAAATCAACGAATCCCAATTTTGCAGGTAGATGGTTATGTGCCCCCTACTTGAAGGAATCACTGGTAATAAACTTGAGTTTCCTGTTTGGTTTGGTGGTTTTTATGGATTACGGCGTAGTGAGGTAATTGGGCTGAGATGGTCGCAGATTGATTTTGACAACGATCTTTTCTATGTCGATTACACAGTAACAAAGGCACGGGTGAACGGCAAGGTAGCGGAAAAAGGTAACACTCAAACAAAGACTGAGCAGAGCCGCAGAGCGCATCCACTGATCGAACCATTGAAAATCAAGCTGCTGCAAAGAAAAAACGAGATTGAGAAGCATCGTATTCTGTACGGAAACGCCTATAATGAAATATTTCTGGATTTCGTCTGTGTGGATGATTTAGGTAACCGTATCAAGTTGGATTATGTCACATCAATGTACTCGATTCTTCTGAAAAAGATCGGACTACGAAAAATCCGTTTTCATGATCTGCGTCACCCGTATGTCAAGCCCACGACAGGCCCTGTGAAAAAAAGTCTGTAAAAGCAGCTTTCGATGATAAAATATCAAAGGAGGCTGTTTTGCATTATGGGAAGAAGAAAAAGAGAAGAACTGAGCGAGGGCAAGAAACAAATCATAGCGGGGCTGTTAGATGAATATGACATCCAGAGCGCGGAAGATATCCAGGATGCGCTGGCAGATTTGCTGGGTCCAGTCATTCAGTCCATGCTTGAGGGCGAAATGAGCGAGCATCTTGGCTATGAGCCGTACGAGCGGTCGGATGAGCCAAACTCGCGCAACGGCAGGAAGGACAAGCGCCTGCGAAGCAAATATGGCGAGATACCTGTAGCCGTACCCCAAGACCGGGAAAGCACATTTGAGCCGAAAATAGTGAAAAAGCGGCAGAAGGATATTTCCAGCATCGAGGATAAGATAATCTCCATGTATGCCAAAGGGATGAGTACGCGCCAGATATCCGAACAGATAGACGATATCTATGGATTTGAGGTGTCGGAGGGGCTGGTGTCGGACATAACGGACAAATTGCTGCCGCAGATAGAGGAATGGCAGCATCGCCCGCTTTGCGAGATATATCCAATCCTGTTCATCGATGCGGTGCATTTCTCTGTACGAGACAATGGCGTCATACGCAAGCTGGCGGCGTATGTGATACTGGGTGTCAGCGAGGAGGGACGCAAGGAGGTTTTGAGTATCCAAATTGGCGACAATGAAAGCGCCAAATACTGGTTGAACGTGCTAAACGAGCTAAAGAATCGTGGTGTCAGGGATATTCTGGTCATCTGCGCGGATGGGCTCTCCGGCATAAAGGAGGCCATTACAGCGGCTTTCCCCGACACGGAGTACCAGCGCTGCATTGTGCACCAGGTTCGTAATACGCTGCGGTATGTGGCAGAGAAGGACAAGAAAGCCTTTGCTGCTGACCTAAAGACCATCTACCACTCGCCTTCTGAGCAAACCGGATTTGAGCGCATGGAGGCCGTAACAGAGAAATGGCGGGACAAGTACCCACATGCCATGAAGAGCTGGGCAGCGAACTGGGACGTCATCTGCCCGATATTCAAGTTCTCAGCCGATGTTAGAAAGGTCATCTACACCACGAATGCCATAGAGAGTCTGAACAGCACTTACCGGCGGCTGAACCGCCAGCGGAGCGTGTTCCCAAGCGACACAGCCTTGCTGAAAGCGCTGTATCTGGCAACGTTTGAGGCGACGAAAAAATGGACGATGCCGCTTCGGAACTGGGGCAAGGTCTACGGCGAACTGGCCATTATGTATCCTGACCGTCTGCCTATTTAACGATTTTCTTGTTGACAGAGCCCAGGTGGGGCGGTATATTATGACAAAAGCTCAGGAGTCGAACCCGGCCCCTGAGCCTTACAAAAATCTTGTCATTGAAAGCATATTTACAGAGATAATTTCACAGAGTCCCCACGACAAAAAATTTATCCTTACTTATCTAAAAGAAAGTCCAGTACATTTATTGATTTAATGCCCTCGTACGACTTAATATAGCTCTTGTCCATTGATAGCACCATTTTATCGTAATTATCGGAAATGAGCTGCAATGATCGAAGCTCTCGCGCCCGAACTTCTTCGCTAGCCATTGTTTCGGCCACTTGGATATAGATTTTTTCGTCTTGAGTTTCGGCGATAAAATCCACTTCGGTTTCGCCGACCTTTCCAATTGAAACGGTGTAACCCCGGCGAATCAACTCCAAATAAACAACGTTTTCCAGAATATGCCCACGATCCGCATCACGATAACCAAGCAGCATGTTGCGAATCCCAAGATCAATAATATAGTTTTTACCCAATGTCTTCAGATACTGTTTGCCCTTAATATCATATCGTCCAACAGAGTAAAATACAAAAGCGTTTTTTAGCATGGCAATATACTTATTAACGGTTTTAGCTGCAACGCTATTTTTCGATTTTCCACGACTACGTTCAATATCACCTTCGTCCGTCAAAACGTTGCCGATACTATTCGGTGAAGTTATACAACCAATATTATCTGCAAGAAACATCACCAGTTTATGAAGAAGCACTTGATCTGTCGCGTTGTTCCGCTCCAACACATCACGAAGAATAACTGTGGAATAGATGCCTTCTAAAGTTTCGTTTATCCGGGCGATATTGAAATCAAACTGACGCAAGATTGGCATTCCTCCAATCTGTAAATAGCGCTGAAATTTATCATCCAGCGTTACATCTGGCGCAAATGTATAAAACGTCAAGAACTCCTTAAACGACAATGGAAGCAGGCGTATTTCTACATATCGTCCAGCGAGGAGAGTAGAAAATTCTGAGGATAATAGGTAAGCGTTTGAGCCTGTAATATAAATATCTACATCATAATCCAAACGAAATGACTCAATAGCCTTCTCCCAGTTAGAAACTGCTTGCAGTTCATCAAAAATCAAATAGTTTTTTTCATTCTCGACGATGCGTTGACTGACATAATCATAAAATGCATCTTCGTTCAACAAGTCGCGATATTTCATGGATTCCATGTTCATGTGCTGAATGTTTTGCGCAGAAACATTTTGTTCCAATAAATAATCTTCAAATAAATCAAGTAGTGTAGACTTCCCACAACGACGGATTCCCGTGATAATTTTGACTACGCTTTTATCTTTAAACTCGATTAACTTCTGCATGTATTCAGGTCGATTTATGCGATCTACTGACATACCGTTCACCTCAATGTATAAGATGACTACATTATACAACACCCTATCGCACAAATCAATAGTTTCGGACTTGAAATTTATAAACTATTAAATTCGAGAGAGTTTTGTGCCTGCAAGGCTTAAAGTTCAGAGGTGCTTTAGCTTGCTCATGTATCAGTCTCTCATATATATAAACACAGGATATACCTTGGCACTCTTGCAACCTTTAACAAATTAAAAGCAAAAATGGCATAGGCATCAGATTTATTGCATAAAATCAAGGCTGCCTTATAATTGCCTCCCGGAGGTGTGTCGAGATAGCTTGCGTATAGCGTTACAAAAAGTACAAGCTCGCAAGTGGCAAGACGGCCAAAAGTATATTGATCAGCGCGGCGGTTAGGTTGTCGATGTTTTCCATTCTCGCCGTTCGGCATGTGACATCAAAAACGGAAATAGAGATTAGCGCCAATAAAATTGCGAGTGTTTTCAGCTGGTTACAATTTGTAACCAGCTGACTGCCCCAGTACATCGGCGCTTTTACCATACCACTTGTGCTCTTGCATCCTTTGCTTAAATCTACTGCATGAAATCATGCGATATATAAGATATTTCAATCCGATCATCAGGAAATATCATAACCTTATCAATCAGCGCATCAACCACTGGTCGTGTCAGACCAGTTGCCGATGACACCTCTTGATGTATCTCCCTCTGGTTTTTCAACATCTCACGTCCTGCCTTAGCCGCTGCCAATTGCGCAGAAACAGCAGAAAGCGTGTTTTTTGTCTGTACGATCTCTGCATCACATTCCGCTTTCGCCGCCATATATGATTTCAGGTCAAGTGTGCCAATCAAATACTTTTCATATAATCCCCGCTTGGTGTCCTGCAATATAGCAAGCTGCTTTTCACATTCGGATTGTTGGGATGGTTTGGTATCTAATGCAGAAATTTCACTCATATCATCAATGCCTACCGCTGCTTGCAGCTGTTTTGAGATAATATCCAGCACCAGAACTTCCAGTTCATCCTCCCGAATTTTCAGCCCATAACATTCTATCAAATCCTGCGCCTGTGAGTAACGACAATAATATGTGTGCTTGTCGCCGGTGCGTGAAAGCGCGTGCCCGCAGCACCCACAGAACACCTTGCCACGTAATGGATATTCGTACTTTTTCCTGTTGGGAATCGAAAACCCACAGATGGTGGAATTTGCTTTTTCAAACACATCCTTTGGAATGATGGCTGCATGATGATCGGGGATTTTGATCCATTCACTCTCGTCCTTGCGCTTGGTGCTCCTGCCGCCAATCTCTGTGACGGCGCGTTTCCCAATAACATATGTGCCGATGTACCGCTCGTCCCTTAAAATCCGTAGAATCGTAGAAGTGTGCCATACGCCACGAGAGCGGGAAATGTCATACATCTTTTCGCCCTTGCCGGTCTTGTATTCGCCGGGTGTTGGGATGCCATTGGCATATAAGGCTCTGGCGATCTGCATCGCTTTCATGCCACCAGCCGCCATGCCAAATATCTTCCGCACGACTACAGCAGCTTCCTCATCAATCTCCAGCCGCCCGTCAGCGCCCTTTTTGTAACCATACGGGCAGATTTTACTCTGGTATTCCCCGCGCCTCATCTTAACATACTTCGCTGTTTTGGTTTTCACTGACATATCCCGGCTGTAGCACTCGCTGATCAAATATTTGAACGCAACATCAATTCCGCCGGTGTCGCCTTTGAAATTGATGGTATCAAAGTTATCGCTAACAGAAATGAATCTGGTATGGAACAACGGGAATACCCTTTCAATGAAATATCCGGTTTCCAGGCTGTTGCGCCCGAACCGCGAGAAATCCTTCACAATAATACAATCAATCTTGTTATTCCGTACCTGCTCCAGCAAATCCTGCACGGCAGGGCGTTCAAAGTTCGCACCGCTGTGCCCGTTGTCTACAAACTCCAGTATCTCTGCGTGCTCCCATTCCGGCAGACTCATAGCATGCTCCCGCAGCATGAGCCGCTGGCTGGATATACTCAAACTGTCGGTTTTGGAATCTTCAAGGGATAACCGCATATATATTGCCATTACATATCTACGCATTGCACACACCTCGTTTACTGTATTGCTCGAATTCATTCGCAAAGGAAAACGCTACCGAAATGTTCCTTTCATGGTCTATCTCAATACGCTCAATCAACCGGCCAATCAGCTCCGCGGTCAATTCCCTGGATGAATCCAGATCGTGCGCAATCTGCTCCAAATCCCTGAATCGCGAAAGATTACTTTTCAAACCATCGATCTCACTTTCCAATTCCACTGATTTTTGAGACAGGGTTTCCACCTTGGCGTCATAACCCTGCTTCAAGGTAAAATATTCCTCGTTTGATAATATGCCCTGCACCAGATTTTCATACAGGCTCCGGGAGAATCGCTTTTGCTTGTCCGTTTCAGCCTTGCACCTGCCCAGCTTCCGGGCCAGGGTGTTCAGCCTATCCCGCTGCCGCTGTTCATCTTTGAATAAAAGGGAATATTTGCCCAAAGTAGCATCCAACTTCTTTTGCAATATATTGATCAGGGCGATGGTCAATTCATCTTCACGTATGGCTACAACCGGACAATCATTCCTGCCGATTCGGTTCCGGGTGGTGCAGCGGAAATAATATATGTTTCGATTGCGCTGCCGGTGCAAACTGATGCCACAGTGCCCACAGAATATCTTTCCTTTGTACAGATTGTCCGAGTATGGCCGTGTGTTCCGTCGCTTACTCTGCACAGCTACTTGCTGGCGATACTGCTTTACCGTCTCAAACATCTCACTTGAAATGATTGCTTCGTGGGTATTTCGGACAATGATAAGATTATCCGCGTCAGCACGCAGCTGCCGGTGATCGACTGTTTTCGTCCTGCCTTGCACCATATCGCCGGTGTAAAGCTGCGTATCCAGTATCCGCTGTACTGTGCGTGTCTGCCATTTTCCAGAGCCGATTAACTTCTCGTGAGATATTTCGCCCGTTAGTTGCTTGTAATGGCTGGGTGGCAGTACGCCAAGTTCGTTAAGGTTTCGGGCAATCTCATTCAGCCCCGCCCTGTTATATGCCCACTCGAATATCTGCCGGACAACCGTGGCTGTCTGCTCGTCAATCAGCAGCTTATGGCAATCATCTTTATCTTTTCGGTATCCATACGGCGCTCTAGCGCCGACAAATCCACCTTCCTTCATGGTCTGGCGGATCTGCGACTTTATCTTGCGCCCAATATCCATAGAATATGCTTCGTTGATCATATTTTTCAGCGGCAGAAGAATACTGTTGTGAGCGCTGTCCTGATTGTCTGTATCAAACTGATCGTTTACAGAAATGAAGCGCACATTATGGGCGGGGAAGTATTGTTCGATATAATATCCGGTGTCGATGGAGTTTCGTCCCAGGCGGGAGAGATCTTTCACAATGACGCAATCAATATGCCCGGCATCGATGTCGGCCAGCATTTGTTTGAACCCGGCTCGATCGAAATTCGTGCCGGTAGCGCCATTGTCGATATATGTATCGTATACCAGAAATTCCGGGTGGCCGGAGATGTATTCCTCCAACACCATTTTTTGCGTGTCGATGGAATTCCCGCGGTTATTGTTATCCTCCACCGAAAGGCGGATGTATAACGCGAGGCGGATATATATCGCTACATTGCAGGCGGTTTCCTTCTGTATGTTTTTTCTGCTTTTTCTTGCCATATCAAACAACCTGCCTTTCTTCTTCCGGCAACGCCAGCATAGCCAATGCCTTTTTGTATTCATCCTGATAATTGAAAGTGATTTCCAAATCATGCTTGCCGACGATACTGATACTTTGGATCAGCTGAATCACCGCTTTTCTGTCAAGCTCCTGTAATGCGGAGAAGCGCTTGAAATGCACCATCCAGCGATTGCGCTCGCTCCGGTTGTCCAGTACGTCATCAAGTTTCTTTTTCAGGAGAGCACTCCCTTCCTGCAATCGCGCAATATCCGAGTCATATTTGTTCTTGAAAGACAAATATTCTTCTTTTGTCAGAATACCACTGATCATATTTTCATAAAGCTTTGCCTTAAATTCCTGCACGTTGGCAAGCTGCTTTTCGTTTTCGGTTATCTGACCGGTATACTCCTGTGTCAGCGCCCGATTGACGCTCTGCTGGTCAACGGAAGCAAGCAATGCGTCCAGAGAGACCACATTGCTGATATATGCTTTCAAGCTGTCCCGCACGCACTCCACTAAATCACTCTCCTTTACCATCGTAGGCGCATGACAACCGTTTTTCTTGCCACGCGGGCAGTAGTAATAATGGTACGCTCTGCCATTCACACGGTTTGTTTTGCGGGTCATCCTGCTGCCGCAGCACCCGCAGATCAGCATGCCGGAAAACAGATGCACATTCTTCTGACCGGGGGAAGTACGGGTATCTAAATGGCGAATACGCTGCACCAGTTTAAAGTCATGTCTGGAAATAATTGCCTCGTGGGCGTCTTCTGTGCACACCCATTCTGATGCGGGCTTATCCAGCAGTTCTTTTAATTTGAAATTATGTGTGGTCTGTTTACCCTGTACCAGCGTACCGGTGTAGGTTTCATCCTGGAGCATCCGGATTATGGTTGTAGCAGACCACTTGCAATCATCTTTATCCGCAAACCCGCCCTTTGCGCAGGGCATGCCTTTGTTCCGTTTGTATGCCAGCGGGGAGAGAATGCCTGTGCTATTCAATGTGTCCGCGATATGGAGTGCGCTTGCGCCCTCCATACACATCCGGAAAATATCCCGAACGACATTGGCGGCATATGGATCGATTTCCAGCCGATTTCTGTTTTCTTCTGACCGTATATATCCATAAACGGTAAATGCGCCAACGAAATCACCGTTCCGGCGTTTCACATCAAGCGCGCTGCGCGTTTTGACGGAAATGTCCCTGGCGTAAGCCTCGTTCATAATATTTTTTACAGATACAGTCAATTCATCATTGCTGTTTTCATTGAGCGTATCAATATTATCGTTGATCGCGATAAATCTGACACCATAGGCGGGGAAGATACGGCGCAGGTAGCGCCCTGTCTCTATATATTCCCTGCCCAGCCGGGACAAATCCTTTACAATAACGCAATTGATTTTGCCCTCAGAAATATCCTGCATCATTTCCTGAAAGGCAGGACGGTCGAATAATACGCCGCTGTACCCATCATCAATTTTTTCAGATGCAATTTCGATGTCCGGGTTTCGCTTCAGGAAATCATCAATGAGCTTTCTTTGGTTGACAACGCTGTTGCTTTCGTCGGCCTTATCATCCGTATATGATATCCGGAGATACTTTGTAGCTATGTATTTCTGCATAAAAAAATCACTCCTTTTCGTTGCGGAATGCTCCCGTAACCAGAAGAGTGATAAAGCTTGCCATTTTCAAATCCTTTTCCAGGACATATATTATCACACTTTCCGGAAAAAACAAAATATTATCGCAGAATGCCATGCAGGCAGTCTTCGATATTTGGGCCATCCTCTGCAAAACATGCCCTGACGGTGAATTTACCGCATCTGAAATGATACGGATCATTGATCTGCCTGACAAACTCGGCAATCCGTTTTTCTTTTGGCAGATCCTTGTTTACGGAAACATCCCGTATATCCACCAATGGCGCATTCGTGTGTATATTGAATTCTCGTAAATTATCCATGTTTAACCTCTTTTCTGTATCCTGGGCGCTCTTTGATTGGCAAAACATGAAGTTTCACAAAAGAGCGCCCGGACACTGAAATATTTTTTGTTCTTCTTACACCAGACCGGCAGGCAGTGGCTGCTGCCTCATAGGAATCTCACCTCCCCCAGGATCTCTGCGGGCCGCCCCCATTGCGTGGTCCTATCGTCAGATAGGGCTGTGGCTGGACGGAAGTATCATTATCCCTCTGCCTGAGATTATCGCCATAGAGAGAACCAACTCTCGTTACACTGCGTAATGTGTGTCGCTCGCCCGGACAGGATGGCCGGGGTCGTGGCGCATTTGCAGTAAGGCTTTCCCGCTTGGGACAGACAGGGAACGTACCGGCTCGTGCGTATGAAATTTTCAAGGTTCACCGAAGGGTTCAAATTTTACCCCTTCACTTATATATGGGAAGTTGAACTCCAAATCGTACTCACTTTTTCAGAAATTTTTTTGAAATTTCTATAAAATCTGTTTTTGACAGTTGTAAATGGCTCGCCTAAAAGGCATGCGATATCCGGTAATGACCAGCCTTCTACGATATGCAGAAGTATGACTTCACGCTGCTCAGGCTTCAGTTCATCTAGCACCTGCTTAAGGCGCTCGTCCATGATGTCAAACTCGCCATCATCTATCAGCAGAGATTCCTGCTCTGGAGTGAGATAATTATCCTGGTGAGCATAAAACTGCTCATCTCCATACAGCTGCCTGTAGTCAAACAAAAAGAGTTCTTTAATATCTTTCTCACTCATTCCGGCTTCCAGCATGATCTTCTTTTCAGCTGCATGCTTCTTCTGTAACTTTTGCTCTTCTCTTTTGATATCAAAATACATATTGTTTATCCTCCGTTTTGAGATTTGGTCCACTTAGAATCGATTTCTTTTCAAAACAGAGTCCGGCGGTGCGCGCGGCATGTGATTTCCTTTTCCTGAGAACGCAAAAAGGCGGCAACCGACGTTAATTGTCAGCCATCGCCTTTTCATAGGCTATTCTGCAATATGAGGTTTGGATTTAGCGGTACAAAAAAACCGGCGTTCTCGCCGGTTTTTGGTAACACTATCTCATACTACATATTCTATCAGGGTGCAAATTCCATGTCAGTACCATCCGCGTTCCAATTTTGTGTCAATTTAGTCTCATCTGAGTGTCAAATGTGTGTCATGCGATTTTCATCTCCATAATCTGCGGAAGCAAATATCCCCATATGATCGCGCCTAACAAGGATAGCGCACGCTTTTTGAGTCGGTAAAATGTACTCCTGCTAATATCCATTTCCACCAGCAAATCATTTTCTGATAATGGATATTTTACAAAATATATGCTGTTTAGGATATCAAAATATTGTTCTCCATGATGAGGATAATCCCCCAAGGCGGCCAGGGCGCTTTCTGTAAT
>JBMNTU010000077.1:0-11034 GCA_050945895.1 Christensenellaceae bacterium | reverse complement strand
TTCTACTTTACGCAGTCTAGTGATGATTTGTTCCGGCGTATAATTCACTCTTCCCATATCTTCTCCTCACTTTCGGGTTCTTTTATTCTAACCCTATTTGTGGTTCTATTCTACGGGGTCAGGCCACATTCTATAGCAAATTTGAAGGAAATTCGTTTATATGATAAAATAGCAGGGAAATAATGAACGAATACAAAAGCAGAATGAGGTGTTTTATGCCGGAAACTTTATTGGCAATTGATGGAAACAGCCTGATGCATCGGGCGTATTGGGCGCTGCCGGATATGCGGGACAGCCAAAAGCGTCCGGTTAACGCGGTGTACGGTTTTTTTTCTATGCTGTTTAAAATTGTGGAAGAGTACGCACCAACGCGAATGGTCGTAGCCTTCGACATGAGGGAAAAAACATTTCGCCATGAAGTTTTTGCAGAATATAAGGCTGGAAGAAGGAAAACGCCCGAAGACCTGAACGAACAGTTTCCGTTGCTGAAACGTGCGTTAGATATCGTGGGCGTGCGCTATGTGGAATGCGAAGGGTATGAAGCAGACGATATATTGGGCGCTTTTTCTTCGATGGCCGAGCAAGATGGCGTTCGAACATACATTTTTACCGGAGATAAAGACGAGCTGCAACTGATCGACAGCATGGTAAGCGTTGTGCTGACTAAAAAGGGCGTGAGCGATATCCGCCAGATGACAGTCGATGAATTGCAGAAGGAGTGGGGAATTACGCCGGCACAGGTGACCGACCTGAAGGGCCTGATGGGGGACAGCTCGGACAATATTCCGGGTGTAGCGGGCGTAGGCGAAAAAACAGCGCTTAAGCTGCTTCATGAGTATGGAACGGTCGAATCCCTTTACGAACATATTGAAGAACTTCCCAAAAATAAGCTGTACGAAAAACTGGTAGCAGGAAAAGAATCCGCATTTCTTTCCAAGCAGCTTGCGACAATCAACCGTGATGTTCCAATGGAAGAAACGCTGGATTCCCTTGGGTTCGCCGGTTTTTCGAAAAGTGAAATAGAAGAGCTGTGTTCGGAATTTGGCTTTCGTTCGTTTATGAAGCGCTTTGAAATCGAAAGAACGGAAGAAGAACCGGCCATGCATCTAACGCAGCGTGTGGAGCTGCAGCTGCAGGATTTGTCTATACTGGATGGAAAAACAGAGGCCGCTTTTTTAATGGACGGCGGATTTTGTTTCTCTTTCGATGGCCAAACGGAATATTGTATAAAACGCAAGGAAACGCTGCTGGATGACGGCTACGACCAGCGTGAAATTCTGGAGGCGGTAGCGCCGTATTTTAAAGACCGGAAAATGATTGGCTTCGATATTAAAAAGGCTATGCACGAATACGAAAACGAAGACATTCTATTCGAAGATTATTATGATGTTATGATTGCCGCGTGGGTGCTCAATCCGTCCTATAATAAATACGACATAACAAGCGTTTTGGAACGCGGTGAGGTAGCGCAGGATGCAGCGGGATTGTACGCGCTTTATAAAAAACAGCAAGCGGAAGTCCTCGAAATGAAGCTGGAAAAGATTCTTTACGAAATAGAATTGCCGCTGCTGCGCATACTCTATGCTATGGAGAAAAATGGTTTTTATGTAAGCAGGGACGAGCTTTCTGCTTTGGGAACGCAATATGACGAAAAAATCGGGCAGTTGACAAAAAGTATATACGAGCTTGCCGGCGCAGAATTTAACATAAGCTCTACAAAGCAGCTGGCGGAAATTTTGTTTGAAAAGCTGGGGCTGCCGCCGGTAAAAAAAACAAAAACCGGCTATTCCACCGATGCAGAGGTATTGGAAAAGCTGGAGGGCAAGCATGAGATAATTGAATATATTATAGAGTACCGAGCGTTGACGAAGCTTAAAAGTACGTATATAGACGGGCTTTTGTCGGTGGTGCGGGACGACGGCTACATCCACACGACATTTCTGCAAACGGCGACCGCAACGGGCAGGCTTTCGTCGGTAGAGCCCAATTTGCAGAATATTCCCATCAAATCGGCAATGGCAAACGATATTCGGCATGCGTTTGTTGCGCCGGAGGGGTATAGGATTGTCTCGGCAGATTATTCGCAAATAGAGCTGCGCATTCTGGCTGATATCGCGGACGATAAAAATATGAAACGGGCGTTCGGCGACAATGAAGACATCCATGCACGGACAGCGGCAGAGGTGCTTGGAAAAGAAATAGAAGACGTTACCCCTGCCGAGCGGGCCAGTGCAAAGGCGACGAACTTTGGAATTGTATACGGCATCAGCGATTTTGGGCTTGCACGTAATTCGGGTATGAGCAGAAAACGTTCTGCGCAGTATATAGAACGCTACCTGGAGGAGTTTTCCGGCGTAAAGCGCTATATGGATTCTATTAAAAAGCAAGCGCGCCAGGATGGTTATGTGCGAACGCTTTTTGGGCGTATACGCTATATACCTGAATTGAAATCGGGAAATTATAACATACGTTCTGCCGGTGAGCGCGCCGCGCTCAATACGCCCATACAGGGAAGCGCCGCAGACATCATTAAGCTGGCGATGATTGAGGTAGACCGCCGGATGAAGGAGCAGCAGCTGGAATCCATACTGGTTTTACAAGTGCATGATGAATTGATTGTGTATGCAAAAACGGGGGAAGAAGATACCGTAAGAAAGCTGCTGAAAGACTGTATGCAAAACACGGTAAAACTAGGAGTGGCGCTCGATGTAAATGTAGCAGTCGGCAATACCTGGGCGGAGGCAAAATAATGATTATTGGTTTAATGGGGAACAGCGGCGCCGGAAAAAGCCAGGTCGCGGAATATTTAAAGGAAAAAGGAGCATTGATCATTGATGCGGACGAGCTGTCGCGCGAGGTGTGCGGGCTAGGCCAACCGGGCCTGAAAAAGCTTCAGGAGATATTTGAGCCCTATTTTTTCAATGATGACGGTTCGATGAACCGAAAGCGTATGGGAAGGTATGTTTTTGCAAATCCGGCAGAGTTGAAAAAGCTGGAAAGCGTTATTCACCCTATTGTGTGGAAGCGGGTGGAAGAAGAGATTGCCCGACCCGACCATGACCTGAAAGTGATCGACAGTGCCATTCTGATTAAATCGGGGCTGAACAAGCTGACGGACGAGGTGTGGCTGGTTATGGCGGATTTGGATAAGAAGCTCGACCGTATTTCGACGCGGGACGGAATAACGGTGGAAGAAGCTATGAACCGATTGAAAAATCAGAATGATGAAACTATTTTGACGCGGTATGCAGATAAAATAATTGATAATAACGGAACGCATGAACAGTTGATTGCACAAGTGGAGGAATACCTTGGGGCGTGCGTCAAGCAAAACGAAAAAAAAGAATAGGGCGCTAATTGCGCTGGTTGTAATTCTAATCCTGCTCCTTGCTTTTTTTGCTGCGTATATTCTGCTGGACTTGGACGAGGAGTTCAAATTTGGCTACCCTTTGGAATATGAAGATTTGATTGTCCGGTATTCGAATGAGTACAACCTCGACCCGTACCTGGTGGCCGCGGTTATTAAGACGGAGAGCACGTTTAAAAGCGATGCAGTTTCAAGCGCCGGTGCGGTTGGGCTGATGCAGATTATGCCGGAGACGGGGGAGTGGCTTGCAGGGAAATTTGGAGAAGCGTTTGAAACGGACAATCTGTATGACCCGGAAACCAATATTCGATATGGATGTTGGTACCTGCACTTTTTGATGGAACGTTTTGACGGACAGGCCGATCTTGCAATTGCAGCGTATAACGCGGGCCACAACAGGGTGGAAGGATGGCTTTTGGATGAAGCATATTCGGATGGAACGGTGCTGACGAATATCCCTTATTCCGAAACGGAAAACTATGTGAAAAAAGTGAATAAAGCTTATAGTAAATATAAGGAGTTTTATGAAATCGGTTAAAAAGTTTTTTATTTTATATATTGTGTGTTCCATGTTTTTTTTGTGTGCGTGCTCTTCGAGCTTGCCCGTTGGATCGGCGGAAGCAACGGAAGAAGCGACGGTTGCGGCAGAAGAGACCGAACCTCCCAAAATACGCGGCGGCGAGCTGTTTATTGCAATGCCGGTCGAAGCAAAATCCTTCGACCCGCTCGATGCGCATACGGAGGATATGACCAATTTGCTCTCGCTGATTTTTGAGTCGCCACTCGCATATGAAGCAGATGGCCGGCTTGTTCCCGAGTTGGCGAGCAGTTTTGAGGTAGATGCATCCAAAACGGTTTTTACGTTTCATTTAAAGCGCGGCGTATATTTTGGCGGCGGTGGGGCCGAGCTTAAGGCGGACGATATTATTTTCAGCGCAAACCGTATTTTGGAATCGAGCGGGGTTACCTTGCCCGAAGACACAGAGGAAGGCGAAGAGCCGGCGGAGGAAGCCAGCCAGGAGCCGGAAGAAACCCCTGAACCGGAAACCGAGAGCGCGGACGGCGATGCAGAGGATGAACCGGCAAAATTGCGCTACGAGCAATATAGCGAATATGTGCAAAATATAGAAGCGGTGGATGAATATACAGTGCGGCTGACTATGACCGAGCCGGGAAACAAAGGCCTGCATTTTATGACCTTTCCGGTAATGAGCCGTGCATATTTTTCGAAGGAAAAACCTGTAGGAACAGGGCCATATATGGTCGAAAGCATAGACGAAACGCAGTTGGTGCTTGCGGCCAACAGCCTGTGGGGCGGGGACGAGCCCTATATCCAGCGAATTGTGGCAAAGCCTATCGAAGATACTGAAGAAAAGATCGATGCGGTTTCAACCAGCCTTTTGGATTTGATTACGACAGATGTACGGTATACGGAAAAATATAAAAAAACCGGCGCAACGCAAATCATAGACTATATGACCAACTACTACGATTGCATTGTGCCAAACCTTTCCATAGGCCAGCTAAGGGATGAAAACGTACGCCAGGCGCTGTCCTATGCCATAGACCGGCGCAAGGTGATTTCCACAGTATTGCTCAACCACGCTATTCCGGCAAATATGCCCATTGCGTCGGACTATTATGCGTACGACTCTAAGTATAAGCTAAACGATTACGACATCAACCGAGCAAGGGAGCTGCTTGCAGAATCCGGCTATCGGACAGAAGAAAACGGTGAAGGGTCGCTTTTGAGCCTGAATATGATCGTCCCCGACAACCGCGAAGCAAACTACCGCAAGGAAGCCGCGCGGTCCATTAAAAAACAGCTTGCAGAAGTGGGCATCGAGATAAACCTGGAAATTATTGGCACGGAAGAGTACGAAGAACGGCTGACGACGGGCAACTTTGCACTTGCGTATTGCAGCTTCTATATGGATATTGTTCCCGATCTCGAATTTATGTTTGGCGAAACTGGTGAAGCAAACTATGGAAACGTGTCCAGCCATGATATTATTGACGCAATAGATAAGTGCGCTTTAGCGGTCACCGAAGAAGAAACGCTGTCTGCATACAGTGGGCTCCAGCAGGTTTTAACGGAGCGCGTGCCGCAGGTAGGCCTTTTTTACAGGACAAACTCCATCATTTACGATTATGGTATTAGAGACATTGGCGGAGTGCGCCAAAATATGATTTTTTCAAAAATTGAACAGTGGAGCATCGGGTACCCCAGCGGTGTGCAGGATGGCGCCGATATGAACGCAAGCGAACCGAAACAGGAAGAGGCGACACCCGCCCCGGCTGAAACAGGGGAAGGCAACACGAATACGCCCCCTGCAGATAGCCCGGAGCCCCAAGACACGGGAGAAGAGATAACCACATTTGGAAATTTGCCGAATGTAATGGATCCGTAAAGCGTTTGCTAATTTTGTGCGGCGGCAGCGATGGCGATAATATGTTCTTCGTCCGCTATGGACATAACATCTGTTTTGCTGTTGTTGAAGTACAAAACCGTATATCCCTTCATACCGCTGGCATTGGTTGTTTCGCCGCCGGTAGGCATGCCAAACATGGAAGCGGCATATGTTTGCCCGCCTATTTCCGCTAGCACCGGCCGGTGTTCCCAGGACGAGCTGCCGCCAAACGTATACAGGTAGGAATCGTAATCTGCTTCCTGGGCAGTGACGACATGCGCGCAATTGACGCCGCCTGTACGTTGGACCTTGTAGGTTGTGCCGGTATTATAGTCTGTAATTGTTGCAGTGCTACCTTCAGGAAACAATGGGCTGATATTTTCCCAGGAGGAAAGGAGTCCCTTCTCAGCCACATCGCCATTGTATGCAGGGCCGGAAACCTTTGTTACATCAGGGTTAAGCGGGTTTTTGAGGGCACTGTCCGAAAATAGTTTGTTTTGTGTGCGGATGCCCGCCTGGCCGTCCGGGTCTATTCCGTTGACAGTCTGGAACTTTTTCAGCGCAGTTACCGTCATATCGCTGAATTTTCCGGTGGGTCGGTAGTTCAGATATCCAAGCTCGTTGAGGCGCTGTTGCAGCAGAAGAACTTCCTGCCCGCTGTCGCCCTGCATGATTACTTCGCTCCGGTCTTCGGCTGCTGTCGAACAAAGCGGCAAAGCGAATATAAATAAAAACACCAAGAGAATAACATACTTTTTCATGCGGCTATTGTACACAATAACCATACGAAATGCAAATCCGATATTTTTGTGTAAGGCGTTTGTTTTCTGTAAAAACTTTTTTCGGTGAAAATCTTTTAAATAGTCCATATTTCAGCTATAATATGGGCATGGAAATTACGGCAGTAAAAATCTGCGAAAAAAATAAGGAACGATCCAACATATTTATAGACGGGCAGTTTGCCTGCGCGCTCTTCCACGAAACAATAGTAAACAATAATCTGAAGCCGGGTGTGCAGGTCGATACGCAAACATTGCAAGCGATTCGGCTGGAGGACAGCGAAAAATACGCTTTTTCTGTTGCGTTGAAGTATGTTGCAACAAAAGTGCGCAGCCGCATGGAAATAGAAAAAAAGCTTTATGACAAAGGCCTGGATGAGATAGTTGTAGAAGCTGCAATCGAAAAGCTTGCCGAATATGGATATGTGGATGACGAACAGTATGCGGCGCTGCTTGTGGAGGAATATGGCAACAGGTATGGAAAGCGCGTTCTCAAACAAAAATTGAAGGAAAAGGGAATCGCGGAGGAAATTGTTGTACAAACGCTGGAAGCAATGGCAGGAGAAAAAACAGCGCTTTTGGATTTGATGAAAAAATATGCCTATAAAACAAGGAATGACGAACCTCAAAAGCGCCGCCAAAAGGTTGTCCGCGCGCTTTTGGCAAAAGGGTTTGAGTACGATGATATAAAGCGTGTTTATAACAGGGTGATAGAAAATGAAAACGGCGATTATTAAAATGCTGATGGATGAAGGCGGATATATTTCCGGAGAAGAATTGAGCAGCCGGCTGGAAATAACAAGGGCGGCGGTCTGGAAGCATATTTGCGCCCTGCGCGAAGACGGGTGCCTGATCGATGCGCAGACAAACAAAGGGTATCATTTGAAGCGGATCCCGGATTTGTTAAAGCCGGAATATATCCGGTTGTATCAAAACGAGAGAAACCACGAAATTCGGTGGCACTACAGTGTGGACTCCACAAACGATGCGGCCAAGGATTGGGCGCAAAAAGGCGCGGAGGAAAAGAGCGTCGTTGTAACGGAACATCAGACAAAGGGCAAGGGGCGGCTTCGGCGCGAGTGGGTTTCTCACCCGAAGGAAGCAGTTATGCTTAGCATGGTGTTTCGGCCGGACATTATGCCGTTTGAGGCGCCGGCCATCAACTTCTGCGCGGCGTTGGGCGTTTCCCGCGCGATTTATAGTATATGCGGCGTAGAGACACAAATCAAATGGCCGAACGACGTGGTGTATGGTTCGCAGAAGCTGTGCGGAATATTAACGGAAATGACCGGAGACATGGACCGGATCGATTATATTATATGCGGGATAGGCATCAACGCAAACCAGCGGGCATTTGAAGAAGAAGCCCTGGAAAAGGCAACGTCTTTGCGTATGATCCAAGACCGGAAAGTAAACCGCTGCGCGTTGTGCGCAGAAGTGATCGAACAAGTGTTTTGCTATTATCAAAAATATATAAACGGCGGCATGGAAGAAATTATGGACGAATACCGCGAAAAAAGCGCTGTTGTAGGCAAGGATTTGAAAGTGATATATGGAAAGCAAATATACGAGGGCAACTGCACTGGGTTTTTGGACGATGGGCAGATTGTAGTGGATGTAGACGGAAAAGAAATGGTGTTTAATGCGGGGGAAGTATCTTTGAGAGGAATGGCAGACTATGTATGATGGACGAATCACCGATGTTGCAGGCTTGCTTGTCGGGCATGCGCAGGATACGATCGGTATGACGGGGGTAAGTGTTGTAATCGCCCCAAATGGTGCGGTGTGCGGCTGCGACGTGCGGGGCAGTGCGCCGGGAACGCGCGAAACGGCGCTGATGGCGCAGGCAAAAAGCGTGCAGCACGCCAATGCAGTTTTGCTTGCAGGGGGCAGCGCCTTTGGGCTGGCGGCTGCGGACGGCGTTATGTTTTTTTTGGAGCAGCAGCGTATGGGAATCAAAACAGACGAAACCTATGTGCCGATTGTACCGGCGGCCGTAATTTATGACCTGGGGTATGGAAGGAGCGACGCCCGCCCAAATACGGGAATGGGGTATGCGGCCTGTGTTAACGCAAAAACACATGTTATCCAGGGAAACATTGGTGTTGGAATGGGCGCAACGGTTGGCAAAATAATGGGTATGGAGCATGCGCAAAAAGGAGGCGTCGGTACGGCAAGCATTACGCTTGCCGGCGGTGCAACTGTGGGTGCGCTTGTTTGCGTAAACGCATTCGGCGATGTTTGGGACGGAGGAAATATTGTTGCCGGGGCGCACAAGAACGGTACTTATGTAGATACATACAGCGCACTGCTAAACGGGGTCGATATGCCCGGAAGCATGAAGCTCAACAATACGACGATCGGTGTTGTTGCAACGGACGCAAAGCTTACACGAGACGAAGTGACAAAGCTGGCGCAGGTCGCGCACGACGGCTATGCAAATGCTATTTCGCCGGCGCATCTTTCGGTGGACGGAGATACGGCGTTTGCACTTTCCTATGGGGAAAAAATCGCACAGATAGACCAGCTTGCAGTTGCTGCCATAGAGGTTACGCGCAGGGCGGTCATAAATGCCGTTACCGCCGAGGAAGAAAAATGATAGTGGGAACAGGGGTAGACATAGTAGAAATAGACAGGGTCAAGCGCGCAATGGAAAATACGCGCTTTTTGAAGAAGGTTTACACACAGCAAGAATGTGATTATATATTATCGAAAAGCAGGCGAGAGCAAACGGCCGCGGGAATTTTTTGCGCCAAGGAAGCGGCCATGAAATGCCTGAAAAAAGGGATAGGAAGCATCTCTTTTACAGATATCGAAATATTGCATGGAGATACGGGAGAGCCAACACTGCACGTTGCAGGGCACGAAGACCTTGTTTTTCACATCAGTATTTCGCACGATGGGGCATATGCGGTTGCATATGCGGTTGTGGAAAGGAACATATAATGCAAAAAGTTTTGACCCCCAAAGAAATGAGTGAAGTAGACAGCTACATGATTCGCGAGATGGAAATTCCATCGCTGTTACTAATGGAAAATGCGGCGATGGGTGTGGCAAATGCGGTCATGGACCGTGTCGCCCCGTGTATCGTGCATGTGTTTTGCGGCACGGGTAACAATGGAGGAGACGGCTTTGCCGCGGCGCGTATATTGCTTTCGAAGGGGTACGACGTATGCGTATTCGTTTTGGGGGACGCCGAAAGGCTGACGCAGGACGCGCGCAGCAATGTTACGCTGCTGGAAAAGCTGCCCGGTGTTTGTGTTTCAATAAGCGATATTGCAGAATATACTCCCTATTGCAAGGAAAAACCAGCGGCGGTTATTGACGCCATATTTGGTACGGGGCTGTCGCGGGATGTGACGGGGATTTATAAAGACGTTATCGACCAAATCAACAAGATGAATGGCCTGAAGGTGTCGGTAGACATTCCTTCGGGAATCGACGGGGCAACGGGGCACCTTTTGGGCGGTGCGGTTTTGGCGGATGTAACAGTTACGTTCCAATATCCCAAAATCGGTCACTTTCTTTTTCCGGGGCGGAAGCATACCGGCGTTTTGGAAACAGTAAAAATTGGCGTAGATGACGGATGCCAGGCATTGACACAGTCGGATGTGTGTGCATACAGAAGCGATGATGGCGACCTGCGGTTGGGCAGCAGGGAAATGGACGCGCATAAGGGAGATTTTGGCAGGCTGCTTTTGGTGGCAGGGAGCTATGGAATGGCGGGGGCAGCCGTGCTTTCGGCCCGTGCCGCGGCGCGCGCAGGTGCCGGGCTGGTAACGCTGGCTTCTATAGACGAGGTGGTTGCCGTTGTGCAAACCAGCGTACCCGAAGCAACATGCAGAGTACTCGCAAATGAAGAGGGCTCTATTACCAGGAACAGCATATTTGACATTGATCGTGCGGCCAAAGGAAAGACGGCGTTGGCAATTGGCCCAGGTATTTCACTTTCAAATGACACGCACGATATCGTCGAGCACATTGTAAAAAACCACGAATTGACTAAAATTTTGGATGCGGACGCCATAAGCGCGCTGGCCGGGAGGCCGGAGGTGTTTCTGGAAAAAACAGGGGAGGTCATCTTAACGCCGCATGCAAAGGAATTTGCATCATTGCTGGATGTAACAACAGAACATGTGCTCAACAACAGCCTTACGCTTGCGGAAGAATTTGCAGCCCGCTATAAAGTGACGCTTGTACTAAAGGGGGCGACAACAATTGTGGCGGACGGATCTGGAAAGGTAGCGCTGGTAGCGGCGGGCAGCCCGGCCATGGCAAAGGGAGGCAGCGGCGACGTGCTTACGGGAGTTATATCCGGACTGGCGGCGCAAGGGAAAAAAGCCTATGATGCTGCTCTTTTAGGCGTGTACATTGCTGCAATGGCAGGGGAGAAAAGCGCCGGAGAATGGGGTGAATATTCCGTGCTTGCAACTGACAGTGTCGAGCATATCGGCGATGTTATGAAGCGTATGACCGT
>JBMNTU010000076.1:0-11283 GCA_050945895.1 Christensenellaceae bacterium | reverse complement strand
GTAGCACTCTAAAGGATAGCAGTTTTAGCTCGGTGCTGAGATGCCCGTTTTATCTCTGGGCATGTGCTGTATTTTTGGTGACCATTTGCTGTATTTTTAGATTAACAAAAACAGTTAAGCCTTCCAATTGTATAGTAGGAATAATTTGTTAAAGCCACGCAGGGTTTTGCTTTTGAAGTGTGGGTGCGGGAAAATTGAAAAAAGCGGCTTCAAAACGTGAGTATATCATTATTATTGTTATAGCAGTTTTGTTTTGCTGTATAGGCTTTTTTGCTTTTTCCAATATTTTGGAGTTGCGAGGCGCGGCCCGTGTTATGAATGACACGGGTTTTATCCGTGGAGGAACGCAACAGCTGGTAAAGAAAGAGTTGCAGGATGTGCCGGATGATATGCTGATTGAAACGCTGGACGCCGCGATGGCAGGGCTTATAGACGGAGTAAAAGATGTGCCGCGGCTGCAGGACAAAGCGTATTCGGAGAATCTGCTGTTGGTTCAGGAAACGTGGGAAAAAATCAAACAGGCAATAGGGCAAGTGCGGCAGGGCGAGGGCCGGTTGTCCCTGTATAACCTGAGTGAAGAGCATTTTTCGTTGGCAGACCGAGCCGTCGCATCGGCAGAGCGCTTTTATGAAAAACAGGGAGACCGTTCAATCAACCTGTTAATAGGGCTTGTCGTGGCTGCGGTAGGAAGTATAGCGGTCGTGGTGTTCTTCTATGGGCGGACGGTTACGCTTCGCAAACGTACGCAAGAGCTGGATAAAATCGCCTATGTAGACCCGCTGACCCAACTGCCCAACCAGGCGGGGTGCGAAAAACAAATCGCAGAATTAAAGGCCCACCCACCTGGGAGCGATGTTGCCGTATTTATGTTTGAAGTCAACCGCCTGCGGCGAGTAAACGATACGCTGGGGCCGCAAATGGGAGACCGCATTGTTGCGGAGTTTGGCAACATACTGAGAACACAAGCGGAAGGGTTTGGTTTTGTAGGCAGGTTTTGCGGTGTTACGTTTTTTGGGGCGTTTCCGGATGCAAACGATGATTTGGTAGACGAGTTTTTAATGCGTGTAAACGAAAAAGTGGTCTCATATAATTTATTGCATGTGGATGAAGTGGAAAAAATCAGCTTTGCTGTGGGGCACGCAACAGGGAACCCTAAGGAATCCAGTATAGAAAATCTGATTGCGGCGGCAAGCGGGCGTATGAATACGCGTAAAAAACAGATGATGGACTATATGGAATAGTATGACAAGTCCAAAGTAGGAGTGGAAGCAGGTATGACGCGAAAGAAAAAAGTTATTACTGCGATTATCGTAATTGCTTTTGTTGTGTTGCTTGCATTTCAGGCCTACGTCATTATAGAATCAACAAAACAGAGAAAAGAGATTGTGTCTTCGCTGTTGGACAGCACCGATGCGGTAATAGAAGATAATATCAACAGCGAAGCGGAAGAATTGGCAGCAAAAATCGGTGTATACGGAGAAGCGTCCGAAATGAGGACGTATTCCGACAGGAAAGCGTTTTTAAACAACTTGGAGCAGCACGATGAAGAAGGCCATGCCTATTGGCTAATCGACCATGACGGTGTGGCGACGGATCGGACCGGAAACGAAGTGTATACGCTGCAAAACCCTTCTGTGCTGCAAGGCGAGGCAGATTTTATCATTCAGTTTGTAGATACGGGGGCGGGCAGCGCAAATACCAAGGTCATGCTGGCGGTGCCGATGGAGGAAAACCGGCAGTATCACGTAGCACAAATTAGCTCTGTAGAACAGTTTTTTACCTCCATATTAGCGGGGCAACCGATCGACCGTGCCCATTTTGTACTCTTCAACGAGTGGGCGGAACCCATAGCAGAAATGATGACTGCGGAAATGTCAGAGATGACAGAGGAAGAAAAAAGCGGACTGGAGTCGGGGGCGGCAAGCTATGCAAGCAAGAATGTGTCGTCCTATGTCCGCCAGCAGGGAGTGACCTCCCACTACAATGTTTATATGGAGCTCGAACAGCCTAAAGGCTGGTTTTATGGAGCGCATATCGATGCGGCAAGCAAAACACCGCTGTTTACTCTGTTGATTTTGCAGGCAGTGGGCGCTATCGTATTTGGGGTAATCGTTTTGCTTATGCTGGCGCTTTATGAAAAAAGCGTCCGCGAAAGCAGCGCGCAGGCCGGGCGGCACGACGCGCTTACAGGGCTTTATAATAATGTGAGCATGCAGGAAATTGTGGAAAACGCATTAAAACGGGAAAAAGTGACCCCATGCTGCTTTGCCTACCTGGATATTGCGTCCTTCCATAGCTTCAATTCTATGTTTGGGTACGACACGGGAGACAGATTGCTCGTTATTCTTGCGCAGGTATTGCAAAACAGCTTTGATTATGCGTTCAGGACGAACAGCGATATATTTGCATTCTTTTCCAAGGGGGAATTGATTGATACGCGCCAGCTTTCAAGAGATCTGAAAAACGAGATCAGCGTGAAGATGGGCGGCCAGTTTGCAAAATCGGTTTCGTTCAAGTATGGAATTTACCCCATCAGGGACAGGAATATTGCCTACAGGGAAATCAACGAAGGAGCGCAGTTTGCGCTGCGCGATGCAAAACGGCTTGCCAAGCGGTCGGCAGTCGTGTACGACGAGAAGCTGAAGAAAAAAGCGGATACGCAAAAGAAAATTGAAGTGAATATGATCCACGCACTTTCCAAAGGCGAGTTTAAGGTATATATTCAGCCGAAGTACGATATCAAGAAAAAAACCTGCTGCGGCGGAGAAGCGCTCATCCGTTGGGAGTCGGAGGAAATGGGGTTTGTGTTCCCCGACCAGTTTATTTCATTGTTTGAAGTAAACGGTTTTATTGCCGAGCTGGACTTTTTTGTGCTAAACAGCGTCCTGTCTATGCTGCAATATCAACTGGATGTCGAAAAGACGGCGTTGCCCATTTCCGTCAACCAGTCGAAGGTGACAATTGCCCTGCCCAATTACCTCGAACGGCTGAAGGAAACGCTGAAACGCTATTCCGTACCGCCGAAGTATGTGCAAATGGAAGTAACGGAAAGTTCGTTCGAAAACGATACGCTTTCTGTGGGAGAGATTATGAAAAGCGTCCAGGAAATGGGCTTCACGATTGCGATCGACGATTTTGGCACGGGCTATTCCTCGCTCAATTCGCTTCGGCAGCTGCCGGTAGATGTTCTCAAAATCGACAAAGAATTTTTGAAGGAGTCGGACACTTCCGCATCCAGCCGGAAAATCATTGAAAGTATTATCGATATGTCTCGGGCGCTGGGAATTGAAACGGTCTGCGAAGGGGTGGAAACGCGCCTGCAGTTTGAATTTTTGGAGAGCATCGATTGCGATGTAATACAAGGCTATTTCTATGCGCGGCCCATGCCCGCGCAAGCCTTTGAAGATCAGTATATACACTGATTGGTCGGGTTTTGAATAGGAAACACAAAAAAACTGCGCGGATGCGCAGTTTTTATTTTCAGCTGTATAAGCATTAATATCCCTGATTGTAATAATCTCCGCGGCGGTAGTCGTACACAGCGCCGGAGCTGTAAACATCGAGGCTCTCAAGCGCTTTGCCCGTTCCGATTGCTACACAGGACACGGCATCTTCTGCAACATAGCATGGTATTTTGGTGCGCTCCGTAAGCAGGCGGTCTAGGCCGTAAAGCAGCGAACCGCCGCCAGTCATACAAATTCCGTTTTCCGCGATGTCGGCGGTCAGCTCGGGCGGCGTGCGCTCCAATACGCCGTGCATGGTTTCCATAATACGGTTTAAAGGCTCTTGCATCGCTTCAATCGTTTCGTTGGAACTGATGGTGATGGTTTTGGGGAGCCCGGAAATTAGGTTGCGGCCGGTTACTTCCATGTAGGCTTCTTCCTTGCGCGGGAAAGCCGAGCCGATATTGATCTTGATTTCCTCTGCCGTCCGTTCGCCAATCAGCATATTATATTTTTTCTTGATATATCTGGAAATATATTCATCAAATTTATCGCCGGCAATTTTGATGGAATCGCTGATAACAGCGCCGCCCAGCGAAATAACGGCAACATCTGCGGTACCGCCGCCAATGTCGATAACCATGTTGCCCTGAGGAGCGCCAATGTCAATTCCGGCGCCAATGGCAGCGGCAATGGGTTCTTCAATCAGGCAGGTGTGCTTTGCCCCCGCTTCCTCGGTGGCTTCGATAACGGAGCGTTTTTCCACTTCTGTAACGCCGGAGGGCACACATACGACAACGCGCGGCTTAAAGAATATACGCTTGCCGATAACCTTGCGGAGAAAATAACGGAGCATACGTTCGGTATCGTGGAAATTGGAGATAACACCCTCTCTTAAAGGACGTACAGCAATAATGTTGCCGGGTGTTCGGCCAAGCATGATTCTGGCCTCTTCGCCAATGGCAAGCATTCTTCCGGAAAGCCGGTCTACCGCTACAACGGAAGGCTCCCGCAAAACGATTCCTTTGCCGCGAACATAGACAAGTACGCTTGCTGTTCCAAGGTCGATTCCGATGTCGTTATAGTTCATACTAAAAAAGCCCATGTAAGTTTAAGCTCCTCTTTTTTTCAATAATATGTGTACATACCATGCCATACTGCATCTATAATAATACATGCAGCGTTTTTTTTCAACAGTTTTATTACATTGCTGTCATATTTACAAGGCGTTTACATTGGGCCCAACGGTTTTTGGTAAAGTGGCAACAGTGTTTGACGTTTACCTAAAAAAAAGATAGAATGAAAAAGCAGAAATGCAATATGAAGGAGTGGGCTAAATTGCCTGAAAGCAGCACGGGAAAACAGAGAAACCCTTTTTGGAAATATTTGCTTGTAAGCGCAGGTGTATTTATTCTTGGGGCGCTTGTTCCGGCATTTATGCCCGTGTGCTTTCTGGTTGTACCGTTTCCGCTGGTCATATCGGCCGTGCGGTGCGGAAAGGCGTGGGCGCTGCTTATACTCGGCGTGCTTGTTGTTTTGGGTCTTTTGTTCTATTTGCCTGCGGTCGCGCTGTTTGGCATTTTGTATTTTGCGGCGGTGACGTACGTGCTTTCGTATATCATCCGAAAGAAGCTGTCTTTTCGTGAAAGTGTACAGTATTCCTGCTTTTTGGTGTTTGGCATGGTTTTGCTCATGGAAGTACTGGTGTATGCGGCAAACGGCATGACACTTGCCGAGCTTTTGACACAAAATGTGGAAGGTCTATACAAAGAAAACATTGCCGAGATCACGCAAATGTTCAACGCTTTGAATGATGCGGCAACAACAGAGGAGCAAGCGCTTGGAACGCTGACAGCAGGGCTTTTTGAATCGATGCGCCAAACGCTGCTTACGCTGGAGACAGCGGCAATCAGCGTGCTCGGGCTGCTCAATTATGTCGTTCCGCGTGCAGTTTTGCGTAAGCAGGGCGTAGATGTGGGCAATGTCCCCGGTTTTTCGATGTTTGCGCTGCCCAAATATTTTGGGCTCGTGTCGTTTGTTATTGTCGTAGTCGTATTCGTTGGCGGAAATGCCGGCATTTTAGCGTTTGAGTATATAGGGACGATCGTAATGACGTTTTTTGGAATCGCATACTATATACAGGGCGTAGCATTTTTCGAATGGTTTCTCAGGAAAAAAATTGCTTCCCCTCCGGTCCGTGTGCTGATATATGTAGTGTCATCGCTGTTGCTCTGGATTGCATATATATTGGCGGGCATATTTGAACAGGCGGCGAAATTACGAAAAAGACAGGAGCAAGGGGAACTTCCATGAATGCCGGAAATGAAGCTGTGGAAAAAAGGCGAATAATGCGGGAGATACATGCCGATATACGGGCGTTTTCCGTTGATTTTGAAAAGAAGCTGGAATGCTTCGAGCATATATTGGTAATGGGGCACGAACTTCCGGACCTGGATGTATTGGGCGCGGCGCTGGGAATGCTGAGCATTGCCCGCCATATGAAAAAAACGTGTCATATTGTGCTGGAAGAGCCAAACGTGTCTATACATGCGCTCTGGAACGAGCTCCGGCGCCGCTGGGAATATGACGGCGTGTTTGTATCGGCAGAGCAGGCGTGCGAAATGGTGCAGGAAAAAACGGTGTTGGTCATTGTCGATACACAAATGGAAAGCTATTCCTATGCGCCTGAGCTGGTAGAGGCGGTAGAGGATATTGTTGTTATAGACCACCACATCAAAAGCTCCGACCGAATCAAGTGTCCAACATTGGTATTGCATGAAACGGAGGCGTCCTCTGCATCCGAGCTGGTAACGGGGGTGCTGCGGGAACTGGGTGCGGAAAAGGTGCTCTATCCACTGGAGGCCGAAGCGCTGCTGGCGGGCATCAAGCTGGATACAAAAGGGTTTTCGCTCAATACCAGCGTAGCAACCTTTGAGGCAGCAACGTTTTTGGCAGCGCATGGCGCGGATTCCGACGAAATCCATAGTTTTTTCCTGGATGACATCGAAACATTCAGGAAACGGACGGCGATTGTAATGGGCGCGGAATTTTTGCCCGGCGGTATTGCGCTGGCGCATTGCCCGGGCGGGGATGTGGATACGCCGCAGCTTCTGGCAGCGCAGGTGGCGGACGAACTGATGAATATTCGGGGCATGCTCGCGTCGTTTGTCCTCTGCCAGAGGGGAACGGACGTCATGATCTCCGGCCGGTCGCTGGGGCAGGTCAACGTGCAAAGCATTTTAAGCAGGCTGAATGGAGGCGGGCACGCCAACAGCGCAGGCGCGCAGCTGAAGGAAACGGATATGCAGACAGCAAAAGGGAAGCTGCTGGACGCAATCAAACAATATGGGGAGGAAACGGGCCAATGAAAGTGATTTTACTGGAAGATGTCAAGGGAAAAGGAAAAGCAGGAGAAATCGTCAACGTCAACGACGGCTACGCGCGAAATTTCTTGTTTCCCAAAAAGCTGGCAAAAGAAGCGAATAAACAAAACCTGAATGCGGCAAACATTGCGCAGGCAGCCAAAAAGCATAAGCAGGATACGGAAAAACAGGAAGCCAAAGATCTTGCAGAATCCTTAAAGGGTGCCGTTTTAACAATCCATGCGAAGCACGGCGGCAACGGCAAGCTGTTTGGAGCCATTACGGCAAAAGAAATTGCCGCGGCGTTAAACGAGCAAAAAGGGATTATGATCGACAAAAAGAAATTTAACGTCCCCACGATAAAGGAACTGGGAGAATACGACTTCAGCGTTAAAATATACGCGGAAGTCAGCACAGATATGAAGGTAGTGGTTACGGATGAGTGAAGCAAGATGGCAAAACGCGCGCCCGGCCGGCAAAAAAGACAGGCGCACGCCGCCCCATAATTACGAAGCGGAACAGTCTATTTTAGGCAGTATGCTGCTCAACGAAAAGTGCGTGTACGAAGCGCTGGAGGCGCTTCGGCCGGACGATTTTTACCAGCAGCAGCACCGCGATATTTTTGCGGCAATGTCCGAGCTTTTGCAGCAGAGCGTTCCGGTCGATATTGTAACGGTCAGCCGGAAGATGGAGCAATCCGGCACCATGCGCCAGGGTGGAATGGAATACCTTTCCGAGCTGGCAACGGTGGTACCCTCTGTTTCCAACCTGCGCTACTACATCGGAATCGTGGAAGAAATGTCTTCCATGCGCAAGCTGATCGACGCAAGCATGACGGCCATTGACGAATGCTTTGAAGGAGAGCGGACGGCGGACGAACTGGTGGGCCGCGCCGGAGACGCGATCTACAAAATTGCCCTCAAAGATGCGGCAAACAGCATGGTCCACCTCAAAGAGGCTGTGCAGGAAAGCTATATCAAAATCAGCGAGGCGATGAAGTCCAAAGACGGGCTGATGGGTATTTCTACAGGTTTTCCGCTGATGGACAAAATGATTTCGGGGTTGCAGGGAACGCAGCTCATCGTTGTTGCGGGCAGGCCGGGCATGGGTAAAACAAGCTTTGCGCTCAACATGGTGGAGCATATCGGCGTTGTTAAAAACATCCCCAGCCTTGTGTTTTCGCTGGAAATGTCCGCCGACCAGTTGGCGACCCGGCTGCTTTGTTCTGAGGCAAAGATAGATTCTCAGCTTATACGTTCGGGCACGGTAAGCCCGGAGAACATCACCAAGTTGGCGGATGCAATCAAAGTGCTTTCGAGCGCACCCATCTATATAGATGACGCCTCGACAATTACTGTTACCGAGATGCTGGCGAAGGCGCACCGCCTCAAAAAACAGATGGGGCTGGGGCTGATCGTTATAGACTATTTGCAGCTGATGCAGGGAACGGGACGCGCGGAAAACCGCCAGCAGGAGGTTTCGCAAATTACGCGGTCACTCAAAATCATGGCGAAGGAGCTGGACGTTCCCATCGTGCTGCTTTCGCAGCTTTCGCGTGCTTCCGAAAAAAGAGAGAAGAAATCGCGCTACCCAATGCTTTCCGACCTGCGGGAATCGGGCGCGATTGAGCAGGACGCGGACGTCGTTATTTTCCTGCAAAGGGAGGACTATTATATGGAGGACCAGACTCCTGAAAACGCAGGCAAAGCGCGCATTATGATCGCCAAGCAGCGTAACGGCCCAACGGGCAACATTCAGGTAAAATGGCAGGGCGAATATACAAAATATGCCGAGGTAGATTATATACACGACGACCAACCTTATGAGGAGCCGGAATATTGATTACCAACAAATGGTTTAATGGAATAGAAAACGCAAAAGGCGCGGTCGATTTGCGGCGCGAGGTTTTTGTACAGGAGCAGCAGATTCCGGAGGAAGGCGAATTCGACGCGCTGGACAGCCAGGCGATGCACCTCGTTGTCTATGACGGCGAAACGCCTGTTGCTACCGGGCGCGTTGTGCACGACGGAAAAACGTTTCGTATCGGCCGTCTTGCCGTCAAAAAGGATTGCCGAGGCCAGGGGTTTGGAGATTTGCTTATCAAACTGCTTCTTTTGAAGGTGTTCGAGTTTGGCCCCAGCGTCGTGCGGATCAGCGCACAAACATACGCACAGGCGTTTTATGAGCGCTACGGGTTCCGAAAGACCGGCGATGAATTTATGGAAGAAGGCATCCCGCATATCCCGATGGAAGTAACAAAGGAAACGCTTGTGTTCAAAAGTAAATGCGGCCACGATAAAACATTCTGGGATTTTTTTGAAGAGGCCGGCCCGGAGCAAAGCGATGGATGACAGCTGCCGTCGCGCCGAAAATGCTTTACGCGGCGCAGCGTTGGCGGTATAATATGTTTTGCATAAACAGGCAAAAGGTAGAAGGGTCTAATGATACGATTGGAAGTGGCGCCCGGGCAGGAAGGCGCTAAATTATTGGAATATGTTGCGGATATGCTCCCCGATATCGAAAAGCCCAAGCGGATGCTGCGGTCGGGCGATATTAAGGTAAACGGGTATCCGGCAAAGAAGGACGTACCCGTTGAAGCGGGCGATATTATTGAAATTTACCTGCCCATCGAATTCGAAAAAGCGCAAAAGCTGGATGTTGTTTACGAGGACAAAAACATCATGGTTGTCAACAAACAGCCGGGAATGCCGGTTTTGTCCAAAGACAGCAGCATACCCGATTTAATGTCCTACGTGGTCGGCCATATGCAGGAAATGAACGAATATCAGGAGGCTTTTGGCGCCATACCGTTCGCGTGTTTCAAGCTGGACGTTTATACGGGAGGGCTTGTTATGTTCGCGAAAAACGGAGATATTTTCGAAGCGGTTCGTGCGGCGCTGGCGCAGCGGCGCATCAAACGGTTTTTCCGGGCGATTGTAAAGGGACGGCCAAGGTATGACGAAGGGGAATTTCAGCATTTTTATGTAAAGGATTCCAAAAACAGGTACCGGGTGCTCAAACGCAAGGTGCCCGATGCGGTGCCTATCTACACGAAGTATGACGTAATAAAAAGCAATGGGGACTACAGCCTGCTGGATGTAGAGCCCGTTACGCAATACATGAACCAGGAGCGTGCACATCTGGAAGCGGCCGGGTATCCGGTACTGGGGGACGCTACTTACGGCGATACGCGCCTCAACCGCAAGCTGGCAATACGCTACCAGGCGCTGTGGGCAACAAAAATAGAGTTTCATACGGGAACAAACAACCTGCTGGAATATTTGAACGGCAAAACAGTGGAAACAAACGATATCAATTTTCCGCTGGTACATATGGATTAAGCGAAGGAGAAAAAATGGGAAAGGGAAAACGGCAAATAGCCATATTGCTTGTATTTTGCATGTGTGCTTTGGTATGCGCGGCTATGTTTGCTGCGCCAGTTGCCGCAAAAGCCGCCCTTATTCCGGAAAATCAGCTTGAGTTTAACGAAGAGCCAATTGGCACGCCGCAGGGCGAACCGGAAGAGGAACCCGCAAACGAGCCAGCGGCCGAAATCCCCGCGCCCGAAGTAACGGGCGAAGAAACGGGTACGGTAACAGCTGTTCTGAATTCCAATGTCCGAGAGGGCCCAAGCGAAGATTATGACATACTGTATAAGGCCTACGAGGGTGAAGCGTTCGAATATCTGGGCAAGCAGGACGAGTGGTATTTTGTTCAGATCGATGAAACACGCCAAGGCTATATCCATGAAGACCGTGTAAATGTAGAGTTGCAAACGGTAGAGCCGGCCCAAACGCCGGAGGCGCCTACGGAAGACCCCGAAAAAGCGCCTGAGCAAACGCCGGCAGCGACGGCAAGCCCTTCCGCCGCCGCAGAACAAACGGGCGAGCCAGAAGCTTCGCAAACACCGCTTCCCTCGGATGAAAACGAAGCAGAACCATCCGCAGGCGGTGTGGAGGCGTTTTTTTATATGATCCTGGATGCGCTCAAAAACTTTTTTTCAACATGGTATAACATCGTCATCGTTGTGGTTGTGGCAGTAGTCATCATTCTGGCAGCAATGCTTTCTAGGCTGGGGAAAAATGTCGAGCTGATCCAATATTCGGATGGCAGGCAAAAGCTGCATAAAAGACTCAAGGTAAAGCCGGAGCGCAACTTGTTTATCGATATCTCGGAATATATTTTTTGTGAGGGAGTGTTGGAAGTTCGCGTCAAAAACGAAGTGATCCACGAGTCGATGACGCCTATTTTCATACAGATCGGAAGCAGTATTATAGAAGCGAACGTCTTGCCTGCATCCGGCGAAGATTACAGCGCGACAATCATTAAAATAGACCTGCGGCCGTCGCGCATCGATAACGGCTAAAATGTTCCTGGAGCGGCTTGTTTTTTTGCCTGTTTTGTGGTAATTTATATGTGAATATAAAAGGGAGGGGAATGGTATGTCTGCGATACAAAAAGTAGCTTCACCAATGGAT
>JBMNTU010000075.1:0-11769 GCA_050945895.1 Christensenellaceae bacterium | reverse complement strand
CCCGATGCCGCGCCCCTCCTTGCCTTTTTTGCTCAAACCGGCGCGAAAAAGGAATGCAGCTTGTATATTGGGGACGGCACGCACGATCTTGCCTGCGCACAAAACGCAGGCGTTGCTTTTGCAAACGCAGCTTGGGGCAGCGCGCCCCTTCCTGGCGCCGCGCACGTTTTACACAGCCCGTCGGAATTGATTTCCCTGCTTTAAAACCGCCCTGCCAAAAGCGGCTCCATCGCCAGTTGCTTTTTTCGCGCCTTCCAGTCCGGCATATATTTTGTGAGGAAACTTTTAAAGCGCCCGCCATGGTTTGGGTATATAAGGTGCGCCAACTCATGCAATACAACATATTCTACGCATTCTTCCGGCGCACACATCAGGTAATAGTTCAGTCGTATGGTTTTTTTATTGTAAGAACAGCTTCCCCACATGCTTTTCATTTTACGTACCGATATTTTTTCGGGCAGCAATTTTTTGTTGCCAACCAGCTTTACCAACCCGTCTGCATATGCAGCATAACAATCATACGCCGCCTTGCGCCACCATTTATCCAGCACACGCATATGCGTAGACGGGTCTTTTGCTGTTATTATGATGGTGTCTTTTTCCACCCTCACTTCATTTTTTTCACCTTGTCTGACCTCCATCCCAAATACGCGACCCAAAATACGCAGTTCGCACGCCTGCTGCTGCGGTTTTTTTTCTTCCGCCCGCTGCAAATGTTTTTCCAGCCAGTTCCTTTTTGTGTCTGCAAACGCCGCCGCTTCCCTTTGCGTAACAGCACGCGGTATGCTTAAACCAACACTGCCGTCCGGATAAACGCGCAAGATCATATTTTTGATGTTCTTCCGTTTCACATGAATGTCAACGATGCGTCCACTATCAAGGGTTATTTTCATGCTTCTTCCTTTAAAATCTGTTCCAATGCCGATGCGGCAAATGCACACAAATCGGCACATGGCCGCGTTTTGTAATAGGCGCTTGTCCGTTCGTCCGGCATGCCCCCTGCCTCATTTTTACGGAGCCCCAACAGCTCCCTGCAAATGATAGAGCCATTCTTCTCTTCAAATATGGCAGCCATCTTCTGTACTTGCCGGTATAAGCGTTTCTTTTGCTCGTGCTCCTCCGGCGCCGCATACCCCATTTGCTCTCCCAAAACAATCAGCGCGCCGGAAAACGCGCCGCATACCTCGCGCAGCCGTCCCATGCCCCCACCAAACGGGCCCGCAATTCTTACAGCGGTTTCCCGCTCTATATCCAGTATATCCAAAAAAGCCAGAACAACCGCCTGGCTGCAACTGTACCCTTTCAAAAAATAGCGCTTGGCCGCCGCGCTCCTGCCTTCCAATACGGTTTCCTCCAGTATTTTTGTTTTCACAGGTATTATACCATACCCTGCCAACATACTGTAACGGCATAGCCGCCTTCCGCGCACAAATTCCGCATCAAGCACCATTTACATAAGTCAATACCATCCTTATTTGCCCGGGCATATTCCAATCATCGGCTTCGCGTCGTTCGTACTGGTGTTTTCATCCCTTACAATCGCCTCAACAAACACCAACGGCTGCCTGCCTTTTTGTTCATATTCGTGATGTTCCGCATTGCGGAGCGAATAGTATTCCCCGCTTTTAAAGACGGCTGCGTCTCCCGCCTGAAAAATTGTCTTTTCACCATTGCTGTCCATATGCCCGCTGCCAAAAACACAATAGAGCAGCGCGCTCTCCGCCAGGTAGAAGTGTTTGCCCAACGAACAGTTTTCATCCAGCACATACCTATTCAGCGATTGCAGCCTTCCTTTTGCCTCTTGTTGCGAAACCAGCCGCACAGCCTCCATATACCCATCTCCTCGGCACGCATTTATAATTTTCTCTTTTTGCAAAACCTCTTCTTGCTTAATCATACCCATCCTCCTTAATGCTGCGAAATTATACCCAGAAAAACAATCGGCGCCTGCCGTTCATTGCGGATGGAATGAAATTCTCCCCCGCCGCATATGGCAACATCGCCCGCCCGCAGAATCGTCAGCTCCCCATTGTCGTTATAAACGCCCTCTCCTTCCAGCATATAGTAATATTCTGTTTCTTCACTATGGTAATGCTTTCCGATAGAGCAACCGCTTTCTATCGTTTCATAATGGATTGTAACAGGAATGTCTTCCAAAACAATTTTGGGCCTGCTGATAAAATGCCCTTCCCCCATTTGCAAATGTTCGATTCGAATATAATTTGAATCGTCCTTTTTCAAAATCATGAATTTTCCTCCCATTTATTCGGTTTCCAACACTGTAGCTTTTTTTATTGTACTGCATACAGAAAGTGCTCAAAATTAATTTTCCTGCTTTTGCATTCATCATTCCTGCTGTTTTGCCCCGCGCTATTTCCCGTAGTACCATAGCCCCGCATCGCTTCGGTTATGGTTTCTTGTTGTTTCCATATGTTTTGTTGCGCAATATTCCAATCCGTCCATTTTATGCAAAAAAACACCCCGCGAGTATACCATGCGGGGCGAATGGGATGGTGTATATAAGCATCAGCGCAAAAGCGCATTTCTTTTGGTCTGCCATGCCTGCTGAAATATCGTCTTGCAATATGCCAGCAGGGAAGCAGTAATTGTTATGGTCTAATAATAAACGACATAAATGTATCTAAAATGAATAAAATATGAATATTTTCAAAACAAAACTCCGGCTGCCTACATAGTAGCCGGAGCATTTTCAATGTGTAAAACTTTATAGTTCTTCTTCCGTTTCCCTGTACCGCTCTTTTTCCATAAAATAATAGTCCCGCCAATACTTTCGGTTTTCCATATCGGCTGCCGTTACCTCCCGCGCTACCTTTGCTGGAGCACCCATAATCATACTTCCATCCGGAAATTCTTTTCCTGGCGGTACAAGGGCCCCCGCCGCCACAACGCAGTTATTTCCTATTTTTGCCCCGTCCAAAACAATAGACCCAATTCCAATCAGGCAATTGTTCCCCACCGTGCACGAATGCAGGCAGGCATTATGCCCCACCACAACATCCTCTCCAATCAGAAGCGGCGTCCTGTCCTCCGTATGCAACACACTGTTGTCCTGTATATTTGTATTTCTGCCAATAACGATTTTGTGCATGTCTCCGCGCACAACCGCGCCCGGCCACACACTTGCCCCGTCACATATTTCCACATTCCCAATAACAACCGCGCTTTTATGGACATACGCACTTTCGGCTATATTGGGCGTTTTCCCGGATACTTTTGTAATCATATTTTTTCTCCTTGCTTTTCACCTGCAAATACCTGCAGGGCAATCGCCATCTCAATGCGCTTCTTTTCCATCTCACAGCCCAGCTTATAGGGCTTTTGCATGTCGCCGTTTGTAAAATATGCGTTTGCCGAACAGCCGCCCGAGCAATAATACTTTGCCCAGCAATTTGTGCATTCCTCTTTGGAAAATACATGCGTTTCCAAAAAAGCATTGCGGATACGGCCTTCAATGGTCCCTTCAAATACGTCTCCCATATAAAAATCGTCCATACCGCAAAATTGATGGCACGGGTAAAGACTTCCGTCCGCCGCTACCGCCAAATACTCGCTGCCCGCGCCGCACCCCCTAAGCCGCTTGTTGAGGCATGGCCCCGCATCCAAATCTACCATAAAATGGAAGAAGTGAAACGGTTTGCCCCCTGCTTTTCTTTTCATATAGATATTTGCAAGCGTTTCATATTCATTTCTAATCTGCGGGATATGCTCTTCCCTGATCGCAATTCCCTCGCCGGTCACCACCGGTTCCAACGAAATCTGGTCGAATCCCGCGTCGGCAATGGCGCAAACGTCATTCGAAAAATCGAGGTTCTGCGCGGTATATGTTCCCCGGATATAGTACTCACGGCCATTTCGCCCCTGTACGATCCGTTTGGCGTTACGCAATACTTTTTCGTAGCTTCCCTGCCCCGCGGCGTTTTTGCGCAGCGCATCGTGCACTTCCCCGCGCCCGTCAATGCTGATAACAATATTCTTCATTTCCCGGTTGATAAACCCAACCATTTCGTCTGTAACATGGTATGCATTTGTTGTAAGCGTAAAACGGATCGTTTTGTTGTGCTTTTTTTCCAACTCACGGCCATATTCCACCGTTTTTTTAAGCACTTCAAAATTCAGCAGCGGTTCGCCTCCAAAAAAATCGACCTCCAGGTTCTTTCGGTTACCAGAATTTTTCACAAGAAAATCCAGTGCTGCTTTTGCCGTAGCGTATTCCATCAGCCCTCGCTCCTTGCGGTATTTTCCTTCCCCCGCAAAGCAATAGGCGCAGCGCAGGTTGCAATCCTGCGCAATCAGAAGGCACAGCGCTTTTACTACAGGTTCATTAAATACAAGCTCATCCGTTGCAAGCGCCGGCTCCGAAAAAAGCAGCCCTTCTTCTTCTAGCTCGCGTATTTCCGACAGAACGTCCCGCGCGCCTTCTCCCAAATCCGCGATAATCTGTTTTTCGGTTTTTCCCGCATCCAAAAACGTCAGAACACGCATTGCATCCCGGTCTATTTCCAGCACCGTGCCCGATTCCACATCCAGCGCAATATACCGCCCCATCCACTCAATCGTATGTACCATTATCAGCCTTGTCCTTTTCCGCCCCTGTTTGGGTGCTCCTGCCGGTTTTTCCCGCAGCCTGTACAAAAAGCATCCTGTGTTCACTGCAAACACAGGATGCCCGGTTTGTTTCCACTATTGAAATTCTACGCCTTCTTTTCGCACTTTTGATTGGCAAGCGTACAGGACGTTTTGCATGCAGACTGGCAGGATGTCTGGCATTCTCCACATCCTCCCTTTAAAAGCGTCTCTTTCAAATTATTCTTTGTTATCATCTTAAAATGCTTCATTTTTTGCCTCCGCATTTATTTTTCTGATTATTATTTTGCACTTACCTCTGCACCGTCGTCATAGCTCTCTACAGAAGCGATCGCGCTTTTCGATATGACAAGCGGTGTTTTCTCCGGGCCGCATTCAAATGTGACCAGGTCTTCTTTGATCGATATTACCTTGCCATAAAACCCACCAATCGTTTTAACAGCATCCCCCACTTTGATGGCGTCCACCATCTCTTTAAATTTCTTTTCCCGTCTTTTATTGGGTACAATAATCATTACTACCATAACCACAATCAGAAGAATCGGGAAAATCCACATGGTCCAACCGCCGCCCGCCGATGCTCCATCTGCCGCGCCGGCTGCCGTGCTGGCCGTACTACCTAAACAACTTGTTGGCATGAAATATATACCACCTTCCTAAAATAAATCGTACATATTTTATAATAGCTGTATTGAAGCCATTAGTCAATAATATATACTGAAATTCAACAGAAAAAAAGCCGCTTTATCACAAAAACGGCTTCATGTAACAACACTGACTCCGGCCGGCAGAAACTTTTCCGCTGCACCGGGCAAAACTTCTTCCTTTGCACTCCACTCTTCTTCTGCTATTTCGTCATGTCGCAGGCGCGGCGTTGGGGTCGGCCGCAGGATCGGGCACAACAGGGTCGGGCTGAATCGGGATCATCTCCATGTACATATGCAAATCGCAGGGTACAGACACCACGCCGCTGCCCCCGCCTCCCCACTGCCTATAGGGCGAGCTTTCCGGAAAGCTCCGATATCCGGATGAAACCTGTGCATCCGGCGGGCAGGCACCTTCAACCCAGAGCTTACCCGAATCACGGCAAAGCACCTGGCTGCCGTACGAGCACACATCGCATGTTGCAAGCGGCTGCGTGCCGTCCAGCCACCAATCCGAAGGTGTTGTATCACAATTCGACCCGGGTTTCATTCCCGACCATTTGCAAACCACATCCTCCACCAATCCGTAATATGCCGGGTCGTAAGGCAAGATCGCCTGATCGGGCAGCCCCACATGGATTTTTTCCATATAGCTTTGCCAAAGAGGCGCTGTAGAATTGGATGCAAATGTTCCGTTTCCAAACGATTTGTTGTGGTCATGCCCCATCCAGAGGGCAGATGTATAATGCGGCGTATAGCCCGCAAAGAACGTACCAAGATTGTCTGCCACCGTGCCGGTTTTGCCGGCTGTCGTCATATCCGGAATCTTTGCGCGCGTACCCGTTCCCTCGTTAATCGCCTGTGTTAGTGTATCTGTCAGCATATATGCGGTAGACGGCTTAAACGCCTGGTGTTTGATGCGTTCTTTTTCCGCATCAATTACAACATTTCCTTCCGAATCCACAACCTGTGTAAACGAAATGGGTTCCAGATATTCCCCGCCCCGCGCGATGGTCGCGTAGGCACCCGCCATTTCAAGCGGCGTTATGGGCGCAGCGCCCATCGAAAGCCCAGACAGGGTGTCAGTTTCCGTCTGCTCGATTCGGTCCGTATCGACGCCCAGCTTTTCAAGATAATACATAGATGACGAAACCGTCGTATAATCCGCAAGCGTACGCGCCGCAGCAACGTTCAACGAATTCACGATTGCGTGGCGCAGCGTAACCGGCCCTTCCGTTCCTGTTTGCCTTGGCGCAGAGAGCTCTCCCTCGTCGTTATACCACCCGTTGATGGGCACGGGGATATTCGCCACCGGATATCCCGGCGAAAGTCCAAGGTCAAAGGCCGGCCCATAAACCGCAATCGGTTTAATAGAAGACCCAACCTGTATTTCGCTTTGATATGCGCGGTTGAACGTGCTGGCAGATGTAGGTGCGTCTCTCGACCCCACAATTGCCAGCAGATGGCCAGAATCATTATCGACCACGACTGCAGACGCTTGCGGTTGCATCGTTTCTATTACATTGCCGCTACCGTCCTCCTCGTAGGTAAACGTCAGATCCGGATCCGGGAATGCCGGATATTTATCCCACTCGGAAAGTGTCGATTGCACCGTATCCTGTATGGTTCCATCTACAGTCGCATAGATCGTATACCCCTTAGATCGCATCTCTTGTTCGACAAGCTTTCGGTTTTCTGTCGTATCCTCCAGCCCTTGCTGCCGGAGCATAAATGTCTGCACCTGGTAGATGACGTATTCCACAAAATGCGGATATGGATAAAGCTCACTTGTGGGCGAGGTTTCCAGTATGTTCATCATGCTGCGCCATTTACTCAAAAACCCCGGCTTAAGCTCTCCATCCGCGGTTGTATATTCGTTCCGCGGGATATATACCTCTTTGTATTGCTCCTCCGTAATCATGTCGGACCACCACATGCGCTCCGCAATAATGTTCATCCGGTTCACCAGCCCAACCAGGTCGCCCTCTCCGTACGTTGCCCTACGCGGATTGTACTGGTGGGGTCGTTGTGTAATAGCCGCAATGCAAACCATCTCCTGCAAATTCAGCTGGTTAAGGCTTTTTCCAAAATAGTCTTTTGCAGCCGTTTTAACGCCATACACCCTGCCCCCCAGCGGAATCGTATTCAGGTACGCTTCCAATATCTGTTCTTTGTCATACTTTTTCTCCAGTTCCATCGCCAGGTACGCCTCCTGCAGCTTACGCTTATAGGAGCGCTCGTTTGAAAGCAGCTTATTTTTGATCAGCTGTTGCGTAATCGTGCTGCCGCCTTCCGATGTGGCCGTTGCTACATTTGAAACAAACGCCCCCATCAGGCGCCGGAAATCTACACCATTATGGTCATAAAAACGAATATCCTCTACAGCGATAACCGCATTTTGCAAATCTTCCGGTATTTCATCAATGCCTGCCCAGTCGCGGTTTTCCTGACCCGTATAGGTCGCCAATAAATTGCCCTCTTTGTCGCGTATATAGGAGGACAACTGCTGTGTTTCAATTTTATCGGTATCCAACTCCGGCGTCGTTTCAAGATAGGCGTTTGCCACACCAACAACAGAGCCGATTACAACAGCAACAGCAACAAAAATTGCTACAAAAGACATTTGAATTGTTGTTAATACAATACTCAATACAAAGTTTGGTTTCTTCTCACGCGGTTTAAAAAGCGAGGAAATACGCCAGCGTTTTTTTGCAATTGGAACAGGCTGCGTATCGCCAATTCCGCCATGCGCTTCTTTTACCTTTTTTACGTTATTATCGTCGAAAACAACCGTCTCTTCCGGAATAGAAGACCGCTTTATGTCATGCTCAGTGAAAACCGGCATTTTTTCCGTATCTTTGGGCCTTCCAGTATGGTTTGTCTCGTCGCCGCCAATCTTACGGGGCGCGCCGCGTTCAGGGCCTTTTACCATCATTTCCTCCAAAACATTGCAGACAAACCATCTGCCGGTTGTCCAAAAGATGTTTATAGTATTTTGGGCAAATTCTATACTATTCTACCATATATCTGCTTTTTTTGAGTATACTTTTTACTGTTTTTTATTAATTTATTAACAAACTATGTTGCATTTCCTGCGTTTACAATGCCCTGTCCATATGATAATATAAAACACATCAGACAAACCTTATAACAAAGGAGCAAAGAATATGTCCGGACATTCCAAATGGTCTACCATCAAAAATAAAAAAGGCAAGGCAGATGCCGCTCGTGGAAAGGTTTTTACCAAGATCGGCCGCGAACTCGTTGTCGCAGTTAAGCTTGGCGGCCCCGACCCAGACTCAAACTCCCGGCTGCGGGATGCCATAGCAAAAGCCAAAGCTGCAAACATGCCAAACGACAATATACAGCGTTCCATCAAAAAAGCCTCTGGCGAGCTTTCTGCTGTCAATTATGACGAGTTGACATACGAAGGCTACGGTGCGGGCGGCGCAGCCGTAATTGTTGAAACAATGACAGACAACAAAAACCGTACTGTGGGAGAGGTGCGGCATATTTTTGATAAATGCGGTGGTAGTATGGGAACTACCGGCAGCGTTGCTTTTCAGTTTGAGAAGAAAGGTATCCTCATCATAGATGCAGAGGGTAAAAACGAAGATAGCGTAATGGAAGATGCGCTTGAAGCAGGCGCAGAAGATTTTTCCAATGAGGGCGACGCCTTTGAAATCACCACCGACCCGTCCGACTTTTCTACCGTGCGCGAGGCATTGGAAGCAAAAAATTACGAGTTTTTGTCCGCCCAGGTAGATATGGTTCCCAACAACACCGTTTCCTTAGACGAAACACAATCCAAGCAGTTTGAAAAAATGATTGATTTGCTTGAAGATAACGACGATGTCCAATCGGTCTATCATAACGCTGAGTTGCAGGAGGGTGACGAATAATCCTTTGGTGGCGCTGGATTTGAGGTGTATGGTGTGCCTGTAGGACAGTGTGAGTATTGAGGAGGTTTTTATTATAAATGCAAGAACGGTATTAAAAGAATTCCCCTTGTATGTATCCTGCGTGATGAACCGCCCCGTCGCCGGGTTGTAGAACCGTGCGTTCATGTACTGCAACCCTGTGCTTTTGTCCGTTATGCTACCCGCAAACGTCACTTCGTTTTTGTGCCATAAGTACACGGTTCTATATTTTCTTTCTTTTCTCAACATAGTGGCAAAAAGAGTTAACTACTGCAAGTAGTACAAAACTACATATTCCTATAGCGAAAGTTATTTTATTCATAATCTGGGAAAATGGCATTTCAAAGATAATCGTTTCTATATCCCCTACCCGTTTTACAACTGTATAAATAATATTACTTCCCAGATAGTATTGCGCATCATTCTTTTCAATTATGTCTGGCAAATTATTTATTCCATCTGAGAAGTACTTTTCGTCCTCAATTCTTTCTTCCAGAAATCCTTTTTTATTATATCGAAGAACTATTCTTGGGCGCACAACAAAAACCTCAATTGTACCATCATCAAGTATTCTTATTCGAGACGATCCCGATGTTGCAAAGTCTTTTGATACGTCAATTGCGTATAAAAAGTTGTTATGCCCATCGTAAATTTGAATTGTTTGAGTATTCCACGCAGCAAAATATATATTATCCTCCCTGTCTACGTCAAAGTTTCCAGACCCAGTAATTACCCGCTGTTCATCTACAAAACCTGTGCCTTCAATCGACCCGCCAAATGTGCTGCTGGCAAACCAAAAGGCGATATATAATACAAGGCCTATCAACGCAATCAACACCACTATTCTGGAGATTTGTTTGCGATGCTCATGAATCCATCCAGGCATACTTTGCCGTCCTTTCTCTTAATCAATAGCCCATAAAAAATCCTGCGATATCCATGGCTTGTCGGCCCATTGGCAAATCAAAGACATTCGCAATAGGTTTCGAGTTGTTGAAGGTTCCTGTATACATGGCATAGGTATCATCTTTTCAAAACCGTCTAGGCTATTACAACATCGGAGAATGAATGGTAGCTGTAGTAGTAGTATTCCTGCCATTCCGCGCTATTCTGCTGTTCCTATCTTTTCCATAATCGTTTGTGCATCGTACAACAAATGGGGTTCTCCGTTGTATTCCGCGTAAACTGCATAGTCCTCCGGAATATCCTCCAGTACCGATATCCACGTGCAACTCAACTGCTCGTCGTCGTACAGCTTTTCCAGTTCATTTCCTTCATTGTCATAGATTTTTAATGGAAATTCCGGATCTTCCACAGATTTACCGTCGATGGCTTCCCATCCGGAGATCGATGCCAAGTACTTTCCTTCATCGGGATCTTTTGTAATAACTACAGCATATAACTTTTCATTCCATATAGGCTCATCCAACGTTATAATATTTATTAATTTCGAAAACATTAATCCACCGTATCCCCCCTGCTCTGCATAGTACTTTCCTGTCGTATGAAGCACTCCTCCGCAAAGCATAAATACATATCCGTCAATTTCCCGGTATACATATGGATCGCCTTCCTTATAACCCTCAGTCTTTTCCAGCGTTGCCTGCACCAGCTCTTCCGCTGTCTCGTACTCTACCACCGGCCGGAGTTCAAACAGCGAGCACGACGTCATAATACATATAGCCATTACGATTATTAGTATGATGGTTGCTTTTTTTTTCATCAAACCTTTTCCTCCATTTTTGAATTCTTACGCAAATCCGGGAAGTGGCGCCCCGCCGCTGAGTACCCCGTAGACTATTGCGGGTATGAATAGTAAAATCCCCATCCCGATTTGTGTCAACGGGTGGTCTGGGTCGGTGTATATACTCACGTTTGCCGAAACATACTGGTTATTCTCATATGTCCTCTCCGTTGCAATATTCAATCCCGGCCCATATGTAGAATCCACAACCGGAGATACCGTCATCGAGCCACCCGGCAGGGAATATACTTTCATTCCCGTTTTCGTTTGGCCTGTGGCCGATTGGCTATAGCTGGCCATTCCCATTGTAAAGGATGCGCTGCTGCTTTTAAAGCGATATTCGTCATTTTGTCTATGTGTTCCAATATCAGCTGTTTCATTTTTGTTTCTTTGTTTTCCTATATTCTATTATTAAAATTACTAAGAGAAATATTATTTCTATTATGCAAGCAATAACCATTATGCTATAGAGACCTAATACAATTGGGATTTCGAAAACTATTGTTTCATTCCCTTCTTCTGCTTTAATAATCGAAAAATATAAATTGATAAATGTGGGGTGTGCATAATATGTAATACTTTCATCAAGTTTATTGGACCCAATTGGAACATTTTGCATATAGTACGTCTCATCCTCAATCAGTTCTATTAATATGCCGTTCTCGTCAAATACTGCAACAGAATAAATCCTTGCTTCAAACACTTCTACCATCCCATCATCCCTTGCTTTTACGAGAATTGACCCCGATGTTGGTGAGCTGCCCCCGTTTTTTGTACCAATCACAATGTTAGTGCGGAACCTATCCCTGAGCGGCAACCGAAGTGGAGCGTAGCGAAACAGAGGTTGCCGCTCGGT
>JBMNTU010000074.1:0-12081 GCA_050945895.1 Christensenellaceae bacterium | reverse complement strand
ATAGCAGTTTTAGCTCGGTGCTGAGATGCCCGTTTTATCTCTGGGCATGTGCTGTATTTTTGGTGACCATTTGCTGTATTTTTAGATTAACAAAAACAGACACTGCTGCCTTTGCGACCAAATACCCCTGCAAACGTTACGACAGCGCCAATTTCACAGATTCGTTTATTACGCACGAAACATAAACAGCGATTTCGAAAAAGCAAAAGAAATAGGCAATGATATTTCGAATACGCGGTTTTGGAAACCTTTTTTGCCAGAAATGACGAATTTGTAAACAAATTCAAATTGTATTGACATCGCAATCAATTAAAAGTAATATAATTTAAAACTAAATTGTTAAGTGTTTAAATATTAAGGGAGGAGCGTTGCTTTGGAACCAGAACTGAAGGAAGCTTTTGTGGGCGCAATCATGCGCTTCAAAAAAGTGGATATCTGTGCCGGACAAAAAGACCAACTTCAATTTTCAGAGTTGGTGGTTATGGGAAAGGCGTCTTCGGGTTGCGTTTGCGGAGGAAAAGGCATGAACGTTTCGGAAATCCAGCAGGTATTGCACCTATCCAAGCCCGCGGTTTCGCAAACACTGAACGGCCTGGAGAAAAAGGGATACATTACCCGCACCATCGACCCGTCCGACCGAAGAAAAATCACCGTTACGCTGACGCCTGCCGGCCAAAAAGAACTGGAGAGCGGAATGTGCTGTTACGACCGGGAGCTTAATGAAGTTTTGGAACGGTTTGGCGCAGCCAGCACAAAGCAGCTGATCGGCCTGATTTCCCGCCTGATAAAGATTATTGAAGAAATATAATTTAGCCATCTTAAGATACAAAACAAGAAAAGGAGACCATCGTTATGAATTTAGTACCCTATGTTGTAGAGCAAACCAGCCGCGGAGAGCGGTCGTATGACATTTTTTCCAGACTTTTGAACGACCGGATCGTTTTTTTAACCGAAGAGGTAAACGATACGACGGCAAACCTCGTGACAGCGCAGTTGCTATTCCTGGAGTCCCAAGATCCGGAAAAAGACATCCAGCTTTATATCAATAGCCCAGGCGGGTCGGTAACTGCCGGAATGGCTATTTACGATACAATGAACTACATAAAGCCCGATGTTTCCACCATCTGTATTGGCATGGCCGCCTCCATGGGCGCGTTTTTGCTGTCCAGCGGGGCAAAGGGAAAGCGTATCGCCCTTCCAAATGCGGAAATTATGATCCACCAGCCCTCGGGTGGCAGCCGCGGACAGGCGACCGACATTCAAATACAGGCCGAGCAAATACTAAAAACAAAAGACAAGCTGAATAAGATTTTATCCGAAAACACCGGCCAGCCCCTGGAAAAGGTCGTACAGGATTGTGAGCGCGACTATTTTATGAGCGCAGAAGAAGCCCGCGAATACGGGATCATCGATGAAATTTTGGCTTCCCAGGCTGCGTGACCCAACGGCAAACAATATAAATAACAAAATAACCGAAAAGGAGTGATTCTGAGATATGCTATGCCAAAACTGCGGCCAGCGAGAAGCCGATAAAACATTCATAGCAAATTGGATGGGAACGCAGTACGAAGTACACATCTGCGAAAAGTGCCTGGAGCAAATGTGGCAGTTTGCAAAAATGACAGGCCAAAAGGATGCATTTACGTCCTTTACCGGCTGGTGGCCCGGAAAAGAGACCCCACGGGAAACCGGAAGCGACCCTTTCCCTGCCGATATGAAAGAACACATCAAGCGGAATATGCGGCTCTCTTCGCTGCGGGCTCGCATGGAGGACGCTTCCGAACAGGAAAACTACGAGGAAGCGGCGCGCCTGCGCGACCGCATAGCCGCCATAGAGCAAGAGGAGGTAACGCATGAACCTTAACCAAGAGGCATACAGCAGCCGGACAGCAGCGCTCTTTCAATCCGTTCTTCAGTTTGCTGCACAAATGGGGCACGATTTTATTGGAAGTGAGCATGTTTTGTGGGGCGTGGCAAAAGAAGGCGGGGCCGCCGCCCGCGTATTAAAAAACCACGGCCTCGAGGCCGACCTGATTGCAGCATATGTCCAGCAATCGGGCGGCAATACGGCAAACACAGGCGGTATGCGTGTGCTGCAATTTTCCGGCGAGATGGAGAAGATCATCAAAAATGCCGGGAAGCTGGCGGAGGAAACGCACTGCGAAAAAATCGACCCGGAGCATTTGCTTATTGGCGTACTGCGGGAAAGAAAGAATGCTGCATGCCAACTAATCCTGTCTTTAGACCTGGACCCGGATAGCATTGCCCAGGAACTGACCGCACGGATGCAATCTGCCGGCTGGGAAACAAAGCCGGAGCAAAATAAAGCTTCCAAAACGCTGGACCGTTTCAGCCGTGACCTAACCGCTGCGGCGCAGTCCGGAAAGCTCGACCCGATGATCGGGCGCGAAAGCGAAGCAGAGCGGCTGGTACAAGTCCTATCCCGCCGCACAAAGAACAATCCGGTGCTGATCGGCGAGCCGGGCGTGGGCAAGACTGCAGTCGCAGAGGGGCTCGCCCAGCGCATTGTAGAGGGCCGCGTTCCCAAAAACCTCAAGGAAAAGCGCATCCTTTCGCTCGACTTAACGGGTATGATTTCCGGAACACGCTTCCGGGGCGACTTTGAAGAACGCATCCAGGCATTTTTGGATGACGCCATAAAGGCCGGCGACGTCATATTGTTTTTAGACGAGCTTCATATGCTGGTCGGCGCAGGCGCCGGCTCGGGCGAGGGAACGATGGACGCCGCCAATATTTTCAAGCCTGTTTTAGGCCGCGGCGAGCTACAGGTGATCGGCGCGACCACCCTTAAGGAATACCGGAAGCACATTGAAAAGGACGCCGCCTTGGAGCGCCGTTTTCAGCCGGTTATGGTAGAGCAGCCCACGCGTGAAGACAGTATACAGATTTTAATGGGCCTGCGCGAACGGTACGAATCGTTCCACGAGCTTACCATTACCGACGATGCGGTTACGGCAGCGGTAGAGCTGTCCGAACGGTATATACAGGACCGCTTCCTGCCGGATAAGGCAATTGACCTGCTGGACGAGGCGGCCGCCCGTATCCGCACACGCGGCATAACAGTGCCCCCGCACCTGCAAGCGCTGGACGAAGAGATTGGCTCCATACAAAACGCAAAGCTGGAAGCCGCCGCAGCGCAGGAGTATGAGCGCGCTGCCAGCCTGCGCGACCACAAGGCCGATTTGGAGCGCCAACTGAAGGAAAAACAAGACGAATGGCAGCGCACCCAGGGCAGCCGCGTGGATGCGGAGGACGTAGCCGAAGTGGTTTCCGCGTGGACAAAAATTCCTGCAACCATGCTGACGCAGGATGAAAGCGAACGGCTGCTGAGGCTGGAGGATGAACTACACAAGCGAGTGATTGGCCAGGACGAGGCGGTAACCGCCGTGGCGCAGGCCATCCGCAGGGGGCGTACAGGCGTTGCAGAGCCAAACCGGCCTACCGGCTCTTTTCTGTTCCTCGGCCCCACCGGTGTGGGTAAAACCGAGCTTTGCCGGGCATTGGCCGAGGTAATGTTCCAGGACGAGGAGTCTATCATTCGCCTGGATATGTCCGAATATATGGAGCGGCATACCGTTTCCCGGCTTATTGGGTCGCCCCCCGGCTATGTAGGATACGACGAAGGCGGGCAGCTTACCGAGCGGGTGCGGCGCAAGCCTTATAGTATCGTGCTGTTTGACGAGATTGAAAAAGCCCACCCTGACGTGTGGAACACCCTGCTGCAAATTATGGACGATGGCAGGCTGACAGACGCGCAAGGACGTGTGGTCAGCTTTAAAAATACGATCATTGCCATGACGTCGAATATTGGTGCACGGGAAATTACAGGAAAGGTCTCTCTGGGGTTTTCCCGGATAGAAGAAAGCGGGGAAACGCGTTCGGCTGGGCTAATCAAAAGCAGGGTAATGGACGAAGTAAAGAAAACCTTCCCGCCGGAATTTTTGAACCGGCTGGATGAAACCATTGTATTCCACCAGCTTGGCAAAGAACATGTGCGCACCATTGCGCGCAACCTGACCGATCGGCTGGTCGGGCGCATGGCCCAGCGGGACATTTGCCTGGTGGTGGAGGACAGCGCCGTCGATATACTTGCCGATAAGGGCTTCGACCCGGATTACGGCGCACGGCCGCTGCGCCGCGCAATCCAATCGGTTTTGGAAACAAAAGTTGCCCAAAAGATGCTGGAAGACGGCCTTTCTACGGGAGACAAAATTACCGTATCCGGAAAAGACGGAGAAATTTTCCTTCGCGCACAAACAAGGCAGACAGCCGGAAAGCTGGTGGACGCATGACGGCTGCTCCTACTCTGCAACAACAGACCTCTTTGGCGATCTCCTCCGTACGCTCGCCCGAGATGCTTTGGGTAAAAAGCGGCGCCAGCATTTCGTATGGCGCCAGCCAGGTATGGTACCCTTCTTGGCTCCAGCGGATGAGCGGTTGCGGGCCCACCGCAGCTTCCAACCTGCTGTGGTACCTTGCGGCCACGCGCCCGGAAAGCTGCGGGGCGCTTTTTGCCGGCGACGGAACAAAGCGTGCAGATATGGTTCGCCTGATGCAACGCGTCTGGCAGTATGTCACCCCCGGCATGCGCGGTGTGGATAAGGCTTCTATGCTGGCCGAAGGCGGGGTTCAATATGGTGCAGACAACGGAATTATTATTCGCCCGCGTGTTTTGGAAATACCAGCCGCAGACAGCGGCCTGTATACGGATGCTGTCTTTGCTTTCCTGTCCACCGCATTTGCAGACGATTTGCCGGTAGCGTTCCTGAACCTTTCAAACGGCGCACTGGCCAACCTGGAAAGCTGGCATTGGGTAACGCTTATTGCAGCAAACAGCGCGCTATGTGCTCAAATGTACGACCAGGGCGGGCGGCAGATGCTGGACCTTGACCTGTGGCTGCAAACAACCAAAAAGGGCGGCGCGTTTGTTGTGCTGGAACCGGCATAACCCCGCCCCCAAACAAATACGATATATAAAGGAGCAGAGAACATGGACATTACAAAAAATGCGATCATCGGCGATATATTGAACTACGATACCGGAACGGCGAAATTCTTTTCCGATATGGGAATGCAGTGCCTTGGGTGCCCGGCATCCAGGAGCGAAAGCATCGAACAGGCATGCGCTGTTCACGGAGCCAATCCGGACGAGTTGGTTGGCAAGCTGAACGGCTACCTCAACCAAAAGCAAGGTTAGCGGGTGCGCATCTGCGCCGGACACAAGAAATTATGGACGTAAAAAACATGGAGCTGCGATGGGCAACTCCATGTTTTTTTATACAAATTTTTATGGTTTTTCAAGCGCTTGGCAGGCATGTGCCGTCATCTTTTAGCGCGGATTTTGGGTTGCCTTGCATTCGTTTTCCGTTTTTAGCCGATCTCCAAAATCTGCCAGGCGGGCCAAAAGCCGAACCAAAAGCCGCATATCCTCTTCCCCAAAGTATTCGAGCAGCGCACCCCACATTTCGTCGCACCGCTGCGCGCCCTGTTTTGCTGCCGCCTTCCCCCCTTGTGTAATTTGGATGGAAATTTTCCGGCGGTCTTTTGGGTCGATTTCCCGCGTGATGTAATTTTTCTTTTCCAGCGCATTCAGAATATAAGATACGGCAGGTTTTGTTATTTGCAGCTTTTCCTGGATATCCGGCATGTTCAGGTTGATGCCTGGGCACTGCGCACAGTCGCATTCGCCGGCAATTCCCCGCAGGATCGCCAATTCATTCATTTGAATGTCACACTCCGCCGAAAACGCCGCCTCCATCTTTTTAAAACGCATCATCGATGTAAAAAACTGTTCCAGCAAATCCTGCTCCATAAAAAACTCCTTAATTAATAAACACTTAATGAAAGTATATACTACCCCCGCCACATTAGCAAGGAAAAGAGCTTGGGCACAAAAGTACAATATACCGCTAAAATAGATTGCCGTGTTTTTTACCAAGCCAAGACGCAGGCCACCTTCCATTTCAATGCTTACTCAGCAAAGCTGTTATTCAACATCTCGACATATTCTACACTGAATATCCGCGTTCCCGCTACCGGATTGGCAGCAGCTTCGCTGCCCGAAGAAGCGGTATTGTTGCTGCCGCAGGCTTCGTCATGCGCGGTGTGCGCATACGCCTTCCGGCCCGGCCTCTACCAGCGACGCCATAGGCACAAGCGTAAGCACCAGCACGACTAATATGGCAACGAACTTTCTTGATATTTTGTACGTTGATTTTTTCACAGTTAATCCTCACAACGTTCACCTTGCTTTTTCGGTGGATTTGTGATAGGTTAAACACATCGATAACCGCATTATACTACGGAAAAACCGCTATTACAAGTGCGAAAAACCAGTGTCCGGAAACGGGCACTTTTTTAGTTTATTTTTATGTATTGCAAAAAATATATTTATATGGCACCATTTACAACGCAAACAATCCATGATAAAATCGGGCTATGAAAAATAACCAACATAAGAACCGATTTGCCATAGCCATGGATGTGCTGGGAGTTTCCGCAGAAGACCTCTCGCGCGCCTGCGGGGTAGACAGCTCTCTCATCACCAAATGGCGGCGGGGCGACCGCAAGCTAACAGGCCGCAGCAAAACACTGCGCGACGCGGCAGGCGGCATGGTGAAGCTGGATAAACGCAACGCGCTAAAGGAATATTATGAGCCATACCGCCAAAAGCGGGGCAAACGCGCGGACGCTATGCTGGCGTATTTGCTGGACATAGAGCTTTCCGGCCTTTCGCCGCAGGTAGCGCCGCCCAAAAGGCAGGTTAAGGGGCACTATGTGGCGCAATACCGCGTTTATTTAGGGGAGCGCGAGTTTCGCAGGGCCACGCTTGAGATGATGGACTACCTGCTCACGCTGCCGCCTGGGCGCGAGGTTGTGATCCTCTGCCATGGTCGTTACGATTTGATGACAAAAAACCTGCCGTTCGTGTTTCAATTTATAATGAAGCTCCGCAAGGCGCTCAAGCGAAACGCGCGCCTGCTGCTAATAAACCGCAAGGGGTATTCGGTAGTAGATACGGCGGCGTTTACGGGCACATGGCTGACTGCGCATCTAAAGGGCTACATCCGCAGCCGCTATTATGAAGGGGCGCTGCCCGCCGACCTTCGGTACGCCGCCTCTATTCGCGGCTACTGGGCCGCGCGTGTGGAGGAAGACCCGGAAGTGGAAGACAGCCTTTACACCGAAATGAACACCGACCCGCGATATATCCGCGTGGTGGAGCAGATGTGCGACGAATACATTGCCAAAAGCAAGCCTGCGTCGCAGTATCAGTTCCTTGAAAACCCAAACGGCGACGACGACAACGAAAAGCTGTGGAGCGCGGGGCCGCTGCCCAAGTGGGGCGAATCGAAATCCGCGCCCGGCGGAAATTACAACACCATCTGCCGCGTGCCCGGCTTTGGCATTATGACGCAAAACGAATTTACAGAGGTTTTGTCGGGCGATAAGCCGCCCGACATGCCTGCGTATCTTTTCAGCGAAAGCAGCGAGTTTGCCCCAGGGCCGCACAAAATCATACTGTGCCGCGAGGACGTGCGCGAGGGGCTGCAAAAGGAGCGGCGCATGCACGAATCGTTATCCGCGCTGCTGCACCGCCGGGCGTTTGTAACGCGCGACATGCTGGCAAAGCAGCTTGAGCGGATTATAGACGCAATGAACGCGCGCGACGACTTTGAAGTGGCGCTTATGCCCAAAACGGCGTTCCAAAAGCTGCAAACGGAAATGATTTGCTTTGACGGCAGCGTGTCGGCAGCGTGGCTTATGGACATGGGCGAAAGCGTGTTCGCGGACGACGAAGCCACAAGCGGCTCCTTCCACGGCTCGGTGGACTACACATGGGGCAGGCTGATGGCGGGCTGGAAGCGCAAGCGCACAGTGCTCAGCCAGCTTAAAAAGTGGCTCAACGGCAAGGAGCTTGATAAAGAAGATGAAGACAGCGCCGTTGTGAAGAACTGGGATGTACTGCCCAAAGAATAGCAGATCATATTGATTTATCATAATTTTTTCGTGCGAGCAGATATTGCAGCGGACATTGTTTTTTGAAGCCAAAGCTTTCTGAGTCTCTCTGCACAGCCAACAATTTTTGTCATGCCCAAACACACGACAACAAGAATGGGAGCAGCCTAACGCTGCTCCCATTCTTGTTTGTAAAGCGAATCTTTCGCTATGCGGGGGTATTCAAAAGAAGAAGGAACGATAATAATAAAAATCGCTCCAAGCCCATTAGAATTTTGCGCGCAACCATCTTTGCGGCATACAGCCCAAAGATACCAGGCGGCAAAACAGCAATAACAGACTAAAACAGGATAAAAAACATCTTACTTAAGTGTTTTTTAGTCACACACCGATGTTATATATAAATGATGTTATATATAAAAATAGCGAGAAAAAAAGAACAAAATTTGAACAATTATAATGATCGGTGAATTTTTTTTTGAAATGATCGATGATTATAATATAAGTGTACAAAAAAGGTAAAGATTTGATCAGAAAAGTATGAGACAGAATAAAGCTTTATTAAAAAAGCCATATTTGATGGATACAAACACAATAAGCGGCATACGTACGATATTCATGGTAGTCATCGTTGCCTCGGGGCTCGTATTCCTGTGCGGGAGCCTGCTGCGGGACATATTGCCGCAGCGCGCCGTGATTATTGCGGCGGCGGTTTTTGTTTTGGCATTGGTTATTTTTTTGATTACCGGTAAATATACGGCCAGCCAAGAGGAAAAACGCTATATGCAGGCCCTTCGGGACCGCAAAACCCGTACCTCGGAAATAGAGGCGCTGGGCTTTTCGGCAACATTCAAGTCCGTTGGTTCTTCCCGCTTTTTTGCGGTTGACGAGGCTATGGGAAAATGGATTCTGATTGATTATTATAACGATCCGCTGCACGCAAAGCTGCACGATCTTTCTTCCATAAAGAGCGTATCGACGGCATACAATGCAAAGTATATTCCGAAAGGGCACCGCATTTATGCTTTTAATGGAAAAAAGCTAAACAAGGCGGACAATAAGAAATATTACAATAGCATCGGCATTGCAATAGAGTCTAAGGAAAAGGAATGCCCGTATGAGTTTATCAATTGTTTCAAAACAGAAAATGATGTAGATATTATTTTTAACTATCTGCAGAATTTGCTAGGGGAGCAAGGCGTAACCTTTACGCGGCAGGAACTTTCCAGAAGGTCGAGAGTAAAATGAGGGGCAAGCGGGGTTTCATTCTTATTACAATTTTTATAGTGCTGATCGTATTAAGCTCTTGCGGCGTGCCGGAAGCTCCCCCGATAGAGATGGAAGAGGTTTCTCGGGAAACAAACGAACTGTTTGGGCAAAAAAACACCGAACAAAACGCGCTGGCATACCTGGATGAGGAATTCTATTTGCAGGATGGGTTTAATACACACTTGCCGCTTTTGGTTATGCGGGAAGACGCCTCTGTTGATTTTTATATGGAAGGCGGTTCTTTCGATTTGGAGAAGCTGGCCGTACCTTCCGCATTCCGAGCGGGACACGCCGCGCTATGGAGCGAGGGCGCTTCCCCGGGAAAGCCGGAGCGTATCAAACTGGATTACGAACTGGAAATTGCACCCGAAGATTTATCGGAAATGGGCAATGCAATCTGGGACACGCAGGTTTATGGGCAATGGTATTTGCTGGGCGGGATGTACGACAAATCGCTTTTGCGAAACTACCTGGCGCTTACACTGGCAAACGAAATGGGGAGCGCGGGGTATTTGGTGCGGTATTGCGAAGTCTTTTCGGAAATTGAAGGCACAATGAAATATCAGGGCGTCTATTTGATTGCGGCAGCGCAGCAAACGACCAATTACCACTTCCAGCGCGGCAATTATTGGGACGAAGAAGCGGTTGCCTTAAATACGTATGCCACAGAGCAGGGATTGCTGAATGAAGGGCTTTATACATGTTCCCTCAACAAACTTGATGATGACCAGTATAGCCAGCTTAAGGCTGGGATCGACAAGGCGGAGCAAAGCATTTATTCGTGGGATTACAACGCGTTTTCAGAGTATACCAAATATGTGGACAGCGAAAAGATGTACGATTACTTTTTGCTGTATGAGCTGTTTGGCAACTACGACAGCGCGCACCTGACGCGCTACCTTTACAACCCTGCTGAATCGGCGTTCTGGCCCGTCGCTTCGCTGGACTTTGAATTTTCGGCGGACAACGCACAAAAACGGCCGCTGGATATTCACAGCATAGAAATGATGGAAACGCCGTATTATACAAATTTGGTAAAAAGCACGAACTTTATAAAAGGACTGGTGGACCGTTATAAGCAGCTTAACCAGGATGTTCTAAAAAGCAGCAACATCGATGCGCTCATCGACGAGACGGTGCAATTTTTGGGCGAATCCCAGATTAGGGACTGGGCACGCTGGGAGGATGTGTACGTTGGCGCGGATAGGTACCTGCTGAATGCCGACGAGGAAAATGAAATGGCCGCGGATTTGCCTGCGCTGGACAGAAATGCCTATTCGTACAGCCAGGAGGTCAACAAGCTAAAATTCACATTGAGGGAGCATGGGCAGTATATCTTCGCGGGCCTTGCAACCCTTTATGAAGAAGACGATCTTATAGGCGACGATGCGTCCTATGTCAGAAATACCTGGATGTTTTTTATCGGGCTGGCTATCGTAATTGTATCCATACGGATTGTACGTTATAAGACGCGCGGATAGCCGCGGGAAATCAGAGAATGGAGGAAACAGGTGAAAACAACCCTGCACACAAATAGATTACATCGATACCGCACACTGTTTATATTTACACTCATTGCAATTGTGGTGTACCTGGTTTGGCGTACTTTCTTTTCGCTGCCGCTCAAATATGGCGTGGTCGCATTTATATTCGGCTTGTTTTTGCTGATCGCGGAATATTTCGCTTCGTTTGAGGCGGTGGTGAACTACACGATGCTCAGCGAATTTACGCCGCCGGAAATGCCCAATATACCCATAGACTGGTACCCGCATGTCGATATTTGTATTGCCACACACAACGAAACCGTCGATATGCTTTATACCACGATCAACGGATGTAAGTTTTTGGATTATCCTGACAAAAGCAAAGTACACATTCATTTGTGTGACGACAACGCGCGCCCGGAAATGGAGCAGCTGGCCAAAGAATTTGGCATCCATTATTGGGGGATATCCAACAACCGCGACGCAAAGGGCGGAAACCTCAACAACGCAATCCGGCAGACATACGCGCCCATCGTCGTTACGCTGGACGCAGATATGATTCCGCGGCACGAGTTTTTAATGAAGACCGTTCCTTATTTCTTCCTGCCAAAAATGAAGAAGGACCAGGAGGGCAACTGGATTCCCAAAACACCAGACGAAATCGACCCCAATGAAAAAATCGGTTTTGTGCAAACGCCGCAGGGCTTTTATAATCCAGACCTGTTTCAGTATAATCTGTATTCCGAAAACAAAGTGCCCGGAGAGCAGGATTATTTCTTCCGGGAGATCAATGTCGCCCGAAGTGTTAAGAACGCAACGATCTATGCCGGTTCAAACACACTGATTTCGCGCGAAGCGCTGGAGGACGTCGATTATATCGCGGTGGACACCATCACCGAGGATATCCTGACGGGCATGCGCATCCAAAAGCTGGGCTACAAAACCATTGCCACAAGCGAGCTGCTTGTGCAGGGGCAAGCGCCCATTTCCATAAAAGGACTCCTAAGCCAGCGGGAGCGGTGGGGACGCGGCTGCATCGACACCATGCGCCAGGAGGCGGTCGTTTTCTCCGGTCGGATGACGTTTGCGCAAAAAGTGAATTACCTGACTGCCTGGATATTTTGGTGGCTGTATGCCGGACGTGCGGTATTCATCGCCGCGCCCATCGTGGTTATTTTGTTTAACCTGCCGATCGTCCACGCCGAAATGTGGCAGGTATTCGTTTGGCGTGCCCCCCAATCCTTGAACCAGTTCCAAAGTTAGTGGAGTGATGATAAACTAACGAAGAAGGAGAATGGAGATGGCAAGGAAAAAATACACAACAGAGCAGATAATTGTAAAGCTTAGA
>JBMNTU010000073.1:0-12246 GCA_050945895.1 Christensenellaceae bacterium | reverse complement strand
ACCACATAGTAGCCTTGGCGGCAGGCCGCCAGCGCCTCAGAGCATGGTATATGCTGTATAAGAAACTTTTACGATGCCTCCTCCACTAACTCTGTACTTGGTACAAAGATTGGGGGCAGCCCATTTCGGAAAACTAGATTTATACGCAATGGAACTGGACATTATCAGTAAAAAGAATTCCGAATTAATTCATTCCGCGCCCATCCCACCTACATCAAAAAGGCCATTTAGTAAAGAAGATATTGATACGGTGTGGGACAATCAAAATGACGTTCTTGCTGATACAATTCTAATACTGATTTATAGTGGATGGCGAATCAATGAATTGCTAAACATAAGAACCGAGAATGTAAATCTCGAAGAACGATGGTTCAAAGGCGGTCTGAAAAGTAATTCTGGTAAAAATAGAATTGTTCCAATCCATGATTTAATTTTCGATAGAATTAGAGAAAGAGCAATGGAGGGAAATGAATATCTTATTTCCAATGCTGGTAAAAAGCTCAAGACGAGCGACTACTATACCTTTTGGAACACCTACATGCTTAATCACAGCATGGAATATACACCTCATGAGTGCCGCCATACTTTCAGAAGTTTACTTGATTCAGCGGGTGCAAATAAGAGATGCATCGACTTGATGATGGGGCATACTTCGAAGGACGTTGGTGAGAGAATCTACACTCATAAAACGCTCGAAGAACTTCGGGAAGCCTTGGCGTTAGTAACTCGTTAGTAACACAAAAGACCCTAAAACAGCTTATTTAAGCCATCCCGGGTCTTTCTAAAAATGTTATATCATACATTATAGATAGAATTATAGGTAAAATACCTCCGAAGAACCGCAATATTAACAGTTTATTTACAATCGCCGCCCCATCGGCCGCTTCAAAAGCTTTCCTTCCGGCAGGGCGCAGGGCGTGTGCGTATACCGCAAAATTTATTCCGTCGGTTGCATTTCGCATGCGCGATTTGCTATAATGAGTTGATTTGTATTTTTTGATTTGGCAGGTAATTTTTTATGGACTGGATGAAAGTCAGTATCGATACCGTAAAAGAAGCGGAAGAAATCATCTCCGATGTTTTGCTTTCCACCGGCGCAACCGGCGTACAAATAGAGGGCGATATTCCAGAAGATGCCCAAAACCTGCCCAAAGAGCTGTTCGACCAGGACAGTGTGCTGGGCGAACCATTTACGGTAAGCGCATACTTTGGCTGCGGCAATACCGAAAACAACATTTTGGCCGAAGTGAAGCGGCGGCTCGATGCCCTGCGGGATATGGAGCTCGATATTCCCCTGGGCAGCCTGGACGTACGCACCGAAATATTGAGCGACAAGGATTGGGAAAATGCGTGGAAGGCCTATTTTAAGCCAACGTGGATTTCCGATTTTGTCGTCATCAAGCCAACCTGGGAGGAATATACGCAGGAAGGTGAAGAAATTATCGTGCAGATCGACCCGGGCATGGCCTTTGGCACGGGCACGCACCCCACAACACGCATGTGCGTCCGTTTTTTGGAAGAATACCTGGAGCCGGAAATGCATGTGATTGACGTGGGCAGCGGCAGCGGTATACTTTCTGTAATAGCGGCGCTTTTTGGCGCCGGGGAGGTGCTGGCGCTCGATATGGACGAGGTGGCCGTATCGGTCACAGCGTCCAACGCGCAGGTCAATGGATGCGAGGGTATCGTGCAGGCGGTGCAGTCCGACCTGCTCAAGCAGGCCCCAGAGGGCAAACAGGCGGATATCATCGTTGCAAACATCATTTCGGATATCATTATCGACCTTTTGGACGAAGTACACGGGCACCTCAAAAAGAACGGCATGTTTATCTGCTCGGGCGTAATCGACAGCCGCGTAGACGAAATCATTGCAACGCTCGAAGCAAATAACTACCGCGTCATCAAGATACTGGAAGAGGGCGAATGGCGGGCCATCGCCAGTAAATACAAGCCATGAAAAGATTCTTTTTTGACGGGCCAAAAAGCGGAACCGTCAAGCTGACCGGCGAAGAAGCAAGGCATATTTCCCGTGTGCTGCGAATGGATGCGGGCGATATGCTTCATTTATTTGACGGAAGCGGCTACGATTACCTTGCAAAAATCACAAGCGTCCAAAAAGACGGCGTTTTTGCAGAAATACTACAAAAAGGGTATTCCCAAAGCGAGCCCGGCGTTTTTATCACGGTTTACCAGGCGGTCATCAAAAAAGACAATATGGACTATGTGACCCAAAAATGCACGGAAACCGGCGCTTCGCGCATTGTCCCTTATCTTTCCCAGCGGTGCGTAAAGCGGCCGGACGAAGCTTCGGCTGCAAAGCTATTGGACCGCCAGCGGCATATCGCCAAAGAAGCCGCCAAGCAATGCGGGCGGGCAAAGATCCCGGAAATTGGGAATATATTGTCTCTGGACGCCGTTGCGCAGCAAATACAGAACAGCTTTACTCTGCTTGCCTACGAAAACGAAAAGCGGCAAACCATTCGCGATGTGCTGGCAAGCCATTTCCCTGAAGAAATTTCCGTCATCATCGGCCCGGAGGGCGGTTTTACCCAAGAAGAGGTGCAAATGCTCGAGGAATGCGGCGCAAGGCCGTGCAGCCTGGGCCGCCTGATTTTGCGTTCGGAAACAGCAGGCGTCGCCGCATGCGCCATGCTGCTTTACCATTATATGGATGGTGTGCTATGAAGGCCGCTTTTTTTACGCTGGGCTGCAAGGTCAACCAATACGACAGCACCGCCATGGCGGAAATACTGCAAAACGCAGGCTACGAAATCGTTTCGTTTGACGAATATGCAGATGTGTATATCGTCAATACCTGTACAGTCACCAATGTTGCCGATAAAAAATCGCGCAATATGATTCGCCGTGCCAAAAGCCGCAACAAGGACGCAGTTTTGTGCGCGTGCGGATGCCTGCCCCAAAAAGACAGCCGGGAGGTCCTCCGTATGGACGGCGTAGACGCCGTTATCGGCACGGGCGAACGGAGCCGCCTTTTGGAAATTCTTGGGCGCTGCCAAAACAAAAAACAGGTCGATGCGGTTCGCCCTCTGGAAAAAACAGAGCCCTTCGAGGTGCTTTCCGTTTCAACCAGCGGCGAAAAGACACGCGCCCACCTGAAAATACAGGAAGGCTGCAACCAGTTTTGCAGCTATTGCATCATCCCGCATGTGCGCGGCCGTTCCCGCTCGCGGCATATAGAAAGTATACTATCCGAAGCGCAGGCGCTTGCGCAAAACGGGTTTTTAGAGCTGGTATTAACCGGCATCAATATCTCCGCTTTCGGAAAAGATACCGGCGAAAGCCTTGCTTCCCTCATTTTGGCGCTGGACAAACTGCCCGGCATCCGCCGTATCCGCCTGGGGTCGCTGGAGCCGCCAGTCTTTACGCCGGAGTTTATCCGCCGTTTGCAGCAGTCCCAAAAGGTTTGCCCGCATTTTCATTTGTCGCTGCAAAGCGGAAGCGATACCGTATTGCAACGCATGAACCGGAAATATACCACAAAGGAATATGCCGGCGTCGTGCAAGCGCTTCGCCAGGCGTTCGACCGGCCGGCCATCACAACGGATATCATCGCCGGCTTCCCCGGCGAAACAGAGGATGAATTTCAGCAAACCTTTGCCTTTACCAGGCAAATCGGTTTTTCCCGCATCCATGTTTTTCCGTACTCCGAACGCGCGGGTACGCCTGCCGCCCAAATGGACGGCTCTGTGCCAAAGGCCGTCCGCAAAAAACGCGCGCAGCTTCTTATAGAGCTGGGAAATACGCTGGAAGAAGAATATGCCGGGCAGTTTTTGGGGACACTGCAGCAAGTATTGTTTGAAGACCGCAACAAAGAGCAGCTTTTCGAGGGGTATACCGACCGGTATTTGCGCGTGGCGGCGGAGGTTGCCGGCCCCGGCCTAGCAAATGTTTTGCTTAAAGAGCAAAAATATGGTATAATGATTGGGAGTGTTGTCTGACCGTGAAATCGGCAGCCGATTAACAACAAGGAAGTGTTTCAAATGCAGGATTGTTTGTTTTGCAAAATTGTCGCCGGGGAAGTCCCCTGCCAGAAAGTATATGAAGATAAGCTGACGCTTGCATTCCACGATATCGATAAAAAGGCGCCCGAGCATATCCTAATCGTTCCCAAAAAACATATCGAATCTGTGCTGGGTATAAACCGCGACAACCAGGACTATCTACTTGCTATGTTTGCCGCCGCACAAAAAATCAGCGACGCAAAAGGTATGGACAGAAAAGGCTTTCGCTTGGTATTAAACACCGGCGAAGAAGGCGGCCAAACCGTTTTCCACCTGCATATGCACCTTTTGGGCGGCAGGCAGATGGAGTGGCCCCCCGGCTGATTTCCAATCTGCCGCGGGCAGAAAAAGCCTGTCGGTTTTGGTTGACATAGCCAGGGTTATTTACTATAATAGCTACTGTATAAAAATAAACTCCCAGTTCCAAATCGTTTGGTGCAGAGTACGGGGGGAGGGAAAAAGAATGTCTGAAGTACGCGTAGGCGAAAACGAGTCGCTCGAGAGCGCGCTCAGAAGGTTTAAGCGGAAATGTGCACGGGCGGGCGTTCTGGCAGAGATCAGAAAACGCGAGCACTACGAAAAGCCCAGTGTAAAACGCAAGAAAAAAGCAGAAGCAGCCAGAAAAAGAAAGCACTAAACTTTGGTTTGTTTACTATGGCCCGGCGCATCCATGTGCCGGGCTTTTTCAATGCACTTTTTGGTTTTTCTTGTGGCGAACGCAGTTTTGGTATATAATCAAGAAACACAATAGAATATGGGGGTATATCTATGGTTTTCGATTGGGGCGTCGTGGGCGCTTTTATTGGGTATTTTGTTTTTGTTCTTCTGATTGGGGCCTATTTCTACAAACGGTCTCAGAATATTTCGGACTATATGCTGGGCTGGCGGTCGCTGAACCCTGCCGTAACTGCGCTCTCCGCACAGGCTTCAGACATGAGCAGCTGGCTTCTGATGGGCCTTCCCGGCGCGCTGTACCTTTATGGTATGAGCGAAATGTGGATTGGCGTAGGGCTTGCAATCGGGTCTTACTTAAGCTGGCTGATCGTGGCCAAGCGGCTTCGGCAGTATTCCTATGTATCCAAAGATTCCATCACCATCCCAGAATTTCTGGAAAACCGTTTCCGTGAGAAAAAAGGTCTTCTCCGCCTGATCAGCTCTGCCGTTATACTGGTGTTTTTTACATTTTATGTTGCGTCTGGGTTTGTGGGCGGCGGAACGGTGTTCACCACCGTATTCCCGGGGATGGACTATACATGGGCCATGGTTCTTTGCGCCGTTGTCGTTATTGTGTATACCTTCCTCGGTGGCTTCAAGGCCGTCTCCTGGACAGACTTTTTTCAGGGAATGCTGATGCTGGTCGCCATCCTTATCGTGCCGCTTGCGGCCGCAGGCAAACTGGGCGGCTGGCAAGAGGCGGTTTCTACCGCAGACAGTATTTCCAGCGGCTTTTTAAACCCCTTTACAAATACGGATGGGTCGCCCATTAATCCGCTTACGCTTATCTCCAACCTTGCATGGGGGTTCGGCTATTTTGGCATGCCGCATATCATTGTCCGCTATATGGCAATCCGGCAGCCAAGGATGATCAAAACATCCAGGCGGATTGCAACCGGCTGGATCGTGGCGGCGCTTGCAGGCGCAATTATGGTCGGTATCATCGGCAGGGCCTACCTCCCCAATACATTTACGGACGCCGCGGGCGCACAAACGATTTTCCTCGTAATGGCCAGCGACTTGTTTGTGCCTGTTGTTGCGGGCATTCTTCTGTCTGCTATCCTGGCCGCCGTTATGAGCACGGCGGACTCGCAGCTGCTCGTGGCTTCTTCCGCCATTACCAGCGATATTTACGGCAGGTTTTCCAAAAAGAAATTGTCCGATAAACGGTTGATGTGGATTGGCAGGCTGGGCGTAATCATCATTGCAATCATCGCCGCTGTCATTGCCCGCGACCCCGAAACATCCATTATGTCTGTCGTTTCGTTTGCATGGGCCGGCTTTGGCTCTGCATTCGGCCCGGTCATTTTGCTTGCGCTTTTCTGGAAACGTACAACTGCTATGGGCGCGCTGGCCGGAATGGCCACCGGGTTTATCCTTTCCATTATCTGGAACCAGTTCCTTGCCGGCCCCACCGGGCTGTACGAAATCGTCCCCGGATTTTTGGCGGGTCTCGGCGTTTGCATGCTGGTCAGCCTGCTGGGCAAAACGCCTCCGCAGGAAGTGCTGGACGAATTTGAGCAAGCCAAAACATGTGAGCTGTAACCCAAACATGCCTCAAAAAAGTGTCCGCCAAAAAGCCGGGCACTTTTTTATATGTGTCGCCGTTGTTATTCCAGATGCTTTTTTTGTGGAAATTTCAGGTGTTGTATGGTATTATAGCAATTGTTATTAGCGCTTTTGGAAGGAAGTAAAAATTTGGCAGATATACGAATAGACGTCGCTTTCGACAGTATGGAGCAAATGGCCGGCGTATTTGGGAATTTTGACGAAAACATCAACGTGCTGTCCCACAGGTTGAACGTGGTCATCCGTGCAGAGGACGTAGGCGTAGCCGTTTCAGGCGAACGAAAAAACGCGGCCGCAGCCAGCGATGTGCTGGAAGTACTAAAAAAAATGTACAACAAAAACGAATATATTACGCCGGACACAGTCGAAACGGCTATGGAAATCGTTTCCGACGGCAATCAGCACGCCGTTTCCGAAATGATGAGCGACGTGGTCGCCATAACGGCCAAAGGCCGCCCTATTAAATGCAAATCCTTCGGCCAAAAAGAGTACATCAAAGCCATCCGCGACAATACGGTGGTGTTTTGCATCGGGCCGGCAGGCACGGGCAAAACGTACCTTGCTATGGCAATGGCTGTCGTGGCGCTCAAAAACAAGCAGGTTTCCCGGCTGATTTTAACCCGCCCCGCTGTGGAGGCAGGCGAAAACCTCGGTTTTTTGCCCGGCGACCTGCAAAACAAGGTAGACCCATACCTTCGGCCGCTGTATGACGCGCTGTACGACTTTATGGGCGCGGACGCATACGAGCGCCTTTCGGAAAAGGGCACGATTGAAGTCGCGCCGCTTGCCTATATGCGCGGGCGGACATTAAACGACGCTTTTATCATTCTCGACGAAGCCCAAAACTGCACCAACGAGCAAATGAAGATGTTTTTAACGCGCTTTGGAGAAGGTTCCAAGGTCGTCGTAACCGGCGACATCACCCAGATCGACCTTCCAAAGACGCGCGCCTCCGGTCTCAAGCGTTCTGTCGAGATATTAAAGGGCATCGAAAACATCGCCACCATCAGTTTGACGCACAAGGACGTCGTACGGCACCCGTTGGTCAAAAACATTATTAAGGCTTACGAAAAGTACGAAAGCAAACAAAAGGCTGTAAAAACACGGTCTGGAAACTCCTTGTAATTTCTGTAAAAAGGGAGCAGAATGGCTAAATATAAATTAAACGAAAACAAAAGAAATACGTTTGTCAATATATTGATGACGGCAGGCGCGCTTGCTATTTGTCTTGTCATTGCAATGGTTTCCAGCACAGCGCAAACATACGATATAACGGAAGGCGGTATTTCGCCCGAAACGATTACGGCGCCTGTAGATGTGGTGGACGATATTTCCACGCAGCGCCTCATTGCCGAAGAGCAGCAAAAAGTTGACCCCGTTTATAAAAAAGATACTGCCATCAGTCAGCAAGTATTGGCGAAAACAGAGGAAGATTTCGCTTCCATCATCGCCGCCCAGCAGCATGCCGAAGAAATTTACCGGGCCGACCAAGAACAGAAGCTGCAGGAAGCGGAAGCGGCGCTCCGCCAGAGCGAAGCAGAGGCCTCCGCTGCCGAGTCTGCTGCTGCAGAAGCATCCGGAGCACCTTTGGCCGATGCCAGCGCAGACCCTACACCCATTCCCACGCCCGCTCCCACTGCATATGTCATACAACCCTTTAATGCCGAAACCGCAGATTGGCAGGCGCTGCTTACAGAAGAAAATGTAAAGGAACTGAAGGATGCCCTTCCTGAATATTTGGCCGACGAAGATATTCTCGCCGTTCTTTCCATGTCCCAAACACAAATGACCGACCTGAAGGACGCTGTAAACAACAGCGTTCAGTCTGCCCTGCTCGAAGGGATCGATACCGACACGCTCAGCCACACAAAAACCGAGATCATTACCGATATTGTAGATCAATTCGGTTTTTCCAGTGAGAAAAAAGCATTTTTGGAAAAAATCATCTCCAACAATGTCGTCTCCAACCTGGTGTTCGACGAGGAAGCCACCCAGGCGCAGCAAGACGAAATTGCAGCGATGGTAGTGCCCGTCACTTACAAGGCCGGGCAGAATATTGTTGTCAAGGGCGAAATCGTCAAAACGGAAGACTACGAAGTCCTGCGCAAGCTGGGTCTTCTTTCGTCCGAAAGCACCTCCATCAATCCCTATCTTGCAATCTCTCTGTATATCATATTAATGTTTGCAATGTATGTCATCTTTCTTATGATTTTCAATCGGCGCCTGCTGCAGGATATAAAAAAGGTAGCCATTCTTTGCATCCTTACAACGGCGGCTTATGCACTTACGGCAATTTCGCAGCTTGTCGCCATCCACATCTATCCGATTATCCTGTTTGTAATATTGGGTTCCGTTCTTTTGTCTCCCAAAAACGCAATGGTATACAGCGTATTTTTATCGCTGCTTCTCATGAGCGTAACAACGGGCACGCAAGCGCTTGTTGCCAACGAATCTTTGGGAACGCAAAGCATTATCAGCAGCGAATCGCTGATCATTCTCCTAACAACGCTTATTGGCAGCTTTTTTGCGGTATATGCACTAAAGGATATGCGCTACCGTTCCCGGCTCATCGTCGCCGGTATTGTTTCTGTCATACCGGGCATCGTTATCGAAACAATCGCGTGGCTGCTGCAAATCCGCAATACCCAGCAGCTATGGCAGATATACGGTATTATGGCCCTTTCCGGCGTGCTTTGCGGTATTGCAAGTATTGGCGTAATCCCCATCATCGAAAATGCATTCCGGCTCATTACGCCCACCAAGCTGCTCGAGCTTTCCGGCCCCGACCATCCGCTTCTAAAGCGGCTCATGTTCGAGGCCCCCGGAACCTACCACCACAGTATGCTCGTTGCAAACCTTGCAGAAGCCGGTTGTGACGCGGTTGGCGGCTTTTCGCTGATGGCGCGTGTTGGTGCTTACTTCCACGATGTAGGCAAGCTGGAAAATCCACTCTATTTCAAAGAAAACCAGAAAAACAATGTCAACCCGCACGATGCGCTGGAACCAAAGGAAAGTGCGCGCATTATCAAAAAGCATGTTCCGGACGGTATTGCGCTGCTCAAAAAACACAACGTGCCCAAAGAGGTGCAAACCATTGTGGCGCAGCACCACGGCAACAGCGTTGCGCGATATTTCTACCACCAGGCGCACGAGGCCGACCCCAATGTAGACATCAAGGAGTTCCAATACCCGGGCACTCCTCCCGTCACAAAGGAAGGCGCCATCATTATGCTGGCAGACGTTGTAGAGGCTGCCGTGCGGAGTATGGACAACCCCACCAGCGAAGAGATCAAAGAGCAGGTATACAGGCTAATCAAAAGCCTTTATGACGAGGGCCAGCTGGATAACGCCCCTCTAAACCGGCGCGACCTAAACCAAATCGCAGAGGCGTTTGTTAGTATATTTGACGGCGTATACAGCCACCGGATCAAATACCCGGACATTAAAATACACGGAGCAGAAGATGGAGATAACGTTCTTTAACGAGCAGGAGGATGCAGCCCTCACAGAGGAACTGACTTCAGGAATCAAGCATACGCTCGATCTACTCGAGGGGCATGCGGGCATCCATATGTATGTAAATATAAAATTTACTACGGAGGCGGGCATTCGCTCCCTCAACAAAGAATTCAGGGGTATAGACAGCGTAACAGATGTACTCTCCTTTCCGGCTTACGACCTGCAGGGCCATACCATTGCCGAATACCAGCAAGATATCGACGCCGAATACATAGACCATGCGCTGTTTATGGGCGATATTGCAATCTGTATGCGCCGCGCACAACAACAGGCAGAGGAATACGACCACAGCCTGATGCGCGAGGTCGCATTTTTAAGCGTACACGGCATGCTGCACTTAATGGGTTTCGACCACCAGACGGTAGAGGACGAAAAAACCATGCTGGCCGAGGCAGAATATATTTTAAGCGAAGCAGGAATTGAAAGGGAAACGGATGGAAAATGAAAAAAAAGCGCCAAAGTCGTCCAAATCCCTGATCGAAAGCTTCCACCACGCCATCAACGGCTTTTTGCATTCGTTCAAAATGGAGCGGAACATGAAGATCCATGTAACCGCCGCCGTGCTCGTCGTCGTGGCTGCGCTTTTAACGCAGGTCACGCGGTTCGAGCTGATTGCGCTGTCCCTGTCCATCGCATTCGTTATTTTTGCAGAGCTTTTCAATACGGCTGTGGAAGCTACCGTAGACATTGCCGTAAAAAATGAATATAGCGAGCTTGCGCGCCGGGCCAAAGACGTTTCCGCCAGCGCCGTGCTTGTGGCTGCTATCAATTCGGTCATTGTCGGCTACCTGATCTTTTTCCGCAAAATCTACAACCTTTCCTACTATGCCGTTGCGTTCTTTTCGGAAAACGCTGCCGCATATGTCGTATTTGCCTGCCTGCTGATGGTGTTCATCGCCGTCATCGCCATCAAGTCGCGGTTTATCAAAAGAGGCGGAAACTATGTGCAAGGCGGTATGCCCAGCGGCCACACCGCATTTGCATTCTGTCTTTTTACCGCGATCGCCTTTATTACCGAAGACCCTGTCGCCACAACGTTTGCGGCAATCATGGCGCTCATTGTGGCGGAAAGCCGGATGGAAACAAAAGTCCACACGCTTGCCGAAGTATTGGTCGGCGCGCTGCTGGGCATCGCTATCACAATCATCATGTTCAAAGGAATCGAGCTGCTAATATTCGCGCCGGCTTAAACGAAAGGAATTCAATTGAAATCTGCATTTATCGCCCTTCTGGGAAGCCCAAATGTCGGAAAGTCCACCCTGCTGAACGCTTTTATCGGCCGGAAAATTGCCATTGTCACCAAAAAAGCGCAGACGACACGCAACCGCATCACCGGCATCTTGACAACGGATACCTACCAGATGGTATTTGTAGATACGCCGGGCATCATGCAACCCAAAAATAAATTGGGCGAATTTATGGTCAAAACGGCCGAATCCGTTGCAAAAGACGTGGATGTCGTGCTTTTTTTGGCGGACGCCAAAACAGGCGCACGCGAACGGGATCAGCAGACCCTTGCCAATCTGGCGCACCTTCCCGTTATTATTGCCGTCAACAAAACAGACGCCGTAGATGACGCGCGGATACAAGAGGTCGAAAATTCTTTGCGCGTTTTCGACCGTCCGATGTTTCGCGTATCCGCCAAAACAGGCGCCGGCGTAGACCTTCTTTTAAAGGAGCTGGAGCAGTATCTTGTGGACGGCCCCCAGTTCTACCCCCAAAGCATGGTTACCGACCAGCCCGAATCGTTCACGCTTGCCGAAATCATTCGGGAAAAAGCGCTGAAGGGCATCGGCAAAGAAATTCCCCATGGAATTGGCGTGGAAATAGAAAAGCATGTGTTTGACGATCAGAAAAAGATATACCATATAGACGCGGTCATTTATTGCGAAAAGGATTCCCACAAGGGCATTGTCATCGGAAAAGGCGGCGCCATGCTCAAAAAGCTTGCTTCGGCCGCCCGCAAGGACATGGAGGAGCTGCTCGGCCATAAAGTGTTTTTGCAGGTGTTTGTTAAAGTAAAGCCAGACTGGCGCAACAAGCCCTCCATACTCAAAACGCTCGGGTACAGGGAAGAGTAATGGAACAGCACTACGCAATCGTCCTACGGACGGTCAATTATAAGGATTCGGATAAGCTTCTCACGCTTTTTTCCAGAAAAAGCGGCCCCATAACCGCAACGGCACGGGGTGTGCGCAAGGCCAAAAGCCGCCTCAAGCCCGCGGCGCAGCTTTTTTGCTGCGGCGAATTCGAGTTCCAGCCGGCAAAAGGCGGGCGCCTTATTTTAACAGGCGTAAATATCCGACAGGAGTTTTACCAGATACAAAACACCTACGAAAAATATACCGCCGCCTGCGTAATGCTGGAATTCACAGAAAAGCTGCTGCACAATACAGACGAATACGAGCGCCTTTTCGTTGCG
>JBMNTU010000072.1:0-12274 GCA_050945895.1 Christensenellaceae bacterium | reverse complement strand
TCGTTTACCATATTACTGCATACACTCCTTGATTGATTCTTTTCCAAAATCATTATATCAAGTGTGTATCTGTGGGAGGCGCCTTCTGGACGCCTCCCTTTTGCCAATGATTATTTTACACTAAGCAACAACCCGCTTTGCGGCAGGCTGCATAATAAAGGTAAATTGCGCCCCAGGCCGGCCAATCCGCCAACCCGGGACGCATGAGTACAAAAAGGGGCGAAAAGGCCTCCGGGAGGTGCACAAAACCCCTGCCCGTTCTTTTATCCGCCCCGTGTCATAAGCTTTCCCAATAAACCTCGCCCATCCGTACTGCCGCCTATGGCGCTATACCTCGTCAATAAAGTAAACCGTCTCCGGCTCCTCCGCGCCCGCCATGCGTATAAACAAATCCAGCCGCTGGTTCATGTATTCGTCCACCAGCACGCCATACTGCTCGTGCGCGCGCCGCGCCGCATAGTAGATGCGCTCTATTGTTTCGCCGGGCGTTTCCGCCCTTCCGCGTTTTTTGGGTCTTTTCCCCCCGTAAACGCCTCTACGATGTTCTCGTCTATCGCGTGGAACGCCTCCAGTATTTTATCCAGCGAACAGTGCTTTTCTATCTCCGCCTCGGGCGCGCCCACATATTCCGCCACCACATGGATGACCTCTGCCATCGGCTCGGTGTCCGCAATCATGTTTTTCCCCTTCACCGTTTCGTTGAACTGCAGCAGGTTCTTCCAGTCGCCGATCATCGGGTACATTTTCTGAAACTCCTTGTCTCCTATCTTCAAACAAACATTCTTCATTGCAATTTCCTCTCTTTACCGTTTCCTTTACTCATTTATTTTGGGGAATGGCCCGCCCAAAGCGGGCAGGCCTCCCCTGCATATTTCGTCCTGTCAAGCCAAATCAGCCGCCGGCCGGTTCAAAATCCGGGCTGGAAAACCAGCCTGTATCCGGGTCGGAAAGCGCCGCAAGCGTTGTGCCCGCGGGAAGCTTGGGGTCGTCCGAATCGAGCTGGCGGCGTTTTTTGCCGTCTGCAATTCGGTTTAGCGCCGTGTAGGTCAGCTCGCGGTCGTTGTATGTTACGCCCGAGCCGCTCTTTGTTGCGTAGGTTTCCGCGCTCTTGGCGAATTTACCCTTCAGCACCCACACAAAGCGGTACGATCCGTCCGATTTCTGGCTCCTCCAGCCAAGCGCCATTTCCGGCGGGCTGTCTGCCGTGCCTTCCTCCACAACGCCCTCGGCTGTTTGCTCCAGCCCAAGCAGCATCGCATAGTGTTCAGACAAAAGGTCCGCCACCTTCACGGTTACTGTCGTTGTGCCGTCCGCCGCAAAGCTTACATATGTGCCGTCGTCCGCGTCGTACGTCGCGCTCTGCGTAGAAGGGTCGTAGCCAATGTTGTTCAGCCCCGGAAGGCGCACGGCCGTGCCGTACGTCGTCCCTGTTTCGTCGTCTTTTGTCACCGGCGCAACATACAGCATGTCCACGCCAATTTTGGGTACCGGTCTCCTTGTTTCTGCCATTTTTCATAACCTCCGTTAGTTTTGTTCGTCTTCCATTAATATATAGTAGCTTCTCGCCAGCCGTATGCGCCCGTTGTCGTCCTCCCCCAGCGGGGTGACGCCGGACGCAACCGGCTCTGCAAGGTAATATATGCGGCCGTTTACAATCGTCAGGCCATCCGTGTCATAATCGACATAGCCAATCCTCATAAGCGCCCTGTGTATTTCGGCAAGCGCCTGCTCTGCCCCGGCGTAGTCCGCCTTGCTCCGGCAAACCACCTGCAGCCCGGGCGCAGCCGTCCCCGCAATGCGGCTGCTGGGCCATCCCGCATATTCAAACAGCGCAATGCACCCATCCGGGCTGTTTGGCAGCGCGCCGATAAAAAGGTCCTCGCCCGGCGACGCCGCCCCCTGCATACGCAGGTATTCCGCCATATCCTGAAGCATCATGCTACAGCCCTCCTTTCACCGCATCCGCAATCATCCGTACATACCGCTCCGCGTTTTCGTTAAACGGGTCCTCCAAAAACTTGGCCTTGCCGCTTTTGTGCGCCAGCGTCAGGTCTTCGTGCTGGGCCGCGGCATGCGGCGCAGCATACCCCACCGTAACGGACGTTCCGTCCGTTTGCATATAGCAGCTTGCCTTCAGCTCGCCCGAATCGGTCGGAGCCTGCGCCGCCGACCGCTGCATAAGGTCGCGGCCGATGTCCGTCAGCGCCGTTTCCACGCCCTGCTCCAGCGCAGCCAAAAGCTCTTCGCCGCGCCATGTAAGCTCTACTTTCATAGGTACACCTCCACGCCCTGCGTCTTGCCGTCCCGGCCCGTCCATTCACAGGCCGAAATGACCTCCCGGCCGTCTATACGGTCAAACGGCTTTACCTCCGCCAGGCAATAGACCGTCGTGTCCGAAACGGCCTCCTTGCCCAGGCTGTCCTTCACAACGCGCACCGCCTTTTCGATCCGCGCGGGAATGCCAACCGCCGCGGCAAACCGGGGCTTTAAGTACATATCCTGCCCCGTCCGCGCTTCCCATTCGGCCCGCTGGTTTAAATACTTTTCCAGCCTAACGCACATCAAACCCACCTCCCACATAAGGAAGGAGCAGCTCGTACGCGCGCTGCGAGCAAAGCGCCGCCGCTTCGCTTGCCGCCGCCACGCTGTAGCTCTCCGAAAGATGACCGACCGAATAGCTCTTTACTGCGCCCTTGCGTATGCGGCTCTGCTCCGTGCTCTCGCCCGGCGATGCAAGTTCCAGCGCCTCTTCTATCTGCGCGTGGCAAACGTCTTTGGGAACGCCCTGCGCGTCCACCGAATGCAATACCACATACGCTTCGTCCGCCCATCCGTTTTTGGTAAATGTGCGCGGGAAGGAAAGCGCCTGGCGGAAATCCTTTTTAACGCCCGTATATCTCAGGCGCTCCATCGCGGTTGCCGCACGGCGGAGGCAGGCCTCCCTGTCCGCCGCCGAAAGGCCCTCCCAGGCGGCTTTTTTTTCATCCTGTGCGGTATACCAGCTTTCTATGTATTCCGTCGCCTGTGCGGCGGTAACATAGCTGTCCACACCAATTTCAATGCTCATATCGTTCTATCCTTTCCGCCGGGGGTTTATTCCCTTACGCTTCTTCTTTATAAAAGATCAGGTCGGGCATAACGGCCTTTGTTCCATAGTAAAAGAACAGCTCTACCGCATACGCCTCCGACAGCGGAATCTTCTCCGCCGCGTACGGCTTGGGGCGAACGGGCTGCGCCACGCTGCCCTTTGCCATCACAACGAACTCCGTATCCGCAGGCAGGTAAATAGAAGAGTCGATGCGCACGCCATGGAACGCGTTGATGCTCTCTGCAGCCGTGTCCACGTTGGCGTTAGACGCAACCTGGTCGATGTATGTGCGTATTTTACCGTAAAATTTGGGCGACGCGACTACATGGATCATATCCCGCGGAACGCCGTCCACATAGTCGTTCTTTACGCACTCCAGCGCCTGGATCGCTTCCTCCAGCACCTTCTCCGCTTCCGTTTCGCTGGTCGTAAATTCCGCCCCGGACGAAACCGCCTCGGTGAAAAACGCCTGCTCCAGCTCGCGCGTCATCGTCATCACATGGTTCTGCGCACGGTTTACAAGCAGCCCCTCCACGCCGTAAAACGCGGCGTCCTTGTCTTCCAGCTCCTCCACGATCTCCTTGTTCTTGTCGATCGCAATGGTCACCGGCCGCGCCTTCAGGTAGTCGCCCTTGGCGGCCTGGCGCGCCGTTCCGTATGCCTTCGATGTTGCGTTTACAAAACGCTTTGCTTCCACCGTGCCCGCTTCGGGGTTGCCCGAAAGGTCGGTGTTTTTAATGGCGGAAGATACCGCCGCTTTCTGTATGTTCTGGATGACCTTTCCATACAGCTCCGCCAGATAGTCCTTTCCTGTCGTATCCAGCAATACGTTCAAACTTTCGATCCTTGCCATAATGCTCTCCTCTCGTTTGTTGCGCCGGGCGTGCCTGCCTTTTGCGCGGCCATTTTTCTCACGCCGGTAAAGCCGGCTTCTCTTACCGCAAAAAAGGCAAACAAAAAACCCGCCTGCCAAGCGTCTTTTTTTCTCCTGCCGGAAAGGCCGGCGTCCCTTGCGTTTGGCAAACGGGCGCTCCATTGCGCACGTCATATGTTTTTTTAAATGATTTTAGGCGGTTCGTATGCGGGCCGCTTTACCCGAAGCCCCGCCGGGTTTCCGCCCATGCCCGGCAATTGCGCGGCGTTTACCAGCCACGCAGGGTTCCTCATGGCAACTTCGCTCATTGCCATCCGGATGTCAATCGCCTCGTTTTCGCGCGCCATCGCCAGGATCACCGCATCGTCCATATAATCCTGCGCAATCCCCTCGTCAATGGCAGCCATCTTCGCCTCAGCCCTTTTTTCCAGCTCCATCGCCCGCAGTGTCGCCTCGTCCGCAGCCGTGCCATACAGCCGGCCATTTCCTGCTTCCACCTGCGAAACTCCATCAGCTCCTCTTTCTTTGGCATATTGCGAAGCTTTTTCGCCACCATTGCGTCGGCGATTCTCTGCGCCTCGCTCCGCGCGTCCACATCCCCCGTTTTAAGGCCGTCGCCCGCAGCTGCGTCCGTTTCGCTTTCCAGCGCCACATCCTGCCGCTCCTCTTCCATTTCGATCTTTTTATAATCAGGCATTTTCTTACCTCCCGTTTAAAGCCCGTCGGCTATAGATTGAGCAAATATATTGTATAGGCTTTAGCGCCCTCGCTCTTCGTATGGGTTTCGCTTTCCCTCCCGGTCCGCGAAACCTCATACTCCGCTGGCTCGTGCGTCGCTGCATCCGCCATCTGGCGGCGCTCCTCCTCGCCCCCGTTTAAAGCCCGTCGGCTATAGATTGAGCAAATATATTGTATAGGCTTCAGCGCCTTCGCTCTTCGTATGGGTTCCCTGCTCTCCGCCCTTGCCTTCTTCCCTTTTTTACCACCGCACCGGCGCCAGGGCTGCGGGCAGACGGCGTTATTGGCGGCGGCTCCATAGCCTATCTCTCGTCTTCCACCCCTTCGCCGCAAATCCGAGCGGCGCAACCAAGCCCCTATTTTCTCCCTGCGCGCCGCGCCCGCTATGCCCATAGTCCTCGCCGGGGCCTACCGTCCGTTTCCCCGCGCACCGCGCGGGGAACGCTCTTACTCTCTTTATCCTCCGCCCCTTCGCCCTTTTCCCTTTTTTACCACCGCCCCGGCGCTAGGGCTACGGGCAGACGGCGTTATGTGCGGCGGCTCTACCGCCTATCCTCTATCTCCGCCCCTTCGCCGCAAATCCGAGCGGCGCTACTGCGCCCTTATCCCCTCCCTGTGCGCCGCGTCCGCTATGCCCATAGCCCTCGTCGGGGCCTACCGTCCGTTTCCCCGCGCACCGCGCGGGGAACGCTCTCACTCCAGTTATCCTCCGCCCTTGCCCTTGAACTTGTCCTAGCCTCTCGCCCTTCCGCCGGCGAAATCAACGATTTCAAACCCCATAAAAAAAGCCCTGCGCATTTGCACAAGGCTTTCTCCTATACCCATTTTCTACATCTGGAAAATCTCCCCGCTGCCGCTAGGCCCGGCCGGTTTTCCAATAATCTCCGAAACATCCGCCCCCGCCGAAAACGCAGACAGCACCTCCAACCGGTAGCGCTCCGTTTCCGTATAATACGGGTCGGCCTCCTGTTCGGCCTCGCTCCAAATATGAACGAAATAATACCCGTCCATGTCGTCCAGCTGGAAGTAATATTTCCCCGCCAAAAGCGCATCCGGCTTAGAATCCGCCTCCCCGGCCTTATAGTTTTGCACCTGCAAAAGATAGTCCGCCGACGCGGCCAGCGCGTCATCCGCCAGGTCGGGCGCAAGCGCCGCAAGCGCCGCCGCCATATAATAAACCGTCGAATCCGACCCCTTTTTCAGCATCGCCTGTATCTTACGTACGTTGCCCTCGCTGTCTTCCGTAAAAAACATCAGGTCGTCCGAAAACAGCATCACACCATCCCTGCCGCTATCCAAAAACTCCGCAGCATAAGCGCTTTCCTTGCCCGCGCCAATCTGCTGCTGCGCCAGATCGTCGCCCTGGCCCGCCGCCATATCAAACGCAATAGAAAACACCATCGTCGCAGCGTCCTCCATCGGCTTATCCGCGTTTCCCGCTTCAATGGGGCTGGAAGCCGCCGGCCCCGCAGCGCACGCGCCAAGCGCCAACACCGCCGCCAGCAGCAGGCAAATCGCCATTCCGGTTTTTTTCATCTGTCCACCCTTTCCGAAAGAAAAAGCCTTCCCAGCTCCCCTTCATGGATAGATTATACGCCCATACGCGCTATTTTTCAAATCCGGATATTTACCCTTCTTTTCTGCCTTGCCCCGACGTTAGGGCTGCGAATAAACAGCGTTCTATGCGGCGGCTCTACTGTCTATTCGTCATCTTCCGCCCTTGCCTTCTTCCCTTTTCTACCACCGCCCCGGCGCCAGGGCTATGGGCAGGCGGCGTTATTGGCGGCGGCTCTACCGCCTATCCATCATCTTCCGCCTCTTCGCCCAGCGCAAATCTTTATATCCCCACTCTTTCTCCCACCTGCATCTTCGTTCTACTGCCTCGCCGGCGGGCGTTCCTTTTGTTTACAGCGTATCAACTTAACATAGGTCGCTAACGCGACCTGAAAAGGTTCGCTGCATAGCACTTTCTTGCAAATGGTTAGTAACCAACCATTTGAGAAACTGCAATAGGCAAAAGGAACCAAAACCAGACGCGCCGACGCGCGCGATTGTTCCGCCCAAAACCGTTTTGGGCGGCATTCGTTTGCCTCTGCACCTCGTTACGGTAAAGTGTACATCGCCACATCCCACACAACTTGCCCTTGCCTTTGCCCTTAGCCCTACCGCCTGCGGCGGTATACCTTCCGCTGGCGAAATCAAAGATTTCGACCGTCAGGCATCCGCATCAGCCATCGGAGGGCCGAGCTGGAGCGCTGCCCCGATGGGCAGATGCAGCGACAAGCGAAGGCGGGTAAGCGCGCGATAAGCAAGCCAACGGCGCAGCGAATCCGCAGCGCACCCCCGTAAGCGCGGGGGAACATTGGGACGGGGCTTCGTTGCGGTCTCTTGCTTCCCTCTCAGGTTTCGGTCGCAATCGCCTCGCACTCAGCCGAACCTCCACTTCCTTTATCCGCCATCTGGCGGCGGTCGTTCCGGTTCCCCCGGCGGGGGTTTGGGGGCGAAGAGGAGCGCCCGCCAAAGCGGGATACAGCGACGCATGAGCCCGCCAAAGCGGGATACAGCGACGCATGAGCCCGCGTAGTATGCGGCGGTGCCGACTGGCAAGGAGGGCAACGCCCATACGAAGCGTGGGCCCAACGGGCCTGCCCCCGGAAAATAAATCTTTCCTTTTAATTATCGCGCAGTAAATCTCGCACATCCGAGCTGCGCTACTTCGCCCTACCGCCTGCGACGGTATACCTTCCGCCGGCAAAATCAAAGATTTCAAATCTTACGCAGCAAAAACCCCGCTGGTGTAGCGGGGTTTTCTCTTTTCAATTGTTCAATTATTTGCCAGGTTTACACGATCCGTTTTGCAGAGACGTAATTCCTGTTGTAATACCCGGAGGTCATCGTGCTGATGGCAACGCCGCCGCTCGACGGAGCCGAATGGATAAAGCTTCCACCTCCCATATAAATGCCGGAATGGCTTATAACAGAGCTTTTGTCCGATTTGAAAAATACGATGTCGCCCACCTGAAGCGAGTTCATATCCGGCACGGATGTCCACGCAGATACGTTTGAATAGCCTGCGGAGCTCATCCTGCTTGTTGCAAAGCCGGAATTCTTAAGCGAGTAATACACAAACCCAGAGCAGTCGAACGTCGAAGGGCCGTTGCTGCCGTAGGTATACCCCTTACCCAGTTGAGAATTTGCGACCTCCATCAATTTGTCTATACTGCCGCTGGGCGCAGAGGGGGCCGGAGCCGGTTGCTCTGCTGCCGGTGGCTGTTCCACTGTTTGCTGCTGCTCGGGCGCAGGCTGCTGCTCTGCTTCCGGCTGCTGTTCGGTTGCGGGCTGCTGTTGTTGTTCGGGCGCAGGTTGTTGCTCTGCTGCGGGCTGTTGCTGCTGCGAAGCCGCAGGCGCTGCCGCACCGCCGCTTGCTGCAACGGCCGTATCCGAAAACAGTACGCCGCGTGTATTTTTGCCTGCTTTTCCGTCTACAACAAGGCCGTTGGCCTCCTGGAACATTTGCACGGCGGAAAGCGTGATGGGCCCATAGTAGCCCGTCGAGCTGGCGCTGAAATAGCCCAGTTCACGCAGGCGGTCTTGCATTGCGCGGATGTCGTCCGAGCGGTCGCCCGGGTACATTGTATAGTAGCGCGCGCTTCCGGAGTTTAAAACTTCCATTGTGCTCGCGTTCATTACACCGTCTGCCGTCAGGCCGTGCGTACGCTGGAATTTTTTGACGGATTCCTGCGTAACCGGGCCATAATAGCCCGTTATGGAGCCGTAATCGTAATACTCCAGCTCTTTGAGCCGCGTTTGCAGCTTGGCGATCTCGTCGCCTTTATCGCCGGGCGAAAGCCCCAGCGAGCCGATTGTCGTATCTTGGCCGTCGGCTTCTGTCTGTGTTTTTTGCTGCGCCGGTTCGCCTTCCTGCTGGTAGGTATTGTTCACCACGCGCGAATTGTCTATATCTGCATAGGCGTCGCCCAGCAGCGCTTTGCGCGTAAGCGGGCCGGCCTTTCCGTCTGAAGACAGCCCGCTGTCGTTCTGGTAATCCAGCACGGCGCGCTGCGTATTTGTTCCAAAGTATCCGGTGGGGCCCACCTTCAGGTATTCGAGCTCGTACAGCTTTTCCTGTAGCTCGCGCACCCACTCGTCTTCATCGCCGATTTGCAGCACTTCGTGCCTTTCCACCGCCAGCGCGGATGCCGGAAAGATTGCTATAAGCAGCATTGCGACAATAATTCCGATTGTAATTCTTTTCCTCATGATGCCTCCATAACTCTCCCAGTTTTGAATTGTAATAATTGTAACAATTACTTAACACTCCGGCAACGGCACCCAGAGTGCACATGCATCAATATATTTTCATATTTCTTATAAAACAAAAAATACATTCTTAAACGTGCGTACTGCTTCCAAATCCTTCAATTTGCTTCGTTTTTCGTATATTTTACAAGTCTTTTACAACTATTCGGGCACAATTTATAACATTTTTGTCATATTTTCAATTTACGGTATGAACAAAAGCGTCATATTTTTGATATATACTTGCTGCTATGCCCTGCTTTCCGGGTAATCCACTGTTTTTCCTTCCAGCCGGATGTATTCACCAAGGCGCTGCATGATTTCGCTAAACTGGGCGGGCGTAAGCGACTGCATGCCGTCTGAAAGGGCGTTTTCCGGGTCGTTGTGGACTTCGATCATCAGTCCGTCTGCGCCTGCCGCAATGGCCGCCTTGGAAAGCGGCTCTACCAGCCACGCATGCCCGGCGGCATGGCTGGGGTCTGCTACAACGGGCAGGTGGGACAGCCGTTTTAGTACGGGAATGGCCGAAACATCAAACGTATTGCGGGTGTATGTTTCGAACGTGCGGATGCCCCGCTCGCACAGGATGATATTTTCGTTTCCGCCGCTCATAATGTATTCCGCGCTCATGAGCAGCTCCTCTACGGTATTCGCCAGCCCGCGCTTCAACAAAATAGGCTGCCGCAGCTTGCCCAGCTCCTTGAGCAGGCGGAAGTTTTGCATGTTGCGCGCGCCTACCTGTATGATGTCTACCTCGCGGAAGCTGGGAATATCGGAAATACCCATAATTTCCGATATGATGGGTATGTTGTAGCGCTGTTTGTTTTTGAGCAGTATATCGATGCCCAGCTCTTCCAGCCCCTGAAACGCATACGGCGAGGTCCGCGGCTTGAACGCGCCCCCGCGCAGCATGTTTGCGCCGCTTTTCGTAACGCTTTTTGTAATCTCTGAAATCTGAGGGTCGCTTTCCACCGAGCACGGCCCGGCAATAACGGCAAAATGCCCGCCGCCGATCTTGCGGCCCGCAACGTCTATGACGGTATCCTTCTGGTGGAACTTTCTGTTAGACTGCTTGAACGGCTCTGAGACGCGGCGCACCGCTTCTACGATAGAAGCCGCCTTCAGCTTGTCTATATCGACCTTGGACGTATCGCCGATGAGGCCGATGATGGTGGTGTTTTCGCCCTCGCTTAGGTGGATGCCGAACTCTTTTCGTTTAAGCTCCTCTACAAAGGCGCTTATGCTTTCTTTGGGCGTGTCTTTTTTAACAATGATGATCACTGAAATAACCTCTTTATATTTGTAATATCTGGCAACGTCTATTATTATAGTATAGCAGCAAATATTAATCAATTGTTAAGCGCACAAATATGAAAATTGTTACAATTTTGAAACGGGCGGCTTTTGGACGAAGCACAAAAAAAAGCGGCCCCGCTAAGGGCCGCTTTTTTGATAGAATATAATACAGGAGGAACATGTAGAAAAAATTATTTGCTTTAATGGTATTCTAGCACAACATTTTTAGTTTGTAAAGACTTTTGTAATAAAAATGTAATAATTTTTTTGAACAAATTGTGAATATATTACGTAAATGTAAAAAACCGCTTTGTTGGGCGGTTTTCTACATTTTCCGTACAAAAGATATATCGATCCCCTTATCGATCCTGGATGTGCCCTACCCTGTTTCTATCCTGTTTGCCAGGTTGATCAGCCGGACGCCCGATTCGATTGCGGCGTCCACCGCACTTTTGACTGCGGCATCTTTGCCGTTGCAGTAGCAGAGCAAAGCATCTGCATGCGCTACCATAAAGCGCCCTTTTTCGGGAATGACGCCGTTTTCCTTGTGCCCGGCCAGGTAGATTGTTTCGTCCAGCCTGCCTTCCAGCGCGCGGAAGCGCTCTTTCCACTCACCGCCAAAGCGCGGTTCGTAGCCGGGGCGCGGCAGTACGCCCACCACTTTTATTTTTTTGAAGCTTTCGTCTATTTCCCTCAGCCGTCTGGCCGATTCCCCGCAGAGGATTTCGAAGCCTTTGTCCATTCCCACCAGAAAGGTATCGTAGCCAACGTGGATGCTTTGGAGTATGGCGATGCTGATGTCTGCCAAAAGCTGTTGATAGTCCCTGTCCGGAAACCGCAGCGCAAACGAAAAATCCTCGGGCTTTGGCCCGCGCACGGCAATGGTTCTTTCTCTTCTCAGTTCGATTGCATTACCCTTCCTTTCCTGGAATCGGGCAGTAAAACCATACCCAGCCGTTTGGTTGTTTATTTCCCCTGTGCAGCTGGCAATAACGCCGCCGGATACGCGGGGCAATTCTTACAAATTCGGCTGTTTGGTGCTGTTTTTATTGCCTGGAACCAGTGTAACAAAATATAATGGATAGATTATATACAGTTTGTGAAAGAATTGTTACTTTTAGGTATATTTTACATTCTATATCCGAGTAATACGCGTGTAATATCGCGCCGGGCGCCGCCCTTTGCGCAGGCAAGGGTGTCCTTTTTTGATTTCCAGCAAACGAACAAGGCCGACGCAGCATTCCCGCACCGGCCCATTGTTCGGATCCTTAGATTAATTTTTGCTTTCCAGCCCGTCCAGCCGCCGGTGCGCCGATTTAACGCTTTGCTCGGTGATGGTCACGCGGCGGTCCAAGTCGTGGATGGCTGCTTCGTTTTTATCGTTGGCTTCTTCCACCCTTCCGGCCAGCACAGAATGGTCGGCGGTGCTTTCGTTCAGCAACTTGAGAATCATCTCCAACTGGGCGTTGACGGTGCCCTTCCACTCGCTGTCTGTGGATATCTTGCTGTCCCGCCCGCGCAGCCACCCCGCAACGCCCACAAAGCAGCCGATGATGGCGATGATGATGGATAGCTCAATGACCATTTTCGTCACCACCCCCGCCTTTTTTGAACATCTGCTTGCCGAATTCGAACACACCCACGGCCATCAGCCCGGACGCCAGCCCGCCCAGCAAAATATCGATATCCATCTGAAATCCGTTTACCCAGCAGTTGAGCGCAATGCCAAACACGGCCAGGATGAGCGGGATGTATTTGTTGGGCAAAAAATCCAGCGCGTGCTTGAGGACAAACCCCACGCCCACGCACACGGCGGTGACGGTCGCCACCGCATATTGGTCAAACATTTCCATTTGTATATTCCTCCCTATATAATCTTAGTTTTTCTTGTTCATGCTTCCGTTTTCATAGTATTTCATCAATTTCTACAGAGCAGTGGGCGGGTAGAGCTGGCATCGGGTGCCAATCTCAGTGATAAA